>PLUI01000088.1:0-4593 GCA_003164855.1 Acidobacteriaceae bacterium
TTTCCGAGGAGGATGTCGAAAAGGCGCTGACCGATCTACGCGAGCGCAACGCCACTTTCAATCCGGTGGAGGGTCGCCCCCTCGCCGACGGCGATTTCGCCCAGGTTTCGCTCGATGGCCATCCCAAAGCCGGACAAAAGTCCGACGACGAAGAGGCTGGCGGAGGCCAGCCCGTCCACATGGATGAAGTGCTGGTCGAAATTGCGGGCCAGAACACGATGCCCGAATTTACCGAACACCTGCGCGGGGCCAGCGCCGGAGATGAGCGGACGTTTGACGTCAACTATCCGGAGGATACGCAGGACAAGCGCCTGGCGGGCAAGGCGTTCAGCTATGCGGTCAAGGTCCAGTCCATCAAACAGAAGAGTCTGCCGGAAATGAACGACGAGTTCGCCAAGCAACTGGGTGAATTCCAGACAATGGACGACATACGCAAGGCCATTCGCGAGCAGATGGAAGCCGAGCGCAAGCATGAAGCCGAACATGCGGCCAAAGAGAAGTTGATGGCGGAACTGATTCAGCGAAACGACTTTGAAGTTCCCGATTCGATGATCGAGTAGCAGATTGACCTCCGGCTGGAGCGGGGATTGCGCGCGCTGGCGGCCCAGGGTTTAACCGCCGAGCAGATGAAGAAAATGGATTTGAACCGTCTGCGCGTGGGTCAGCGCGAGCAGGCAGTACATGATGTAAAAGCGGCGCTGCTGCTCGAAAGAGTGGCGGAGGAAGAAAATGTGCAAGTCAGTGACGAAGAACTGAATCACGAACTGGAAGCGCTGGCCAGACAGTCAAAACAGACGTCCGAAGCCGTGCGCGCACGTTTGACACGGGATGGGGGCCTCGATAGGATACGGACAAGAATCCGCAACGAAAAGACCCTCGATTTTCTGTATCACCAGTCCGCATGATGTGATGCGGACCATTTCGATCCTCCCCTGAGCGACGAAACCGACCGAAGGGCAGGAGTGTGGAAAGGGTGAACGTGAATAAGAACGACCCACAAATGATGCTGGTACCGATGGTGATCGAATCGACGGGCCGCGGCGAACGCGCCTATGACATTTACTCCCGGCTGCTGAAAGACCACATCATTTTCATCGGCACGCCGATTGACGACAACATTGCCAACCTGGTCATCGCCCAGATGCTGTTCCTGGCGCAGGAAGATCCTGAGAAAGACATCCAGCTCTACATCAATTCACCGGGCGGCTCGATTACCGCGGGCATGGCGATCTACGACACCATGCAATATGTGAAGAATGACGTAACCACCATCTGCATCGGCCAGGCAGCCTCGATGGCGGCGCTGCTGCTGGCGGCCGGGGAACCCAAGAAAAGGCTGGCTTTGCCCAATTCCCGCATTTTAATTCACCAACCTTCGATGGGAGGTTTGTCGGGTCAGGCTACCGATATCGACATCCATGCCCGCGAAATCCTGCGTATGCGCGAGATTACAAACCAGTTACTCTCGAAGCATAGCGGACAGAAGCTGGATAAAGTGGAGAAAGACGTGGAGCGGGACTTTATTATGAACGCGCAGCAGGCAAAGGAATACGGAATCATAGACGATATCATCTATAAGACCGGAAAAGCGGTAGGATAGGCCTTCGTGAAAAGCAGTACCGAGTACCAAGTACCGAGCACCGCGCACATCGCCCGCACTCGCAACTTGGTACTTGGTACTCGGTACTAGAAAAAGGAGTAGAGCCGAGTGAAAAATAAGTCAGGCTCCGACGAGATCCTGCGATGTTCGTTCTGCCATAAGTCGCAGGATGCCGTAGCCAAACTGATCTCGTCGCCCAGCGATTATCCCCGCGCNNGTCGCGGTCTACAACCACTACAAGCGCATCTTCATGAACCGCCAGAAGACGGCGGGCGACGGCATCGAACTGAGCAAGTCCAACATTCTGCTCATCGGTCCGACTGGAACCGGCAAGACGCTCCTGGCGCAGACTCTGGCCCGCATGCTTGACGTGCCCTTCGCCATTGTCGATGCCACCACCCTCACCGAAGCCGGCTATGTGGGCGAGGATGTGGAAAATATCATCCTCAAATTGTTGCAGGCGGCCGAGGGCGATGTCAGCCGCGCCCAGACCGGGATTATCTATATCGATGAAATCGATAAGATCGGACGCAAGGACGAAAATCCTTCGATCACGCGCGATGTTTCCGGTGAAGGCGTGCAGCAGGCGCTGTTGAAGATTCTCGAAGGAACGATCGCCAACGTTCCGCCGCAGGGCGGACGTAAGCATCCTCACCAGGAATTCACTCCGGTCGATACCACCAACATTCTTTTCATTTGCGGAGGAGCGTTCGTTGGCCTGGAAAAGATTATCGGCCGGCGCGTCGGGAAAAAATCCCTGGGATTCCGTGCCGGCAATGAAGAAGAGAAGGAAGAAGCGGTTGCCGCGCGCAAGCGCAACTTCGAATTGCTCAGCGAGATGCAGCCCGAAGATTTGATCAAGTTCGGTTTGATCCCCGAGTTCGTTGGCCGCCTGCCAGTCATGGGCATGCTGGAAGATCTGGATGAATTTGCCTTGATCGAGATCCTGACCCGCCCCAAGAACGCCATCGTCAAGCAATACCAGCGTTTGTTCGAGTTCGAGAATGTTCGCTTGAAGTTCAGCGACGACGCTCTGCGCGCGGTCGCCCGCCAGGCCATGGCCCGAAAAGTCGGGGCCCGCGGGCTGCGCATGATTCTGGAAGAACTGATGCTCGATTTGATGTTTAACTTGCCTAGCCAGAAGAAACTAAAAGAGTTCGAGGTCACCAGGGAGATGGTCGAAAAACGCAACGCCTCTCTTTCGACGCTGGAAAAAGCCGGATAGCCAAAGTGCCATAAAAGAGTAGTAAACTGAGAACTGACGGCAGGTGGTAGGGAACTGGCGCCGCGATTGTCATTAGGCACTGTCATTCAGCATTGTCATTGAGCGCTGACCCAGGGGAGATTGAGTGACCACATCCAAGGAAAAATTCGAAACCAAAAAGCTGCCCATGATGCCCATTCGGGACGTGGTCATCTTTCCCTACATGATGACGCCATTCGTGGTGGGCCGCGAGTCCAGCGTGCGCGCTCTGGAAGAAGCTCTCGCCGCGGATAAAAAAATCTTCCTGGCCACCCAGCACGATGCCTCCATCGACGAACCTAAGTCCAACGAGATCTATCAGGTCGGCACCATCGTCAACATTGTGCAGAGCCTTAAGCTGCCCGACGGAAATATCAAGGTTCTGGTCGAAGGCATCGAGCGTGGCCGGCTTCTGCAGGCCACCGACTCCGACGGCTACATGCAGGCTTCCGTACGCGTCGCTCGCTACCCTGTTGAGATGAATGCCCAGATCGAAGCCGGCATGCAGCGCGTAACTACGCTGTTTGAGCAGTATGTGAAGCTGTGCCAGGCGCTGAATTACGAAACAATGATTTCAGCGGTCCGCATGGAAGATCCGGCCAAGCTGACCGACATCATTGCTGCCAACCTGCAGCTTTCCATCGAAGAAAAGCAGGAACTGCTGGAGATCTTCGATCCTTCAGAGCGTTTGAACCGCATCGCCGACGTGCTCGACGTGGAGATCGAAAAGCTCAACGTGGACCGCACCATCCAGTCGCGCGTCAAGCGGCAGATGGAGAAGGCGCAGAAAGAGTACTACCTCAACGAGAAGATCAAGGCGATCCAGAAGGAACTGGGCCGCGGCGAAAAGAGCGAGTTCGACGAACTGAAGAAGAAGGTCGAATCCGCCGGCATGCCGAAGGACGTCAAAGACAAGGCCCTGCAGGAACTGAAGAAGCTGGAAGCGATGCCGCCCATGTCGGCCGAATCTACGGTGTCGCGCAATTATCTCGACTGGCTGCTGGCAGTGCCGTGGAAGAAGCGGTCGAAGGAAATCCGCAACATCTCGCGCGCCGAAAAAGTTCTCAACGAAGACCACTACGGCCTGGAGAAAATCAAGGAACGTATCCTGGAATTTCTCGCGGTGCGCCAGCTGGTCAAGAATCCGAAGGGTTCGATTCTATGCTTTGTTGGACCTCCAGGCGTGGGCAAGACTTCGCTGGGCATGTCGATCGCCAAGGCCACGGGACGCAAGTTCGTTCGCANNCCAAGAACCCGGTCTTCATGCTGGACGAAGTCGATAAGATGTCAATGGACTTCCGCGGCGACCCGTCGGCCGCCCTGCTCGAAGTCCTCGATCCCGAACAGAACTACATGTTTGTCGATCACTACCTCGACGTCGAATACGATCTCTCGCAGGTATTTTTTGTAGCTACGGCGAACGTAATGCACACCATTCCTCCCGCTCTGCAGGACCGCATGGAAGTGCTCCGCCTTCACGGTTACACCGAGCAGGAAAAAGTGGAGATCGCCAAGCAGTTCCTGGTGAAAAAGCANNGGCGTGCGCAACCTGGAGCGCGAAATCGGCAACGTTTGCCGCAAAGTCGCGCGCAAGGTGGTAAAGGAAGGCGAAAACTACACGATCGCGGTGACCGGCGAAAATGTCACTGACTTCCTGGGCGTCATCAAGTTCCGCGACACCCTGGCTCATGAGAAGAGCGAAGTGGGATTGGTCACCGGGCTGGCCTGGACTGAAGTCGGAGGCTCGATT
>PLUI01000088.1:4619-20696 GCA_003164855.1 Acidobacteriaceae bacterium
CTCGATCTGCACGTGCACGTGCCGGAAGGCGCAATTCCAAAGGACGGACCGTCGGCGGGCATCACCATTGCCACCGCGATTGCCAGCGCGCTGAGCAAGATTCCGGTGCGGCGAGATCTTGCCATGACCGGCGAAATCACGCTGCGCGGCAAAGTGTTACCCATCGGCGGACTGAAGGAAAAGCTGCTGGCTGCGCACCGCGCCGGACTTTTCGAGGTCATCCTGCCGCGGGACAATGAAAAAGATATCGCCGAGGTTCCGGAAAACTTACGCAATGCCATGAAGCTGCATTTCGTGGATACGATGGATCAGGTGCTGCAAATCGCCTTGGAATCTCCCCTGCAGTCCCTCGGCGAGGAAGAAGCCACGCGCCCGATCGCGCCCCTGACTTCGAGCACCGGAGATAGTCCGGCGGCGCATCAGTAGTCGGCGACGCTGCGCCAACCGTTTACCACTGTCATCCTTGAGCGGAGTTGCCGTGCGCGATGGCGGACGGCAACGTAGTCGAAGGATCCCTTTAAGCTTAATGTGACTAGAGACTCGTGAGAGAGTTTCCATCGCGAAGCCGGACCGCACAATAAGAGCTCCTTGCTGAGATCGTTTCGCCCCTGCCGTACTGCCTGATCGTCTCTATTTCCCGCGAAGCGTTACAATAGGGGCTCTTACGATGTCCACATCCAACCAGAGTCAGATTGCCTTTGAAAACGGGTCGGAGCAACCGGCCGAAGCCGCTCGATCCCGGACAACCGGAATACTGCCTTCGCAAGAAATCAGCAACCTGATCGCCCGCGGGAATATCAGGGCGACGCCAGCGATCAATCCAGACCACATTCAACCGGCGAGTCTCGACCTGCGGCTCGGCGACATGGCGCATCGCGTGCGCGCGAGTTTTTTGCCGGGCCCGAACAGCACGGTTGAGGCGAAAATCAAGGAACTGCGGATGACGCGTGTCGATCTGACCGGCGCGCCCGTTTTCGAAAAAGATTGCGTCTACATCATTCCGCTGGTGGAAGAGTTGAACCTGCCGGAAAACATTTCAGGGAAGGCGAATCCGAAGAGTACGACTGGCCGCCTCGACATTTTCACGCGCCTGATCACGGATTACGGCACCGAGTTCGACCGCGTTCCGCCGGGATACAAAGGCAAACTCTACGCCGAAGTTGTTTCCCGTACTTTTACTGTTGCCCTGCGAGCGGGGATGCGGTTAAGCCAACTGCGTTTTGTGCAAGGCAATCCGCGATCGAGCGACAGTACGATCAGAGGGCTGGATCGTGAAGAACCGCTGGTCTACGAGGAAGACAGCCCCAGCAAGGCGCGAGTGGAGCGCGGGCTGAGAATCACGATAAATCTGGAAGGCGCGGAGGGCGAAATTATTGCCTATAAGGCGAAGCGCTATGCTCCGGCCATCGAACTGGACAAGGTTAATTTCTATGCGACGGAAGAGTTCTGGGAAGTTCGTCATCAGAATGTCAGTAAGAGCCTGATTCTCGAACCAGGCGACTTCTATATACTTGCGTCCAAAGAGCGGGTGAGCGTTCCTCCAGAATTCGCGGCGGAGATGGTGCCTTTCGATCCTTCCGACGGGGAGTTTCGCATTCATTACGCCGGGTTCTTCGATCCTGGATTCGGCTACGGGTCCAACGACATCAAGGGAACCCCAGCGGTGCTCGAAGTTCGCGCCCACGAAGTTCCGTTCCTGATGGAGCATGGGCAGCTTGTGGGACGGCTGAACTATATGCCGCTGCTGTCCCGGCCGCACAAGATCTATGGCACGAATATAGGATCGTCCTACCAGCATCAGGCTCTCACTCTGAGCAAGCAGTTCCGCAAGAGTTGATTTCCAGTTTCCCGTAGTGTCCTAATTGTGAGGGCACTACCCAGTTTCCTGCCAGCTTGCCAATCCCCGTCACCCCATTGCACACTTGAACCATGGCACCTGAGAACCGAGAACTGACAACTGAGAACTGCCTATGAGAGTAATGGCGCGATTCATGGCGGCGGCCACGGATGCCGCGCACTTCCCTGCTCCCAGCCTGCCCGAGGTTGCCTTTCTCGGGCGATCGAATGTGGGCAAGTCCAGCGTGATCAATACCCTGGTGGATGCCAAGCTGGCCCGTACCAGTTCCACTCCCGGCCGCACCCGCAGCATTAACTTCTTCGAAGTACGCTGGCCGGGAAAACCGCGGCCGGAGGTCATTTTCGCCGACCTGCCGGGTTACGGCTATGCCAAGCTGTCGCGCGAAATTTCCCAGGAGTGGCCAAAATTCATCGAGCCCTACCTCAACGAACGTCCCACCCTGGTGCTGTGCCTGGCGTTGGTGGATGTGAACGTTCCTCCGCAGGACAGCGATCGCCAGTTATTAGACTTTCTTAATGCCTCGGGGCGCGAATCTCTTCTGATTGCCACCAAGAGCGACCGGCTGTCCAACAATCAGCTGCGCAACGCTCTCACGGGGCTCTCTGAGGCATATCCCACCGCGACGGTGGTTCCATTCTCGGCGAAAACCCGGGCCGGACGGGACGAGGTATGGAACAAGATTCGGCAGTGTGCCGCAGGCTTCCCTTCCGCCGCGTTCCAGTCTTGAATTCTTCCCGTTGCGGAAACGCCTGCATCCCTTCGTCGCAAGCCCATTCTCTCGGGTAAATCTTCCGCGGAAAAGTTCCGATAGAGTCAGACAGAGACTCCCCGCGCAGCGAGGGCCCGGGAAAGCTCAGATGTGCCTCGTAGCGGAGAGGCGAGTCCGCAGGTATGTCTGACGAAAACAGCGCCGGCGCGGCATATCTGGCCGCTTTGAAGCAATCCGCACCTCGGGCCGCGGGCGCGGCTCCCGCGCGCGGGCCCCTGTCTCAGCCCGATATCCCAAATTCCACTGCGGACAACAAGCGGCAAAGCCCTCGCTACCGCTGCCAGGGAAGCGCGCGCCTGCGCGAACTCGGCAGCGGCGTGTCGACTTGGGCTACTTTCACCGACATCAGTTTGCACGGATGTTACCTCGAGGCCATGTCAACGTTTCGCGTTGGGGCCAAAGTCGCGTTGACCCTGGAGGTCAACGGCTTCCGGCTCGAAAGCAACGGCGAGGTGCGGGTGGTGTACCCGAACCTGGGCATGGGAGTTTGCTTCACCACGATGCCGGATCCGGATCGCGAGCGATTGCGCGAACTGTTGCGATCGCTCTCGCGGCCTTCGGTGATTTTAGGCGCGCGCCCCGAAGCGGGTTCTGCAGTGATACCCGCGCCCGCCGCTCTGGCTCCGATCACCAACCCGGCCGCCGCCCTACAGGCAGTCATGAACTTCTTTGAGGAACGCCATATTTTGGGCCGGGAAGAATTTCTTCGCATTCTGCGAAAAAGCCAGAGTGCGCCGAAGTAGACAGTTCTCATTTCTCAGTTCTCAGTTTGGATTACTTCGGTTTTTCTGTGCCCGCTCGTTGCCCGCGCCAACGATCCGGTCGATTGGTTATGATGAAAGTCTATGGCGGTTTATCTTATTACGGGCATCGGCGGTTTTATTGGATCGTCTCTGGCGCACGAGCTGTTGCGGCGCGGGCAGCAGGTTCGCGGAGTCGATAATTTTTCGACTGGGAGGCGCGAAAATCTCGCCCAGATCCTGAACCAGATTGATTTTCGCGAGGCCGACATTCTCGATCTTGACGCCATGAAGCTCGCCTGCGACGGCGCGGACTACGTTTTGCATCAGGCTGCTATCCCGTCCGTTCCAAAATCCGTTCTGGATCCCGTCGGGAGCAACCGGGCGAATGTGGATGGCACCGTGAATGTGCTGGTCGCGGCCCGCGACGCCAAGGTGAAGCGCGTCATCTATGCCGCGTCGTCTTCCGCCTACGGCGATACGCCCACGCTGCCCAAACACGAGCGCATGACGCCCGACCCGATTTCGCCGTATGCCGTGGCCAAGCTGGCCAGCGAGCGCTACATGATTTCTTTTTACCGCTGCTACGGACTGGAAACCGTCGCCTTGCGCTACTTCAACATTTTTGGTCCACGGCAGGATCCATCGTCGCCTTACTCCGGTGTGCTGGCGAAGTTCATCACCCAGATGCTAAGCGGACAGCAGCCTACCATGTTTGGCGATGGCGAGCAGAGCCGGGATTTCACCTACATAGACAATGCCGTCGAGGCCAACCTGCTGGCTTGCACGGCTCCGGCAGCGCAAGTAGCAGGCAAGGTTTTCAATGTGGCCACAGGACGCCGGATCACACTCAATCAAACGTTCAAACTTCTGCAGAAACTCACGTCGTACTCCGGTTCTCCCGTTTATGCCGCGGAACGAGGCGGCGACATCAAGCACTCCCTCGCCGATATCTCTCATGCGGAACAACATCTCGGCTACAAACCTGAGGTGGATTTCGAGGAAGGCTTGCGGCGCACGGTCGACTGGTATCGCAGCCAGAGCAAGGCTGCCGGCGCGTAGGAGCGGCTTCCGGGCTTCGGACTTCGGACTTCGGGCTTCGGGCTTCGGGCTTCGAAGGCTGCACTCTCTCCGGTTCGACAATCAAATTATGTTTCAGAAATCAGCAAGACCCAACACGACAAAGCCCGGAGCCCGACAGCCGAAGCCCGAAGCCCGCATTACGTTGGTGATCTACGTCGCCGTTACCACTGTGGATACAGTGGAGTCATGACACTTTCGTCGATGGTAGTTTCGCGTGATTGGCAGGAAGTAAGTGTTCTGGAATGTATCCTCGGCGGCTTGCACATGGATGTCGCCGTCGAGAGCGAACCGCAACGCGCCCTGACGCGGCTCACAAACACCAAAGTCGATGCGCTGATCGTCGACTGCGACCTGAACGGCACCGGACAATTTTTTCGCGAGTTGCAGCGGGAAGCCCCGCTTGCGAGCACAGTGCCTCTGGTCATCATGGGCGGACCGCATGGCCGGCCCGATATGCAGACTACTGGCGCCATGTTTGCCTTCGACAAGCCGATCTCCGTGGAACAGGCGGTACGCACCCTTTCCGCCGCGCGCAATATGATCCTCGACGGACGATTACGCTACCATCGCGCCGGGCTGGACGTGCCTGTAACTTTGACTGGCCGCCATCAGAAACGAGTGGAGGCGGAGTTGATCAACCTCAGCCAGGGCGGACTGCAGGTTCGAGTCGACGATGGATTCAATGCCAGCGATCTGTTGCGTGCCTCGTTCGCGCTTCCCGGAACAAAGACCGGAGTGAAGGCCGACGTCGAAGTGGCCTGGTCTGACGATCGGGGAAATGTTGGCATCCGCTTTGTGAAGATTGCGGCGCAGACGCAACAGAGCTTACGGCTTTGGCTGGCCCAGCAGTATTTTGCGAACTAGGCGCGTGCATTTCTCAGTTCTAGTTAGTTCACAGTTTCCGATTTCACATTTCATTTTGGAGTTGACGCGTTTCGGATCACCGCAAGTGGACCGCGTCATACTCTTTTCCTTCCTGTCCAGAAGCGGATGCTGCGTCGGCTAACCGCGCACCCAGGCTTGCTCCTCCAAACACCGCAAACAACGCCCAGTAAGCGGCGGCAACGAAAACCGCAGCCACTAAAGTAGCGGCCACGGTAAGCGGCCACTGCGGAAGTTCGTGGGCAATCGACAGAAAAATCAGAGCGAACAGGAGCAACGCCGCCATCACGACGAGACTATCTACCATCCACGCGAGAGTGCGCCCTGAAAGCGGCCGGGAAAGCCAGTTCAATTGCGCATCGGGATCGCGGGCTGCATCTGCAACATCTTCATCACGATGTGGATTCGGGACCTGCGACTGCTCTTGCACGTTTGAGCTTGGCTGCAGCCGGATCGAAGGACGTGGCAGAGCCGACAGAGTCAGCCCGTCGTTTTCTTCCGGACCATTTTCTTCGCGAACAATCGAGACGACAGAGGCTCCGAAAATCGAGCGCGGATGCGCCGCCTCGCGGGCAAGTGACTGCAGAAGGTTGGAAAAGATCCACTCGTCAATCTGGCGTGCGGTTTGTGTCGATAAGTCCACAAAACGGATGCCGCACTGTCCCGTAGAACTAGCCCAGGTGACGTGCCCGTAAGCCTCCACGCGCAAACGAGGAAACCTCAACTCGAAGCGCAGACGCACCCGCTGTTGCCGGCGCAGCGGCGCAACTGCCTGCACAGCCACCCCGTAGCGGTTGAGATTGCGAACGATTCCACCATTCGCGGCGTCGAGGGTAACGTAGGTTAGCGTGCGCAGTTCGTGGCGATAACCGGAGCGTGCTTGCCGCGCGGGAAAAGATACTACCTGCATACTCTCCGCCAGGAAAAGGTCGGACGGGGCCCAGTTATTGAGATTTTAGTTTCTCACACAAGCAGGCCGGCAGTAACTGAATTGATTCCCCGGGCAGTTCTTCCGCACACTAGACAACTAGCCTTGTCTCGCGCCCCACATGGTCTCGCGCAAAGAGCGCTCCGACGCTATCCCGACCTTCACGACTTCAAAGACAATCGCCGTAGCGTAAGTGACTGCGATCCACACGCCTACTTCTTCGATGGGCAGGCCGGACCAAGCGCCGATAAAAAGTCCAATCATCTGGCGGTGCTGAAAGTTCCACCAGTGATAGGGCACGGCCAGAGTAGCTTCCCAGAGCAGGCTGATCAAAAGCATAAAGAAAAGCGTCAGGCTGAGCGCGCGCCAGTTGATGAAGCGCCGCGCTACCGAGAAAAAGCTGACGGATGGAAGCAAGCCCCCAGCCACCAGAACTGTGAAGTATCCGGGGAAGCCGGGTTGGTCCACGGGCATGGCGAAGTGTTTCTTGTAAACCCAGGCGGCGCCAATCAGAACGACCGCGACAATCAGCGAGGTTGGATGAAACTGCAGAAGGCGGAGCGTCTTCCTGGCTTCGGTAGGATAATCGGGCACGTTGTAAGCCGCCAGCCAGAATTCGCCGAGCCACACATAGAGGAGAAGAACTGTGAGAAAGCCGGTGAGATAAAAAACGTACTCCTCAATGGGAACCGGCCTGCCGAGTGCAGGAGCGGAAATGCCCAACGTGGCGCCGGTATTGGGATAGCAAAAGAACCACTGCGCAAAAACGAAATCGAGAAAAAAACCTGGCGGCACGAGAATGATGAGCGCCCAGCGAAACGCCCGCTGCGGAATGTGCAATCCCTCGCTCGGCAAAAACCATCCTGCAATAAACACGCTGGGGACGATAAACAGCAAGAGGCTCCACGTATAGCCGTGCGGGGTGGGATTTTGACTGGTGGGTACGAGCGTAACCGGATTGTGCACGGTGTGCAGCGTGATGGCTGCGGGAATAATGATCATTGCCAGCATGGCAATGACAATTCCGGCGCACACCGTAGGGCTGGGGAGCCCGTGAGAGCGGGGCGCGGACATGTGTAGCCTCCAGTTCGTAGCGGCGTTTCGTTCGAAAGAGACTTTATAAAACGTCAAGGATTGTACGCTTGTTTTTGGAGGACGCTGCACCAAGCTGAAGCTTTTACGGAATTTGGAAAGCCGCGGACAGGACTCTTACGAAAGTCCATGGCCGAAAGGGCATGTACGCATCATTGCAACTCAAGTGAAATCCCGCTAGCTTACTGTTAAAGCCAGAAAAAAGCTGTTTCGGAACTGCATTGGCACAAGCGTGGCGGCTACGCCAAGTAGTCAATAGACAAGAGCTCTGCGGTATGGCCAAACTCGCTAGAAGGGGATTGGCCGGTCAGCGACGCAATGGCAACAACTCCCACCAAACCGGAAATCGACGTGGATGCGCGAGTGCCGTCATGGCCGCGGGAGAGGAGTGGCGCGACTGCGGAGCAAAACAGTTTCTATCAAGTTTCTTCTCGCCAATCTGATCCCATCGCCGCTTCTGATCGCCGCCAGTTACGGCCGTTAGGAGGCGATGCCCTCCAGGCGCTGCTGGCATTTTCGGCCCTGCATCAGCAAGTGCGGCAACGGCGTGCGCTGGCCTCACGGCATCATGGATTTGAGACGATTTCTCCAGCCGCCGAGTTTGAGCCGACGGAGCAGTTTGTTCTGGACGAGGTGCTGCAACTCGTCGCGGAACGGGCTATTGCCATCACCGGCGCCGATGGGCTGGGGATCGCTTTGGCCGAAAACAATGAGATTGTTCTGCGGGCCTCGGCGGGCGCGATCAAGCCGGACGTGGGCGCGCGCATCCAGCGCGACTCCGCTTTCTCCGGGGCATGTTTCCGCATGGCGCAGATTATCCGCTGCGATGACACCGAGACGGACGAGCGGGTAAACCTCTACGCGTGCCGGCAGTTGGGCGCGCGCTCCATGGTTGCGGTGCCACTTTGCGGAAGACGCCGGGTGATCGGTCTGCTGGAAGCGTTCTCGGCAGACCCGTTCGGCTTCAACGACAGCGATGTCAGCAGCCTGGAATTGCTGGCGGAGTTGATCCTTGGCGCGCTCAAACCTGAGGACGAAGATCGCTTCGCGCAAGCGGCGCAGGTGGCGGAAGCGCAGTTGACCGCGCCTGCCGTTCCGACTCAAGCCCCTCCGCCGACTGAAACTCCTGCGGAGAACATTGCCGCGGCTGAACCTGCGCAGCGAATTGAGGGAGCGTCCGAAGTCGCGGCTCCGGTGGTTCTCGCTGCGGTTGTTGAACCAACGGCAGCTTTGGCTGCGGCGGAGCTGAGCACCGAGCCCGACAGCATTCCAGAAGATGCGGCTGCGACCGAAATAACTCCAGAGCCGATTGCCGAGCGTCATCCAGGAATTGTTCTGGTATTGATCCTGCTCGTGGTTTCCGTTGTAGTGGCCGGAGGCGTGTGGTGGAAACTGAAAACTGCGCAGCTCAGTAATGTATTGATTCGACCTGAACAGAAAATGATCACGAAGCCGGTGACAGCGCCGGCGCCTTCGTCTTCCGTCGTGCCGTCTTCCATCGCAACATCTTCCGCAGTGGCTCCATCCGGTTCCATCGCAGATGGGCAAATGAATTCCGCCGCCAATTCTGGGGCAACGGCGGGTGCGAATACACCGGTTGAATCTTCCACTGAGAACATCGCACCACAGGACCAAGCGAAGCCGACGCGCATCACCGGGATTCGGCACTGGTCGTCCGCCGATTCGAGCACGGTTGTGCTCGACCTCGAAGATCAGGTGCAGTACGAAGCGCATCGACTGGCGAATCCGGATCGCATTTATTTCGATCTGCACGATACTTCATTGGCTCCTGAGCTTGACGGGAAAACAATTGACGTGGGTGATGCTCTACTGGCGCGGGTTCGAGTGGCGCATCCCGCGCCAGGTTTGACTCGTGTGGTGTTGGAGACGAAAGGTAACTCGAACTTTTCCGTGAGCCTGGAGCCGAATCCTTATCGCCTAGTAGTGCAAGTGCGGAAGCTGGGCGAGGGTAACAAGTCGCAATTGAATCTCTTTCCGGGAGCGCCGGAACGCGAGAAGCTAGCCATCATTGTTCCTCCGCCCACGCGCGAAGACTTGCAACTGCGCGCGCGAGTGCCGAAGATGCGCATCGTGGTGGATGCGGGCCATGGCGGCTGGGATTTGGGAACGGTGGGACGGCGCGGCCTGCTGGAAAAAGATCTGGTGCTCGAGATTGCGCAGCGCCTGGGAAAACTGCTGGAGAGCCGGCTGGGCGCGGAAGTAATTCTCACGCGCAACGATGACAATTACATTCCGCTCGACGAGCGGGCTGGAATAGCGAATCAGGCGCAGGCGGATCTGTTTGTCTCAGTACACGCAAACTATAGCGACCTGCCTTCGGCGCGCGGCGTGGAGACTTATTACACGAACTTCTTTTCCGCGCCGAGTGCGAAGGACATCGAGACGCGGGCGGGCAAGAGCGACGGCAAGAATCCGGTGACGGTAGCGCTCTCAGCGGCTGATTTGCATGAAAAGATTGAGCAGTCCCGCAGGCTTGCGGCCAGCGTGCAGCGCTCGCTCTATGGAACCTTGTCGGTGCAAAATCCCGGCTTACGCGACCGCGGGGTGAAAGAAGCCTCGTACGTGGTTCTTACCGAGACTGCGATGCCCGGAATTCTGGCGGAAGTTTCGTTCGTGAGCAGTCCCACGGACGAGCAGAAGCTGCGCAGCGACGGATACCGCGAGCAGATCGCAGAAGCACTCTACAAGGGCATTGCGCGCTATGCGGCTGGGTCGCGGGGCGTGAAGGTAGCCGCGCGCTAGATATTCGAGCTTTCCCGCTTACAATAAGGGGCCGCAGAGAATTCGCGTGCGTTCCTCGAAGATCATTTTGAGCATGGTCAGCATTCTTGGGGTTTGCGGGCTGGCGCAGGAGGTTTCTTCACGCGGGCAGGCGCAGAGCAAACGCATTGTCATCGCCGCGAGCACGGCGCTCGATGGCAAGGGCGGAGTGCTGCACGACATTCGCATCGTGGTCGAAGGGTCAAAGATTGTAAGCGTTGATCCAAAGAGCGTTGATCCAAAGGCCGGGCCGGTGGACTACGACCTGCGCGGCCTGACGGTGCTGCCTGGTTGGATTGACGCGCACGTCCACATCACATGGAGCTTCGGCCGGGACGGGAAAAATGCCGGCCAGGGAGGGACGACCCAGGACGCGGCGTATGCCGCAGCCTCGAATGCATGGCTGACATTGATGGCGGGATTTACCACCATCCAAAGCGTGGGCTCGCCCGCCGACGTTCCCTTGCGCGATGCCATCGCGAAAGGCTTGCTCCCCGGCCCGCGCATCCTGACGGCCGTGGAACCACTTATGGGGCGGGGCGAGCAGACTGGGACGCCGGAGGAAATCCGCGCCTTCGTTCGGAAACAAAAAGAAGCAGGCGCCGACCTGATCAAAATCTACGCGTCGGGGGGCATGACCCGGGGCACGATGACAATGTCACAGGAGCAATTGAATGCGGCCTGCGATGAAGCGAAGAAACAGGGTCTGCGCACACTCGTGCATGCCTTCAGGGACGCAGTGCGGGCTGCAACTCTTGCCGGGTGCAGCGAGGTGGAGCATGGGTTGGGGGCATCGGACGACGATCTGAAATTGATGGCCGAACGCGGGACGTACCTTGATCCGCAAGCCGGGCTGCTGCTTGAAACCTACCTGCAGTACAAGGACGAGTATCTCGCTCCGCCCTACTACACGGAAGAGGGCTTCGCGGCGATGAAAGGGCTCATCGTGGCGCACCAGGAATTCATCAAGCGAGCCGTTCGCATTCCGGGGCTGAAAATGGCTTACGGCACGGACGCCGTGGCGGGCGCACACGGCCGCAACGCGGAGGATTTTATCAACCGCGTTCGCGACTGCGGAGTGGACCCCATGGCGGCGATGGTCTCCGCCAATTCAGTGGGAGCCGAAGCGCTGGGCATGGGCGATCAGGTCGGGTCGATTACGCCGGGGCTGCAGGCGGACATCATTGCTCTCGATGGCAACCCGCTGCAAGATATTACGGCCGTCCGCCGCGTGGTATTTGTGATGAAGGGCGGGGTGGTTTATAAGAACGGCACGCGGGGCGCGATTCCGGCACACGAAGGCGCGCATCGTTAGAACCACAATCCACTTTAAATCCACAATCCACATTTGCCGGCACCCTCGAAACCAGGGTTCCTCGCTTCGCTCGGAATGACATAAGGTGAGGAGATCAGTTTGATGCTGGCACGCCGCTTGATACGGGCACGCCGCCGTATTTTTGCAGCCAGTTTAATTCTTCGCGGACTTTGATTTTTCCGTGCCAGGGATTTTTCGAGAGCTCGTGGCCTTCGCCGGGGAAGATCAGGAGCGCGTTCGGAATGCCCAGCGAATAGAGGGCGTGCTCGAGCAAATAATCTTCCAGGACGGCGACGCGGATGTCGTTGGCGCCGGCGACGATGTGAGTTGGCGTCTTCACTTTGTCGATTTGGAAGATGGCGGCTTCGTCGTGATAGCGCTGGGGGGCTTCCCAGGGACGTCCGCCGAGGAAGTAGGCATCGTCGAAGGTGGTGTCGTCGTTGCCCCAGTTGCCGACGTGTTCGACTGCGCCCGCGCCGGTGACGGCGGCTTTGAAGCGAGTGGTTTGCGTGATGAGCCAGTTGGTCATGTAGCCGCCGTAGCTGTAGCCTCCGACGGCGAGGTGAGCGGGGTCGGCGATGCCATCTTTGACGAGGGCGTCGACGCCTTCGAGAATGTCTTTGCCGGGGCGCGAGACGATGACGGGAACGATCTGCTGGAGGAACTTGTCGCCGTATCCGGAAGACCCGCGGTAGTTGGGCTCGAAGACCAGCCAGCCTTGCGTGGCGGCAAGGCGCGACCATTCATACCAGTCGGCTTCGAAGTGGTTGCCGTCGGCGTCGGCGGGGCCGCCGTGGATGAAGGTGAACAGGGGGAGATTTTTCTGTTCGAATTTTCCGGGAGGATAGATCAGCATGCCTTCGACGGTGGTGCCATCGTCGGCCTTCCAGCGGTAGGGCTTGCCTTGGGGGAGGTCGCGTTCGGCGAGGAGATGGTTGAGGGAAGTGATGGGACGGGCTTGATCAAGTTTATCGGCGCTGTCCGCCAGGTAAACTTCAGCCGGTTTTTGTAATGACGAATAGACGAACGCAATGCGTTGGGAGTGCGGCGTGGTGGAGAGAATTTCGTACGTGCCTTCCCATCCGGTGAGTTTGTGTAAGGATTGAGCCGGCTGCGCGACGGAGTAGATTGCCACTTCGGTTCCGAGACGCGCGGAGGCGAGCACGCCATCCGCGGTGACGGAGTAATGGTCGACGGGACCGAGGAAGTCCTTGGCCCATTGCTCGATTGCGGCGGTTTCGCTTTTATTACTGTCGGGCTTTTCGCTGTCGGGCTTTTCGCTATCGACCCAGTAGAGGTGCGGTTGAAGATCGCGATAGGAGCCGGTCACGTCTCCCACTTCGACGGTGAAGAAAAGGTGGCGACTGTCATTGGCCCAGCGCAGGCTGGTCTCTTGAGCCTGATTGTGGGTTAGCTGGCGCAGAGCTGGGTTTGCCAAATCGAGCGCATAAATTTCGTAGTCTTCAAACTTCTCCTGGCGCTGGTTGATGGCGCTGGAGATGAAAGCCAGCTTGGTGCCATCCGGCGAGGCGATCAGATCGTCTACGCGCAGGGGCGAGGTTGCAATGGCGCGAGCGCCGGGCGTGAGATCGGATTCTTTTTCGGCGTCAGTATCTTCTTTTGCAGGGGATGCGGCGTGGCGGGTGAGGGCGGCGGCAACGTCGAGGGCGAAGATGGTGTCACCGCGTTCGGCGGTGCGATACTGCACCACATCTTTCCATTGTTTCTTGTAGTCGTCTTTTTGCGCCTTAGTCCACGGATTGCGGGTGGCGAAGTAGATGGTGCGCGAGTCGGGAGACCAGGAAAATGTGTGTACTTCCTCCTGGCCCTGGGTCAGGGGAATGGCTTCGCCGCCGGAGGGAGAGATCAGGTAGATCTGGCTGACTTCGCCTTTGTCGTCATCTTTATCTTTGTCTTTGTTTTTGCTTTTGTTTTTGTCGTCGCCGGAATCGGAATCCTTTTCAGAGGAGGGCTTGCGCTCGGAGCGGAAGGCGATCCAGCGGCCGTCGGGCGACCATTTGGGATCGACGTCATGTCCCGACTGGGTGAGTTGGATGAGCGAGCCGGTTTTGGCATCGTCGCGGTAGAGCCAGAGGTCGGTGCGGAAGATTTGCTGATCCCAGTCGGCGCGTTCGGTTTCAATCACGACGGAGGCGCCGTCGGGGGAAAGCGCGACGTTAGAGTAGCTGACGGAATTGAAGAATTCGTCGAGCGTGAGTTTGGGCTTGCCATCAGCAAAGGCTGGCGATGCGGAAGCGAGAACGAAGATCGACCACAAAAGATGTTTGGAGATTTTCATAGGGCCCTTGGCGGGAAATTGTTTATACAACGACGCGTCGGCGATTGGCAACAGTCGGGAGCTCGTTTGCTTGGGGGATAAAAACTAATGGACCACTAAGGACACTGAGTACCACGAAGGGTTGCATTCGGGAGCTTCAGTGCGCAGGCTCGGCGTTCTGGAGTGATTCGTCCAGAGATTCGGGGGGACGGGAGACGCGCTCCACCACTCGCCAACCGTCGTCATAGCAGCGAAAACTTGCGGATGACTGATAGTGGACGTCTCCAGAATAAAGAACCGCGCCGACTTCGTTCAGGGGAACCCATCGCCAGGTGAATTCGACATGGGCAACATTGCCTTGTTTGGCGATGCCGGTGATGGCGACGAGTTCGCGACGAGCAGCGGGAATGTTGAAGGATGGTTTTTCGGCGTCGCCGGGGGCGATGAGACTTTGAAAAGTATCCACGCCGGAGGGGGTGAGCGTGATATCCCAGCAAGGCGGCGGAGCCAGAGCCGCGGGGCAAGGAGCGTTCGCTGCGGAAATCCAGCCGCGATGTTGCAGTTGGATATATTCCGGAGAGAGGCGGCCTTGGTTGGAAATCAGGCCGGTGCGGAGCTGGAGCTGCTGTGGGGCGCTGAACGCGTCGGAGGCGGCGATCAGATCGGCGGCCAGGCGGCGGGTGAGGAAGTCGCGCGGGGAGCAGGAGGGGAGAAGCAGAGTGGCGAGGCAGAGAGCGAGGATGGAGAGTTTACGCATGAGCGAACGGGGATCTTGGGTCACTGGTTTTGGATTGTAAACAAAAGCGAGCTCTTGCGTGGAGAGAAAGGGCGGGAGGCAGTCTGATACTCAAGCTGGGAAGATCAGCGCTGCTGTCGGGCTGCGGCGAAACGCGGGCGGGGTTGAGCAGCGTACCTCAGCGGCTGAAGCCGACATGAAGCAAGCTAGTTATCGCAGCGGTGAACCGCTGCGCCACCCAAAATCAAGTGCGGGCGGCTTCGACAGAGGGCTGTCGAGCTTCGCTCGACTGGACAGCCCCTTCGACTTCGCTCAGGGCAGGCTCGGGGTAGCTGTCCCCACAGGAGCATGTCGGGCTGTCTTCACATGAGCATTTCGGCACACCCAGATTCCTCACGGCGCAAGGAACGCGCCGTTCGGAATGACAACCTAAGGGTAAACAACTAATAAAACCTTATCGGATTGTAAGCAAACGCGCGCTACGCGGGGAGAAAGGTCGGGAAGTGATCTGGCCTTCGAAGCTTGCAGACCAGCGACCCGGGATCGCGGTGGCACATTTTGGGCAATGGCCGTCGGGAGTGAGGCGGTAGTGTTTGATCAGGTAGCCGTAGCGTTCGATCAGCGTTTCGTTGCAGTGCGGGCAGCGGGTGTCCTCCCATTGGCCGATCTGGCCGGGGAGATTGCCGGCATAGATGTAGCGAAGGCCGGACTGGCGGCCGATTTCGACGGCGCCGAGAAGGTCGTCCGCGGTGGTGTCGCGGGCGACATCGTTTTGCATTTTGTAATCGCCGTGAAAGGCGGTGACGTGCCAGGGAATGTCGGGAGAAATTCCGGCCAGGAATTCGGTGAGNNAGCCAGAAACCTATTTCATAAATGCGGCGAATGCTGTCGAGGATGGGGCCGATGCGGCCGCCGAGTTCGTGATAGTGGCGGTCGTCAAAGCTTTTGAGATCGACTTTGTATAGATCGATCCAGGGGTGCAGGTATTCGAGAACTTGCGGCGTGGCGTTGCCATTGGAAACGAAGCCGGTGATGAGTCCGGCGGCTTTCGCCTCTTTGAAGACGGCGACCGCCCATTCGCTGGTGATCAGCGGCTCGTTGTAGGTGCTGACCAGAATCTTTGCGCCTTGGGCGATGGCCTCACGCACCAGATGTTCGGGCGAGGCTGGCAGCGGAGGCGAGACGGCGTTGGCATCGCGCAGAGCCTGCGAAGTAACCCAGTTCTGACAGTAGGCGCAGTGCAGATCGCAGCCCAGCATTCCGAAGCTGTAGGCGAGCGCGCCGGGATACGCGTGAAAAAACGGCTTCTTCTCGACGGGATCGCATTGCGTTCCGGCGGTGTAGCCCCAGGGAACATACAGCGTGCCACCGCGGTTGTAGCGAACTTTGCATACGCCGGGCTGGCCTTCCGGGATGGGGCAGCAGTGGCCGCAGGCGAAGCAGCGGACGCGGTTGTTGTCGAGCTTTTCGTAGAGAGCGGCGTCGGCTTCGCGGACTCGCTGGTCGAGGATGGTACGGAGGGTGGGCACGGGGGACCTGGTATCTATTCTAACGCCGGGGAGGGAATGGGCTTCGGGCTTCGGGCTTTGGGCTTCGGGCTTTGGGCTTTGGGCTT
>PLUI01000088.1:20701-76352 GCA_003164855.1 Acidobacteriaceae bacterium
TGAATGGGGCGAGAGCTTTGCTAGCGTCATCGCCGTTGGCGCGGGCGAGCACGGTCCAAAAATAGGCCTGGTTGTCGTCTTTGGTTACGCCGCGGCCGCCCCAATAGAGCGATCCCAACTTCGATTGGGCGGGAACGTTGCCATGCTCGGCGGCCTTCATGAACCAGCGAGCTGCGTCGGTTTCGTCGCGTTGGATTCCCTGTTTCTCATCTCCAGCAGCATAGAGAAGACCCAGAGCGTTTTCGGCCGCTGGATCGCCGCGGCTCGCGAGCTCCCGAAGCTGTGCGAGGTTGGCAGAATCGGCTGACAGAATTGCAGCCGAGTTTGCAACCTCCAGCGGCGCCTGCGAGGAGGCGAGAACGGTATGCTCTGCGTCATTGCTATTATTTCGGCTGCGGGCCTGAAGCTTTTCCTGGATCCACGGTTCAGCCAAGAAACCTAATACGAGGAAAATGGTCGCTGCGACCAGGAATAAGAGGTATAGGTGAGCTCGCGGCAGGCGAATGCCACCGACCTTATCCTGATCTTTATCTGTATCTGTGTCCGGATTGCCGGTGAGATCTTTTTCTGTATCACTTTCGGGCAGGTGGGCGAACAGAACACTGCCCGGCGAGGGAGAAAAAGGTTTTGGAGAGGCGGGAGGTGGAGCGGAGGAATCGTGGACCCGCGCCGATCTGACTGCGGCTTGAATTGTTTCCGCNNCGAGCCGCTGGAGCACGGCGCTGTCGTTCTCGCTGAAGGCGTTGGATTGCAAGGAAAACACTTCGAGCAGTCCAACTACTTTTGCGCCTATACGCAGCGGGGCGGCAATCATGGAACGAATGCCGAGGGCGCGACAACTCTGGCGATCGACACGCTCGTCGGTCTCGGTATCGTCGCAGCGCAGCAATTTTCCGGTGCGAACGCATTCGCCGGAAAAACCCGAACCCACTTGCAGAGTTGCACCCACGGGCGGGGCGCTGGGGCCGGAACTGGCCCGGCAGATCATCGTACCGCAGATCATGGTACCGGCGTTTTGTGCTTCGTTTTTGTCTTCTTTTTTTTCTTCGGGTTTTTTTTCTTCAAGAGCGATGGCAGCGCCGGCAGCCCGCAGCAAGGATCGAGAACGAGAAGCGACCAAGGCAAGAACCGCTTCCAGATCCACTCCGAGGGACTCCGCTTCTCGCTGCACCGCGGAGGCGGCGCTGAGGATATCGGTATAGTTTTGCTGAAGAAGGGAACTCCGAAAATTCTCGGAGCGCAGTTCGGGAGGCTCTGCATTGGCAGCCGCCGCGAGCGCATTCAGGAACAGCCACTCAGAGAGATCGTGGCCGGCGACACCGGTGAGAAGTGGAAGAGCCAAGCCGACGCGTCCAGTGGAGTCCGACCAGGCTACGCGGGCAGTGCAGGAAATCTGGCCAGAGGCTTCGGCGAGATCCAAACGCAGTTCCACGGGTTGGTTGATTTCCATTGGTGAGGAGCAGTGGAGGGCAATGCCCCTTTCGCTGATGTCGAGGACTTCGTAGAGGTCCAGCATTTCGCTGTGGGATCCAGCGCTGAAACTGGCATAAGCGGGCACGTGAACTTTTTGCCGCACGCGACCGCGGCGGTTCGAGGAGACAGGACGTAATACAGGAGCAATGGCTTCCATTGGGGAGTCCCAAGTCCGGTGTGTACATATTAATCCTTGATCGGGAAAAAGAAAGCAATAAGAAAATTAGAAGGGCAGGGGCTCCGCAAATCGCTGAAAACACGAGTGAGCAGGACCTGCACATGGCTTGCGCAATCGACCAATTCGACCAGGGGTGGATTGGATGAGGGCAACCCCGCACGATACAGCACGTATCTAATTCTGATACCGATAGTGCCGGAATGTTCACAAAAACTTTAATGCTGACGCGCCCAGTTTCCTTCAAGGCAGGGCTGGTGGTGGGTGCCGTGGTCCTAATTTTGGGGGCTGCATTTCCAGCCTGGGCGGCGCTGGGTGGGGACTTCGCCTCGGTGCAGGCCGATCAGGTTCACCTGCAGGGCACGCTGCGCACGACCGCCATGGCGTCGTATACGGTGCATGAGATTCAAACGGCGTCGGGAACGGTGGTGCGGGAATACGTTTCTTTTTCAGGAGCCTCGGCGGGAAAAGTGTTTGCCATTAGCTGGAAGGGACCATGGCCGCCTGACATGCGGCAGGTGCTGGGCAGTTACTTCGATCAATATGTGCAGGCGGCTAAGGCGCAGAGGGCGGTTCGGGTAGGGCGAAGGCCGCTGGTGATCGAAGAGCCGGGGCTGGTTATGCATGTGGGGGGACATCCGCGGGGATTTGTTGGGCGGGCTTATGTGCCGGAGATGCTGCCGGCAGGAGCGCGCGCGGAGGACATCCAATGAGAAGTTTGCGGATGTTTTCGCTGGGCACGATTTTTGTGGCATTCGC
The DNA here is from genome assembly GCA_003164855.1 of Acidobacteriaceae bacterium. Taxonomy (GTDB): domain Bacteria; phylum Acidobacteriota; class Terriglobia; order Terriglobales; family Acidobacteriaceae; genus Sulfotelmatobacter. Next base: position 23,109 of record PLUI01000088.1, read on the forward strand.
ATTTTTGGTTGGTTGCGGCGGAGGAAGTAGCAGCAGTAGTAGTGGTAGCGGCACGACGCAGACAGTCCAGACGATCGCGACGTCTGGAGCGAACGTGGCGCCGATTTCGGTGAATGGCGGGCCGGCGGGGATCGACTACGTGGATGCGGCCTTCGCCAGCGTGACAGTTTGCGTTCCGACAACGTCCACTTGCCAGACGGTTGACAACATTTTGGTGGACACGGGAAGTTCAGGACTGAGGATTTTATCGTCGGCGATGACGCTTCCGTTGCCGCAGCAAACTTCGGGCGGGGATCCGGTGGTGGAATGCTTCCCGTTTGTGAGCGGATATACGTGGGGACCGGTGCAGACGGCAGATGTGGAGATGGCCAGCGAGAAGGCAAGTTCCGTACCGATTCAGGTGATCGGCACGAGCACTGCGGTTCCGAGCAGTTGCTCGAGTTTTGGAGCGTCGTCAGATACGTTGGAGACGCTGGGCGCGAATGGGATTGTCGGGGTCGGGCTGTTTGCGCAGGACTGCGGCGATCCGACCTGCCCGGCGTCGGCGAATATCTACTACGAGTGTCCCTCCGCTGCGAGCTGCACGGCGATCACTGCGACCTCGGCGCAGGAAGTGCAAAATCCGGTTTCGTTATTCGCCACTGATAACAATGGCGTGATCGTAGAGTTACCAGCGGTTTCGGGAGGAGAAGAGCCAACCTTGAGTGGGTCGCTGGTCTTCGGCATTGGAACGCAGTCGAATAATGCGCTGGGCGGCGCAACGATTTATACGGCGGACGAGTACGGAAATTTCACCACGACCTATCAGACCGTGGCGTATCCCGACAGTTTCATCGACAGCGGGTCGAATGGTTACTACTTTTTGGACAGCAGCCTGGCGGGAATCACGGAGTGCGGCGACGAGCCGGGATTTTATTGTCCGGCCACTACGCAGAATTTTTCCAACGTGACCAATCAGGGGGGGAATGGGAACAGCGGGACCGTCAGCTTCAGCATTGCGAATGCCGATAGTTTGTTTGAGGTGAATGATTTCGCCTACGGCGAGCTGGGTGGTATTTCCGGGACTACGGCGCCGTACTACTTCGATTGGGGACTTCCCTTCTTCTTCGGCCGCAACGTATACGTCGGCATCCAAGATTCGACTTACGCCGACGGCTACTGGGCCTACTGAGCGCNNGTCACGGGGCTGCAAAGCGCGACTTATCCCAACGGATACTGGGCGTATTAGTGTCGTGTGTCCTTTTTCGAAGCGCTGAAGCTATTGGCGGGACATCGGGCAGCGGCTGAAGCCGGCGTCTAATTCTGGAGGCTTGCGGCATCGCTGAGGCGATGCCCTGATACGAATCGTGAGTTTTTCAGGAAACTGTAAAGCCGACATTGAGAACATACCAGTTAGCGCGGCGGTGAGTGGCTGGGCGGTTTTAAAGGGTTTAACGGCGGCCCCTCGGCGGCTGAAGCCGCGGTTTCAAGGCCTGGGAGTTATCGCAGCGGTGAACCGCTGCGCCACCCAAAAGCAGGAGCGGAAGCTCAAAAGCAAAAGCAGGAGTTCAAAAACGTCTATTCAGACGCTCTCTCCGTCTCCTGAAAACCGAAGAAGTTATTTCATCGCCAGCCGGGATTGATGCAGGCTGGAGATGCGGGAAATCGCTGCGACCATCATGCTGGAAAGCAGTTGCATGGTGGCGACGTCTTTTTCGTCGAAGGCGCTGGGAGATGAGGAGAGCACTTCGAAGACGCCCAACGTGCGGCGATAGTAACGCAGTGGAGAGACCAGGATGGAGCGCACGCCGAGGCGGCGGCAGCTGGCGAGATCGACACGAGGGTTGCGCTCGGCGTCATGACACAGCATTACTTCGCCGGTGCGGACGGCTTCGGCGGAGATGCCGATATCGGTTTGCAGGCGGACGCCGAGGTCGGGAGCGGTGCGGCCGGCACGGGCGCGGCATACGATTTCATCTCCGGCGCGCAGGGCGATGGCAGCACCGGTGGCGCCGGTTAGATGCTGGGCGCGTTCGGTGATCGCACTGATGGCGGGTTCAAGATTCAATTCCGCGGCATGAATGTCGACTTCTTCTCCGGCACGTACGGCGCGAAATCCGGAAACGGGATGAGCGGCATTGGCAACGCGGAGCTGGCTGCGGAGGGCAGTCGAGGGGGTGCGGGTTTGGTAGTCCGCGATATTCGTGATTTCCTTGCTGACAGTTTGAGGATCGGGCACGGTGCGCAGCAAATCGCGGACGAGACTGTCGAGTTCGGAATCGGTGATGAGATGGGCGGTCTGCTGATTACGAAGCGTTCCACCCAGAACTCGCGAGAGACTCAAGAGCGAAGTATTGCCGCAGGCCAGGCAATAAGTACGGTAGTTCGTGCTGATCAGTTCGCACTGGATACAGAACGTGGCGGACTGCAGGGGAACGAAATGTACGTCTTTAAACGTGGAACCATAAACCGTCTGGCTAAACATGCTTGCGAAGTCCTCAAGAGTCCCGCAGTAAAATCTGGTGTCCTAAGATAAACAGGCATGGCGGAATGAAGAAGTGGCGGGGGTGGTTCGGGGTGTGGAAAACTCCGCGAAGCGCGATTCTGGCTACTAGAACATGCTGGTCCCGATCAAACCGATCTGATGACTCACTTCCCGACGACTACCCCGTAGGGAGCAAAGAACTGCCCGTTGCCCGATCCGTATGATCCGAACTGGCTGAGGTATTTTCCGTCACTGTCGAACTTCTGGATCCGGTTGTTGCCAACGTCGCTGACGTAGATGTTGCCGCCGTTATCGAAGGCTAGGCCGACCGGGTAGCTGAACTGTCCATCGCCGGACCCGAACGATCCGAACTGGCTCAGGTATTTTCCATTGGGGCCGAACTTCTCGATACGGTTGTTGCCGCTGTCGGCGACGTAGATGTTGCCGCTCGCATCAATGGCGACATTCTGGGGATCGTTGAATTGTCCGTTGCCGGAGCCCGAAGAACCGATGGTTGCCATGTAGACGCCGCTGCCGTTGAATTTTACAACGTTGAAGCCACCATTGAACGGGTAGACGTTGGTGACATAGATGTTGCCTCTGGCGTCGAGGGCAATACCATAAGGCTGAACCGAAAAGGAGGTCGCGGGCGGGCATCCTGACAGGACGTTGGCCATGCACACGATGCTCAGGAAGTTTCCGGAGGCATCGATCTTCTGCATGTAGTAGTAGTCAGGACTGGTGACCCAAACGTTGCCGGAGTGATCGGCCGCGACGCTGCCGATGTTGTCGAAAATTCCGAGACCGATCGTGCCCGAGCTGCATACGCCGAATTGAAGGAGGAAAATCCCTTCCGCATCGAACTTGTCGGCCTGACAATTCAGGTTGCCATCTTTCACGTAGATGTCGTCGGCATCGAGCGCGATGCCAGTGGGCAGGGAGAACCCGTGCCCGAACTGGCTGACGTAATTTCCCCTGCTATTGAAGATTTCCACGCGCTGATTGTCGGTGTCGAGTACGGCAATGTCTCCGGCTGCGCCTCCGTTCGAACCCGGACTTAGGGCCGAGGTGTCGTACGGGGCGACTGAAGGCTGAAGTTGCGTCGAAGCGGGACGGGATTGAGCGAAAGCCGCGCTGGCAACGGCGGCCAGCGTTAAGGCGATAATCAGGCCGGAGCGCATTGGGGTGAAAGTTGGGACGAATTGTTTTGCAGGCAGAATGTGCTTCATCGACAGTCTCCTGGTTCCTGAAATTATTTCTTAAGCCAGGCGGAGCAACCGGGATCGGGTTTCCCAGTTGATGAAATCCCAGCCATCTTACACCACACATGCCGGGTAACCGGCCAAAAACACAAGTGTTGTGAAACGGCTTCAATTGAGCGGCGGTATGCAAGAAGTTGCAACTGGATACAGGATTTCACGGCGGCTTCTAGAGTCTTTTTTCTTTCGTTCCGGTATTGATTTTGGCTGGGGGCGTCGGTTAGACTTGTATCACGTTCGAGGCAGGAAATGCCTTGATACTGGGGGAATTCAATGCAGTGGACAGCACCCGCTTTTGAAGAAGTTTGCTTGAATTGCGAAATCAATTCTTACGCCAGCGCTAAACTTTAACCGTCAGCCCTCCCTATAATTTTCTCTGCATCGCGCCCTCGTGGGCGTGTGTTTGATTGTTCCCATCCAATTTCTCCGCTTTGTCCCAACATCTTGTCGCTAGAAATCCCTCAGTCGCTAAGCGCGGGCGGTTTTGAAAAGGATTTAACGGCACGACTGAAAAGGTCTATTGGACGGGATTGAACGTCCCTCAGCGGCTAAAGCCGGCAGAAAACATGGCGGTTATCGCAGAGGTAAACCGCTGCGCCACCCAAAAGCAAGATCAAAATCGAGTTTTTCCGCAACCTCTGAAGTAGTGCCCTTCCCGAACCCTCGGTGAATCGGATTATTTTCCGAGCGGAAACCGTGCCCTTTCACTAAGTCGAGAGCGGCCCCGATGCACTTGCGCCGCAGGGAGCCGAGGGCGGCTGTTCCTACATGAGTTCGGGGCGGCGAAGCAGGGGCGGAATTGGCACGATGGAGGCTTGGTGAGGTAGGGATGCTTCGACTTCGCAGTGAGGATCGCTACGATCTCCTCACTGCTCCGCTCAGCATGACAGTTCGGGAATGGGGACGACGGCGGCCCGATTACACTTGCGCCGCAGGGACAGCCGAGAGCGGCTGTCCCCACATGAGTNNGCAACGGGGAATCTCGAGGTGAGAAGATTGATATCCAACTGCAGATCCCGCTGCGAGTAGAGGCGACGGACGACTAGCGCTCCGCGGTGACGATTGGACGAACTTACGAGATCGAGTGAGAGCGTCCACAGCGCCAAACCATCCTGAGACAAACCAGCCTGAGACAGACCAGCCTGCGACAAACCATCAGGTGATCGGGCTGCGGCAGTCTTGCCCCAGTGATACGAAACTTCTCCCCGCCGGGGCTGCGCGGCCGCACCGACGATTGCGGGGCAGGACTCGCCGGGAAAAAGTTTGAAGCGAACGTCGAAGCCGTCAAAGTCATTGGAGTTGAAGGCGGCCTGCAGAACGCGCCAGAGTTGTTCGTAATCGTGAACCACTTTCAGTTCTTCCGTGGCGNNATAGCCGAGGCGCTGAACGCCGATCCAGATGCCGGTTCCGAGAACAGCGAGAACCAATCCCAGCGAACTCCCTGTGGGCCACAGCAAGAACAGGCTGAGGAGCGCAAAGACGGCGGACACACCATAGAGAACAATCACGACTTGACGGTGAGTGAGCCCATGCTGCAAAAGTTTATGGTGGATGTGCTCGCGGTCGGCGGTGAAGACAGGACGACCGCTGATCAAGCGGCGCAAAATGGAGAGCGAAGTTTCAAGAATTGGCAGGCCAAAAGAAACTACCGGGATAGCGACGGCAACGATGGTGGGGGCCTTTTGCGCTCCCTCAAGAGCAAGCGCGCTGAGCAGGAAACCGATGAACAGACTGCCGGAATCTCCCAGGAAAATTGTGGCGGGATTGAAGTTGTAGCGCAGAAAACCAAGGATCGCGCCGGCCAGGGCGATCGTCATCACGGTGACGAGGGAGTATCCGTTCAAGAGGGCAACCACGAAGGCTACGAGCGTGGAGAACAACGCCGAACCGGCGGCCAGACCGTCGAGGCCGTCGATCAGGTTGAAGGCGTTGGTGATGGCCAGGACCCACAGAATGGTGAAGGGCAAGCCCACAAACCAGGGCAGCTGATGTTCGCCGAACAGTACTGGAATATTAAGAATGCGCAGGCCACCCATGAAAAGCATGGTGGCAGCAATTGATTGCACAGCGAATTTTACGTAGGGACCGACAGAGTGGAGATCGTCATAGACTCCGAGAAGGAAGATGATCGAAGCCGGAACCAGAATGGTGAGTATAGTCTTCAGCGAAAGGGCGGAGTGCAGGTTAGGAAGATACGCGCCCAGGAGCGCAGCTACTGCCATGCTCAAGGAAAACGAAATGAAAATAGCCACGCCGCCGAGGCGCGGCAGAGGAGTGGAGTGCAGATGCCGCTCCTGAGAAGGAACGGTCACCCATCCCCGCCGGGACGCAACGTCGCGCACATAACGGGTGAGGACGAACGAGAACAGCAGCGACAAAAAGAAAATCCCGAAAAATACTACCGTCAACTGTCCCCCTCGGCCAGCTATCACGAACGTCGGCGCGCAATCCAACCCAACAGCAAAGTATTGCAGCAGCTTGACGCCGCCGCTAGTTGGTTAGCGGGTTCTCTGGTTCGGTTTGCGTTTGATGGTTGTTTGGAAATTTAGCAGCCTTGCAGGTCAGCTTCAATTGGCTCCCAGTGAAAAATCTGTGGAAAACCGATCTGTTTCCGATTATGAGGCGAGAATGCGATGGGATCGTCGTGGATGGCTGTGCTAAACTTTCACGATCCTTCTTCCACCGAGGCCTGTGATGGAGTTCGGCAGATTCAATTTTGCCTGGAGCGGTAGCCTGTTCGGGTTCGCTGGCGTTTTAGTCTTCGCTTTAGGGCTGAACGCTGCGGGGCAGCAAGCGCCCGCAACGTCATCCACAGGGAACGCCGTGACAGGACTGCCTGCGGCGCAGCCGATGTCTCAAGCTGGGACTGGAAGCGGGACGGGCAATGCTGATCCGGCAAAGGCTTCTGCGAGCGTTGCTCCCTCAACATCGGTTGTTCCTGCGGTGGTTCCCGCCGATCAAAATTCGGGGTCGCTGAGGCTCGGCGCGGGAGATTTGATCGAAGTCGGCGTCTATAACGTTCCGGAGCTTACCACCAAAGCAAGAATCGGCAATTCGGGAGATGTGTATCTTCCGCTGATCGATTATGTGCACGTAGGCGATCTCACGGTGGAAGAGGCGCAGGCGCTGATTGAGAAGCGGTTAGAAGACGGGGGCTTCGTCCGCGGGGCGCACGTTACGATCTTCCTGGACGAATCTGCTTCCCAGGGGGTGACCATCCTGGGAGAAGTGACGCGGCCGGGGATTTATCCAGCGGTTGGAAACCGCAAGTTGTACGATCTCCTCTCGGCTGCGGGAGGATTCTCGCCATCGGCAGGGCGCAAGGTAAGCATCATCCGGCAGCACGATCCGTCCGCGCCAATTAACCTTAGTTTGCCGAGGAATCTGGCTGATGATTTACAGGACAATGTCGAGATTCTTCCCGGCGACACGATCACTGTGCCGCGAGCGCCGATCATTTACGTGGTAGGCGATGTGGGGCGTCCGGCAGGATTGCTGGTGGATAATGGCAGCTTGACGGTGTTGCAGGCGCTAGCGCTGGCGGGCGGGACGAACCACACGGCGAAGATGGGTTCAGTGCGAATCATCCGCAAAGGTCCGACGGGGATGACGGAGACGCGGGTTCCACTGAAGAAGATGCTGGAGGCAAAGGCTCCGGATATGACCCTGCAGGCCGATGACATCTTGTTTGTGCCGCTCAGCGGAGTGCGGATGGCAGCTCAGGAAACGATGCAGGCGGGGATATCCGCGGCCACTGGAATCGCGGTGATCGCAGCACACCCGTAAACAGAACGGGCGTGAAATTATCCAGGCTGCGAAATTATCTAAGCTGCGACCTGGTTTTTTCGATCTTCCCGCAAGAGCAACAGGCTTTCGAGGACGCGAATATATTTGTCCGCCGTTTGACGACGAGAAAACTTGCGGACAATGTATTCCCTGCCGCTCTGCCCGAGATTGCCGGCAATCTCCGGATTCGCTGCAAGATAGCGGATGGCGTTGACCAACGCATCGGAATTCTCCGGCTCGACTACCAGGCCGCCGTGGGCTTCCTCCAGAATCGCACGCGCTTGCCCGTCTACGCCGAGGATCACCGGACGCGCACACGACATGAATTCCAGCATCTTGGTGGGAATGACCGTCTTAAACAGGTCGTTTTTCTTGAGCAACACAACGCAGGCATTCGTGGCACAAATGTAGGCTGGAATTTTTTCGCGAGGCTGCTGATCGACAAATCGCAGGTTGTTGAGACCGCGCTCCCGCGCCAGCGCGACGATACGTTCTTTTTCAGCGCCTTCTCCCAAAATCAGGAACATAATCTCAGGGTTCGTACTCTGCAACTGCGCTGCAGCCTCGATCATCGTGCCCAGTCCGTGTGCCATTCCCATGGTGCCGATATAAGACACCACAAACTTTCCCTCCGCCCCCAATTGCCTGCGCACGGCGGCTGCCGCTAACGGAGCAAAGAGATCCGTCTCCACTCCGTTCTCCACTACTGCAATCTTTTCCTGGGGCACGTGCCAGTGTTCTACCAGGTAATCTTCAAAAGCAGGCGTGACCACCACCACGCAATCGGCATGGCGATATAGAAATCCGGCAAGGTGCGCGAGGCCACGGTGCAGCAGCGAATTCCCGTCGCCCATGCCGACCGCGGCCAGCGACTCCGGCCAGAGATCACGAACCTCGAAGACGAACGGGACGCGCTTCCAGAGAGCCAACCACCAACCGGAGAGTCCCACCAGCAACTGCGGCGAGGATGCAATTACAACGTCAGGCCGCGACAAGAAAAGTCCGGTGCTCGCCGATGATGCGCAAAACGAACTGTAGTTCAACATGCGCTCGTAGGCCTTTCGGTTGGGAAAAGGCAGAAGCCAAGTGCGAACCACATTGACTCCGTGAAATTTTCCGCGAACCACCAAGCGGCGGAACTTGCGGCGGTACTCGAGAGGCACAAGGCCAGTAGGATGATTCGGAAAGCCGGTTAATACGGTGACGTCGTGCCCCGCGGCCGCCCAATGCCTCGCCAACTCCACCGCTCGGGCCGCGGGCGCACCCATTTCCGGATGAAAGTATTGCGAGATGTAAAGGATCTTCATGAGGCGCGAACCGTTATTCAGAAAGCTGTATTCAGAAAGCTGTATTCAGAAAGCTGCATTCAGGAAGCTTGATCGAAACCGCTTGCCTCGGGAGCCTGACTCCCGGCGAAAATTCTTTTCACCGTGACGGGTTGCCCTAAACACCGCGATTCCTCGAGCGCGAACGTGGTCAGCATGGTGCTCACAATTTCTCGCAGAGGAATTGGCGACTCTGAGCCAGTTTGAATGGCCGCGACAAAGGCTTCAAATTCGCCGCGATGCCCTTTGTCCTGTCGAAGACGCGAGCGCAGCACGCGCTTGTTTCCGTCCCGGATAAGTTCCAGACGGCGGAAATCTTCCAACATGGCCACGCTGCCGCCACCGAACACTTCGATTCGCTCCTTGGAATAAGATTTGTCGCCATTCGCCAGATAGCTGAGGGTGCCTTGCGAACCATCGGCAAAGCGCAGCGAACACACAATATTGTCATTACTGTATTTGCCTGCGTTGGACAAGCTGCGGGTTTCAACTTCCAACGGGGAGGCGGCCGTGAGAAAGCAGAGGAAATCTACGAAGTGGCAGAGCTCTCCGAGAATGCGGCCTCCGCCCTGCAGCGGATCGTTCAGCCAGTGATCTGTGGGAAGGAAGCCGGCGTTCACCCGGTAGTGAAGCGCGAGGGGCTCTCCTGCCTCTTGCACGAAACTTTTCATACGCATCGCCAATGGGGCGAAGCGGCGATTGAATCCAACCATGAGAAGATGGCGTGCGGAAACCGGATCCTGATGAGCCGCAATGATTTCTCTTAATTCCGCTTCATTGAGGCAGAGAGGTTTTTCGCAGAAGACATGCTTGCCACAATGCAGGGCAGCGACTACTTGTTTTGCATGCAGATGATGGCGAGTGGCGATGAACACCGTGTTGACTGAGGGACTGTTCAGAATTTCCCGCTCATCGGTAGTGCAGGAACGGAATCCGAATTTATCAGCCGCGTGCCGCGCGTGCGATCCGTTCGCCGCGCTGGCGACGACCATTTCAACCCCGTGAACTCGCTTGAGTGCGGGAAGCATCGTGCTGACCGCGAAGCTGCCTGCTCCAAGCAATCCCACGCGGACTGACTTCTGGCTGGCAACGGACGAATCAGAAGCTGCGATGTTGATGAGCTGCATATCTCGAGCGTCGTCTGGATACGAGAGCAGTACGCCGAGGAACGCCTCTTGCGTTTTCCCTGTGATTAAATCATAGGCAGAGTGCGCCCGCGCGATCGGAAAACGATGCGTAACCAACGAAGGCAGATTTAGTTTGCGATCGGCAACAAGCTTCAGAAAGGCTTCCATGTTGCGGGTTTCGGTCCAACGCACGTAGCCGATGGGATAGTCAATTCCTTTTTGCTCGTAAGCCACGTCATACCGGCCCGGGCCGTAGGATCGGGAAATGCGGAAGTCGAGCTCCTTGTCGTAAAAAGTCCTGCGAGGAATATCCATGGCAACGGTTCCCACGGCCACGATGACGCCGCGGTTGCGGGCCACGAATCCCGCAAGATTCACCGGATCATTGCTGGCGGTTTGCGCGGCGATGATAACGGAATCGGCGCCCTGTCCGGCGGAGTGTTGCAGGCACAAATCTCGAAATGCGGAAGGTGAAGCGCTTACCGCATCCGCTCCCATGCGCAGCGCGAGATCGGCTCGCTCAGAAGAAATATCCATTCCGAGGACGCAGCAACCGGCTGCCTTGAGAATCTGCACGGTCAGTTGACCAAGCAGGCCGAGTCCGATGACAGCTACAACATCGCCCAGCTTGACCTCGGCCGTCCGTATCCCGTGGAGGGCCACGGAGCCGACGGTGGTAAAAGCGGCTTCGTCAAAGCTGACGGATGAAGAAGCAATCCTGGCGAGCAGCAGACGCGGAACACAGGCAAACTCAGCGTGTACGGCGTGTCCAGCACCGGCACACGCCACACGATCTCCGGGATCGATTCCGCTGACACCTTCGCCCACGGCCACGACCGTCCCGGCACTGCTATAGCCTAACGCGCCCGGCTGATCGAGACGACTGCGAACAGCGGAAAACGCCGCCGTCAATCCGTCGCGGCTGATCTAGCTTAGAACTTCGCGCACCAGATCAGGCCTCATTCTCGCTTTCTGCAACAAGTTCTTGCCTGCGAACTCGGAGGAAGCTCGCTCTGTGCCCGCGGAAACCAGCGACGCCGCGGTGCGAACCAGCACGCATCCCGCCAGCAATTTCGGAGCAGGAACCTCCGCCACCGTGACTTCAGCGCTGCGGGCATCCTGGAAAACTTGTCTCATACTCTTAGCTCACCACTAACTCACCACTGGAAACAGCCGTCGCGACGATGGTTCCGTAGATGGTACCGCTGGCGCTGAAAGATTTACGCGATACTCAAATACTTTCGCGGACTCGTCATGTAATTTCTCATGCGCAATGACGATCTCGCTCCCTTGTGATTCGATCCTGCACCGTTGGTTTGTAAGAACCACAGTCACGAATCGAACCGGCAATTGCGACCGAGTATGCAGCAACATCGAAACTGCGGGCCTAAGATCACCATACGTGGGCGCCTCCCAACCGAGCAACCGCGTGTCCGCGTGTGCGAGCTCCGGTGGAACGTTCTTCGCAAGCTGCTTTCCGGCCCGAACCATCGTCGCACTTCCTGGAACACTGGAAAAAATACTCCAGCGAATCCGAGCTTGCTCCGATTGGAACACAACTTGAAAAGGCGAGTCAGTAACTTCGAACGGCAAGTCAGCCACTAGCCAATGCAAACGCACATCGCGATCGCGGGGTTCATCATTGTAATCCGATATGTCATCCAATATGTCATCCAATATGTCATCGACAATAATCCAGCCGGAACCGTGCAACCATTGAACCGCGCGGCGGTGGGTCACGCCAACCCGTCGGTAGCCATCATGCTCGCCTTCAAAACGGTCGGCGCACGCCTGATTGTTCGATGGATAGGCTTTGCCCGACGCTTGCGCCCAGTCGACCCAGAGAAATCGGTCGGCGCGGCGCATCTGGTCGTGATGATCGACGGTGACAGTGTTATGGACGGCAGTGCGTGCGAATCCATTATTCCACGGCGGCGGTCCGTTGTAGAGATACGTTCCAGGGTCGCGGGCCAGATTGATTCCCTGCCACCATAAATCCACGTGCAATTGATCCGCCTGAAAAGGCCGGCGAGTGTATCGGCCGGCACGAATCAGCGCCCAGGAATTCTGATCGCCCAGACGGAAGTATCCGGTTTCTGCTGAAGGAAGCGTAGCTGTTGTGTGCGCGGCAGCAGGTTTGACGCCAAACCAGAGCGCAGGTTCGTCCCAAGGCCCTGGCTGCAAGGTGGGACGATGCAGAACAGCGGCGCCCAACTGCAGGAGCGGACGAAAATCGCGATAGGAAGCAGACGCGAGCGGAAGGATCAGGCTGCCATCGTCGGAACCATAGTTCGGAACAAGTCCGCTGATCGGATCCACCCATTGACGTAGGAAGTCATAGGCGGACTGTGCGCGTGCGCGAATTTCCTCGTGGAGGGGGGCCGAAGAAATCTCGGCAAGGCGCAAGGCCCACAACAGCAGATGCAGAATCATGCGCTGGTAGTTGAAGGAGTGCTGCTGCGAAACACCTTCTGGTGTAATGTGATCGAGCGCGGCCTCGTGCAATATATGTGCACCCAGGTTTCTCCAAACTTGCGCTTCTGACAATTCTGGATAAAGCGTTCCGGCACTCCAAAGACCAACCGCCTCGGTAATCAGGTGATTGCTGCGCTGGGAGCGAGCATACCCGAGGGTCTGCGCGGTGCGCCAGGCGTGAGCGGCCATCATCGATACAAGCAAAGCTACACGCGGGTTTGTGGTTGACGGCGAATTGATGAACGCATGCAGCGCGAACGACCAAGCGAGGATCCGCAACGAGCACTCCTGCCCGCAAATCCAGAGCGGACCGGCCATTGGCGGACTGTGGAGAGCCCAGTCCTCAATCGCACTCCAGAAGGCTTGCGGAAAGCGTTCGTCTCCGGTGAGAGGGTAAGCCCGGACTAACGGGTAGACAAATAGAAACCTGGAGGGCTCGAGGATAAATTTCAGATCGCCGTATGCGGGAGAAGCAAATCGCATATGGGTCCACGACTGCTGCGGCGAGACGCTTTGGTCCGTCACCGGGTTGCGAAACCATCGCGGGGGAACGCCACACGCGTACGACAGTTGGCCGAAGAACGGCAGATTGCCCTGAAGGATGCATTCAGCTTCAGCGAGGACGGAGGCCTCTCCGTCAGGTCCGATAATGTCTTTGACGCCCGCTCCCAAGGCTTGCGCACCGGTAAAGAAAAATCGGAGCCCGCCATCCCGGCGCGCAGCCCGCATTTCTTCCGCTCGGAAGCCGGGGGCGATTTGCTTCAGGTCCCAGGAATCCCAGCCCTGCACGGAGCGCATTCTCCACGACAGCAAGCCGCTGCCGCGCTGCAGTTCATACTGCAGGCGCAGTATGCCATCGCGCATGCCGAAGGTTCGGCCAACTTGCAGCAGGGTATCGAGCTTACTTATTTTACCCATGCTCATTGGTTTACCCATGCACCGGACCGGCGACGGTGAAGCGGCGGCTTGCCGCAAGGCGTTCGGCCGCCCGCTTCTGCAGCCATTCATGCATCACGAAAAATTGTCGATCTTTATCTGGATCCGGATCAGATTGCGGGGCTGCGAACATCGTGCCGCGAATTAGACCTTCAATCACCGAACCCACTCGTTCGACGCCAAAGGCGACGAGCCGATTGCGCAGGTCATTGAGTGATTCGCACTGGGCCACATCGGGATATTCAGATCTTTGAAGAACGGGGCCAGTATCAATTCCAGCGTCCATGTAATGGATGGTGATACCGATTGGAATGTGGTTCAGCAATGACCACTCTGGGCTACTCATGCCGCGAACCTCCGGCAGCAGGCCGAGGTGCACATTGAGAACGCCGAGACGGGGAACCTCCAACAATTGCTTCCTCAAGACATTGCCGCCGGCGAAAATGATCAGGTCGGGCGACCACTCTTTGAGACGCGCGATCGAGTCAGAAGAATTTTGGTCATCGCAGAAAGCGACCGGGAACTCGTAGAATGCCGCCACTTCCCGCAGACTACGAAACATTCCGACGTCACGTTTGAGCCAGGGTTCGAGGTGAGGATTGACTACGCGTTCTCGGCTGTTGCCGCTCTGCGGAATTAGTTTCGCGCGCGCATAGCGCGCAACTTCACCCACGCCCAGCTGTCCAAGCTTACGCACCAAGGTTCTGCGGTTCAAGGTGGAAAGCGCCAACGCGCCGGCAGGGACTTGTCCGAGCTTGGCCATTCGCACTGCCATGGCGCACGCGGTCTCGCTGTACAAGCTGGAGCTGAGAATTACGACGCGCATGATAATGCCTCGGAAGTTGATACGTCGAAAGAGCGCGTCAAACGGTGTTCCAACAGGAGCGCATCCGCGAAGAATTTGCATCCCCAACTTATGTAGCGCAACGGCTGGTAGCGGCCCCAGATGGGGTATGATCCGCTCACTCCGCCATCAATGCCTCGCCGTCCGCGGACTACAATCAGTTGCTTCAGCATCTCATTCATCTTGAGTGCGGCATTCAGGTAGCGGAGGTCGTCAGTCATCTCAAACAGGCGCAGCCAGATGCAGGACATCTGCGCATTTCCCGTTAGACATGTGAACTGTGCTCCGCTTTTGAAGTCCACCTCGTAAGCGCCCGCCAAATATTTGTTGGTCTCAAACTTCCGCAGCAACGTCCATGCCGACTTCGCAACCATTTGGATTGCATCACTGCGCCGCCGAACGATGCCGCACTCGAGGGCGCCCTGCAGCACGTAAGCGATAAAGTGCAGATAGTCAGGATGGCCTTTCAGGTTGATGCCATCGATCCAACCGCTGGGATTGAAGTGTGACAAAACCCAATCCAAATTTCTCTCTGCGGCCAGGCCATATTTATCGTCTGACGAGCGTTCGGATAACTCAGCCAGCGCCCATGCGACCATGCTGTAGTAGGTGTGAGCCGTGTCCTGATAGGCGGCGGGTCCAGACCACGATCCATCTACCTGCTGCATTTTTACCAGCCAATCGCCAGCAGCAACGGCTGCTTTCAAAATTTCTGGACGGCTCGTCTCGGCGTGAGCGCGAACCAATCCTTGCAGGACTTGGCCGGTATTAAAAACCGATGGCTGCGATTCAGTTCCATGAGATCCGCTATGCAATCCGCCGGGGAAAGCGCCTGTGGACACTTGAAGCGACAGCAACCACTGCGTAGCACGTTGCGCAACCGTTGCGGCTTGCCCGTCGTTGGTCATGCTCGCGAAATCGTATAACGTGGGGACGATGTAGCCGGTAACTTCCGGATAAGATTCCGAATATCCCGTGAGCAGGCTGTAGTAGGCTGCAATGCCGCCATCGGGGCGCTGAGCGTTGATTATCCAGCGCAGCAATGCATTCAGCGCTTCGTCGGTAGACCGCTTGTTTTTGGTGTAAGAGTAAAGATGCCGCTGTTCGAAGGTGATGCGCAATTTGTCCGATACAACTTTCTGAACCAAGGGCCCGATGCGCTGAGGTGCGCGCAGCAAGCCGGTCGATTCGATCAGCGCGCTGGCGATTTGCGCAGTCACGTCATTGTTATGGTCTTTGTTATTATTATTGCCATTGGCTCTGCGGACATGGGCGGGTTCAATCATCGGGTCCGTGCCGGGGTTGGGTTTCAGCTTACTCGAAAAGCTCACGCGGTGGCGGCCTCGCCGAAGTGACTGAACTCCTCCGTCCTTTGCTGAGCTCCCGTATCGAGGAAAATTCGCATCCAGTTCTCCAGCGTCAGAAACTGCCAGATTTGCATCGACCAATCCTCCGCGCCGACGCGGTGTTCGTCAACCAAGCGCCGCACGGCTTCCGGACGGAACAAGCCGCGCTTCCGAATGTTCGTCTCCGAGAGCAGATCATCGACCATCTCACGCAAATCGTTCGCCAGCCAGTAGTCCACCGGAGCCGCGAACCCGGCTTTCGGCTGCCGCAACACTTCGGCGGGCAACACATCTTGCATCGCGCGGCGGAAAATGTGTTTGGTGGTGGGATGGAAGAATCCTTTGAGCTTCAACTCCGGCGGAATATTCCAAGCGGCAAACTCGGCGAGTTCTCGATCGAGAAATGGAACCCGCACTTCCACCGACGACGCCATACTCATCTTGTCGTTATAGTTCAGGTTCAGACTCACCATGAATATCTTGGTATCGAGATAAAGCATCTGGTTTAGGAAGTCGGCGTCGCGCACCGCATCAAAGCTGGAATGGTGGCGGGCCGCGGGATCGGAGCGGCGAAGCTGATCTTGGACCTCGACCGTATACAGGCTCATCTTCTGCGCGTCATCCAGATAAGTACAGTTTCGAATGAAGCGATCTTGCGGAGCAAGCGACGCGCTTCGAGCCATCTTCTTCGCCAGCCGCACTCGTCCCTTCATTGCCGTACCGCGCAAGCTGGGCAACGCATCCAGGCCGGCCTCGATTCCATTCCGAAGAAAACCGGGCATTCTCCGATACGCAGTGGCCCAGCGATGCGCGGCATGTTTTCGATATCCGGCGAACAACTCGTCTCCGCCTACTCCGGAAAGTAAAACTGTCGCCTGCTTGTGCACTTCGCGACAGACCAGATATGCCGTAATGATTGCGGGATCGGCAGTGGGCTCATCCATGTGCCATGTCAGACGGGGCAATAACTCGGCCACGTCGGGCTCAACCACGATTTGCTGGTTGTCACAGCCCAACTGCCGCGCCAAACGCGCCGGCACATTCGGATCATCGAGCGTGGTTTCGCCCACACGATATTTCCGCGGAAAAGTAATGGTGTAGGTTCGAACCGGCTGCCTGGTTGCCTTGCACATCATCGCCACGATACTGGAAGAATCCAACCCCGCGCTGAGAAATGCGCCGATCGGAACGTCGCTCACCATCTGCGCTTCCACCGATTGCCGAAAGCGCTCGCGAAGTTCGTCGGCAAGATCGGCTCCGGATCGCGGGTACGGAGCACCGGCGCGCGGGAAACTCAGATCCCAATATTGCCTGATCTTCAATTCGCCGTCTCGAAATGTCGCGCAATGTCCCGCCGGGAGCTTGTGAATTCCGCGAAACATGGTCTTCGGATCCGGGACCCAAAGGAAAGTCAGATACTGATGTAACGACTCGAGATCGAGTTCGGCTTCAATCTGCGGGACGCGGAGCAGGGCTTTCACTTCGGAAGCGAATGCCAGCTTTCTTCCGCTGTGGGCGTAGTAGAAGGGTTTCACTCCAAAATGATCGCGGGCCAAAAATAACTCCGGCCGGCCCGAGCGCAGATCGCAGATCGCAAAGGCGAACATGCCGTTGAGTTTTTGAACGCAATCCGCACCTTCCTGTTCGTAGAGATGAAGCACAACTTCCGTATCGGTGTTGGAAGCAAAGCGGTGGCCTTTATTTTGTAATTCGCGGCGAAGCGCGGCGAAGTTATAAATTTCGCCGTTGTAAGTAATCCAGAGCGTGCGGTCCTGGTTGCACATGGGCATGTGGCCGTCGGCCGAAAGGTCGAGAATGGCAAGGCGGCGGCTGCCGAGACCAACGTAGGAACCATCGGGAAACCTGCGCTCCCACAAACCGGAATCGTCAGGACCACGGTGGGCCTGCACGCGCGTCATGCGCCCGAGCACTTCCCTGTCCCCACAATTGGCCAGTCCGGCAATTCCACACATGATGGAACGGGTTCCCCTTATCCCTTTGTGTCTTGAGTCTTCTTCAACTTGAGCTCGTAGATCTTGGCTTTCGTGTGAAACATCTGAACCGCTTGAAACCCACAGTAGATCAGGCCCGGCACGCCGTCCAGGAAGCCGAGACGCAAGACATAACGATACAGGAAAAGCAGCGCGGGAGAACCCGGCACGGCAAAGAGTTTGCGCTTCAGCCAGCGCCTCCGTTGAGCTTGAGTACCGAAGAGCGAGGGCGGAAGTTCTTTATCCTCCCCCCGCTGCAATAAGACGTGCGATTCCCAGTTGGAGTACTGATCATGTTTCTGGATATAGCGCGAGAGCGAATCGACGTTGTGATGAATCAGCGGCGACCGCAACTTTGCGGTCGCGCCTTCGACGACAACGTGCTCATGCACTTCCATGTCGGCCATCGAAGCATCCTGATCCTGCAACCGGCATTCAAACCGTCCCTGGCCTCTGCGAAATAATGCCAACTTCCACAAGCCGGTATCGCCGTAATGCAAGGCGCGGCCCAGAAACCAGGTGCGAAGCAGGACGGAGTATCCGTTGATTTCGGGATTCAAAATTGCAGAACGGATTTCTTCCGTGAGTTCCGGCGTGAGCACCTCGTCGGCATCCAGCAGAAGAACCCAGTCGTGAACGATGGGCAACGTATCCATGGCCCATTGCCGCTTCTTGGGCCATCCGCCCTGATAATGAAACTGCACGACCCGAGCTCCGTGAGATCGGGCAATCTCGACGGTCTCGTCCGTGCTCTGCGAGTCGATCACATAGACCTCGCCAAAATCTCTTAAGGCCTGCAAACAGCGGGGAAGATTCTTCTCCTCATTCCGCGCTGCAATGATCACACTCACCGGAAGTTTACCGGCGGGATGACAGCTCTCGACTTTTCCGGCGTCTTCAACCTTTTCCATACGGCAATCGCTCAACTCGAAAGGTGCTGCTCGCACCAGCGTTGAAGAACGTACAACGACCAGGGGCGCGACCATGAAGTTCGGCCCGCGAGAAAATCCTGCCACACGCCGCGCGCCGCCGGTTCGCTGATCAGAGAGCTGAGAACACCATCTCCGATCTTGCGAAACGAGTCTTCCACCACTGGGCGCAACGCACCGCGCAGCCAATGCTCGAAGGGCAGAGTGAAGCCTCGCTTCGGCCGATGAACGATGTTGTCTGGCAGCTCGCCCCGCAGCGCATGAACCAGCAAGGGCTTGGGCGTTCGAGCATCCAACTTCCATCGTCCCGGCAAGGCAAGGACTCGCCGCGCCAGTTGATGGTCGATCAAGGGCACGCGCACCTCCAGGCCATGTGCCATGCTCATTGAGTCCGAATCCCGCAACAGTGTGTTGAGCATATAACAACGCGCCTCCAGATAGGAAACACGGTTGACCGGATCCAAACTCTGCGCGCGGCTCACACTCTCGGTCAACGGTTTCTCCGCGCGCGAGAAAACCGCGGAGTCCCTCTTGATTGCAGGTATCAATTTGTTTTGCTCTTCGGGAGTAAACAGCATGCGCGCAAGAAAATAGGGATGGACAATGCTCTTGCCGTTGCGAACGAGAGCAGTTAGCTTGCGATTCTGGTCGCTGGCGGGAGTCATCGCCGCAAACATATTTGCCACCGGGGTACGGAGGAAGGCGGGTAGGTTTTTCCAGGCATGAGCAAAGCGCTCCATCCGCGGGACGGTACGGAAAGTCGAGTAGCCGGCAAATACTTCATCGCCGCCCAGGCCAGAAAGGGCAACCTTCAGCCCGGCCGCGCGAGTTCTTTCCGAGACAAAGTATGTGTTGATGCCGTCAATCGTGGGCTGATCCATTGCATGAATCGCGGGATCGATTGCGGCAAACAGGTCTGACTGGGAAACCATGATCTCGTGATGATCCGTGCGAAATTGCTTTGCGATCGCACGGGAATACTCGGCCTCGGAGTAGTCCGCCTCTCGAAATACAATCGAGAAAGTGCTCAGGCCAAAGCCGGTTCGATTCAGAATGGCGGCGAGACTGCTGGAGTCGATTCCGCCAGAAAGGAAGAGGCCCACCGGCACATCGCTCACGAGTTGCATGCGCACACACTCATCGAGCATTGCCACAATCTGGCTTTCGCTTTCGCTGCGTGTTTCCGCAGCTACTGTGGAGGCAGGCTCGAACAGGTCCCAGTACTGCGTCACGGTTGTCTGCCCGTCCTTCCACGTTAGTGAATGCCCGGGCGGAAGCGCGTTTACGTTTTCCACTAATGTGTTGGGGTCGTAAAGCGATCCGGAGGTCAAATAGTTGACGAGACCCGCGGCATTTATGGAGCCCGGAACCAGACCGGTACCGAGAAGTGTGCGGACCTCGGAAGAAAAAATAAAATATCGATCCGACTGGAAGTAATACAGCGGCTTGATTCCCATGGGATCGCGAGCAACAAAGAGCAGGTGCCGCTGCGCATCCCAGATAGCAAATGCAAACATCCCGCGGAATTCATGGAGGCACTTTTCTCCCCAGTGGGCGTAGGCCTGAAGGATCACCTCAGTATCGGAGCAACTGTTAAAACGCACGCCAGCTTTTTCCAACTGCGCGCGAACTTCCCGGAAGTTGTAGACCTCTCCGTTGTAAACGATCCAGTTTCCGGTTGCAGGATCATTCATGGGTTGGTGTCCCAGGGGGGAAAGGTCCAGGATTGCGAGCCGCCGGTTTCCTAAACCGATTTCAGCTTCTTCCCGCAGGGAGTCACGCAGGATTACTGTGCCGCTATCATCCGGCCCACGGTGAGCCAGGGAGCGGTTGGCGCGCTTCAGCAATTCGGCGGGGACTGGTGCATTCAGGCCAATGATGCCGACAATTCCACACATCCGAAGCGTCGCCCCCCGGGGACTTTGCAAACCATCTTACGTGAAGCGGCGGCTCTCGCCGTCTGTCGCAACCGAAGTCTTTTTTCCAGCCGGTTATTTTCCGGTTACACGCCTTCCTGCTAGACGTTGAGCCAACAACAGCAGTTCGTGCACATGCTTGTCCCAACTGAAATCTCGAGAGCGGGACAATCCCATTTCACGCATCGCCGCCTTTTGCTCGTCGGATTCGCACACCTGCAGGATTCTCTCCGCCAGGCTTTCCGGCGCAAAGCGTGGAAAATAGACCGCAGCCTTGCCGCAGATTTCCCGGTGTACCGGCAAGTCCGATGCAATCACCGGAAGGCCGCTCGCCATCGCCTCAACCAGTGGATGAGCGAACGTCTCGGCGTAAGCGGGCGTCGCATAGACGTCGCAACTCCGATACAGATGGTGCAGAGAAGAATACGGTACTGCGCCCAACTCGACTACTTCCTGGCTGAGCTTGAGTTGCCGCACCAACTCCGCAGCTTTGTCCGCCTGGTAGATGCCGGGATTATCCTTCGAGACAAGTTTGCAGGTGAGAATCAGCCGGATGGCTCGCGGTTGGAGTTTCTTCTTTAAAATCGCGACAGCGCGAATCAGAGTTTCAAAATTGCGATAGTAATTGTAGTGGCTGACGAACAAAACGCGCACAGCACCTTCGGTCGCCGCGAATTGCGCTTTTACCTCCTGGCACAACGGCGTCTGCTCCCGGAAGAAAGACTCGTGATCGAAGCCGTGGTGTATATATTCCACGTTCTTCCCTGACCACTGCTGCAACTCGCTGGCAAAGGTCGCGCTGGGAGCGACCGTACAGTCGGCGATGTGCACTGACCATCGGGCGAGCGTGCCTTTTATTTTTGTGTCGATCAATAAACGATAATCTCCCCGGTTCCGCATATCGCGCAAAAAGTCCGCCGAAGTATATAGAGCGTTTCGACTCAGCAGGATTTGCGGAACCGGCGAGCGATACAGCGCAAAGTTTCCCGTGGACAACAGGACATCGGCTTGAGACCGGCGAATCAAATCCGGGAGCCGGCGTTGCTCATTATAAAATCGCCTCCCGGAACCACCGCGATAATCCTCCCTCAGAACCTTCACCTGAGTTGAATCGGTAATTTCGCTCCGCAGCGCTCCGCCGACTAGTAATGTCGTGCGCACATCTTCTCTGCGACCAAGACGCGGCAAAACATTGCGAATGTAGGTGAGGCCTCCTCCTGCACTGGCAGATAGCGCGTTAATGAAAATATGAAACATTCTTCTACGGGATAATCACCGCGACGATTTGCCGCTTACAACGGTTACTCGACATTTCGGGCAGAGGAAGCTCGCACCATTGCGCGCAAGCGTGCCCTTCGATTGCGCCACCACAGGTCGACCAGTCCCGAATAGCAAAACCGATACTCCGGCACGGAATATCTCACCTCAATCTCTCGACGCCATATTAGCGATGGGTGATCGTAACGTGTGTTGATTACGCCAGCGCACGGTGAAAAGCAAAAGCGATGGTAACGCTGGATCGCTCGCCAGCCGTTGCCGTCGATCGCATCCCAGCCAAACGTCCACGCAAACGCATCGACCGGCTTCTTCGTCCATGATGCAAGCTGGCGAGCGCTATCGCCAATCTCACGCTCTAGCGTTTCAGGCGAGAGGCCGACCATGCGCTCATGAGTGAGCGTGTGATTTCCTATTGCGTGACCTCGATCCGCAAGGTCGGCGATCTGCGCGGGATCCATCGGCTTCCAGTCCTCGAAGTTCTCGTCGCCGGGGGTTGAGTCTGGATTCATCCTCGTCCGGTAAAAAGTGAGCGCGCGCTCGGTAGAGGCGCTCGCAGCGAAAGCAGGCACTACGAAAAACACTCCGCGCCCGCCGAAAGACTCCAGCAGCGGGGCCGCGACAGAGTAGTTGCTTTCTCTGCCGTCGTCGAACGTGAACAGAATAAGAGGCTTCGAACTTGCTTCGGATTCCGGGCTTCGCTCCCACAGCTTGGCAAAACCCTCAAGAGTGGTAATCGTAAAATGTTTTGACGCAAATTCAAGTTGCTCGCGGAACCGCGCTTCAAGGGATGCCGGAGTTTCGTGCATCGCGACTACCAAGCCGTGCGGCCTGAGCTTGCGCTTCTGAATGGCGAAGGCCAACGAATCTGCGCCAGTGAGGCTGGCCGCCTGCATCAGAAATGCGCGAGCTTGGTTTCTGAGAGTCATTCGGCGCTGCAGTCTTTAAATTAGCCCATCGCCATCCGCCGGCACGAGATACCAATCGTGGGTGGGCAGGAGATTCGCCTTGTCAAGAAACCAGCCGGTGGGGGCCTCGAAAGCGCGGCGCTGAAACCCTCGTCCACAAAAAAACTTTTCCTGGTCTGGATTCTGGCTGCGCAGAACTATCGCGTCGATAGACTTGCCGTAGCGGACGATCAATGCCTGTAGAATGTGCAGCCATTCCTCCGGCGGAACTTCGGGATAAACATCGAGCACATTGAGCGTCCTGATCTGACCGCGATAACCTCGATTCCTCTGGTTCACGGTTACCAGAACTTCCTGGTCTGGCTGCCGACCGCGAAATGCAAATGCGGAGACAGTGCCGTCTCTACCCGAAAAATAACGCCAGCGAATGTAAGGCAGATCGCGTATCGCAGTAAGTTTTGCTGGGACATTGTGGATCGGAAGATCGTTCACTTGTTCGGCAGATGTAAGCAGCCGCAGTGTATTAGATTCATCGCTATCAATCTTCAACGGACGAAGTAGTCCGGCAAGATTAGAGATAGAACTTCCTGCTAAACGCGACAGCCATCGGCTTGAGGACCGCCGATGAATAAATTCCTCGGCCACCGGCGGCCAGTGCAAAATGCCGAAAAGTTCCCCGTCGGAAAATGGGATTGGCATTGCTCCCGCTGCCTTCCACAATGCGGCGGACTCCGCATTCGCAGACGTTCCGAAAAGAGGCTGCCTGGTTGCAAGCCGGGAGTACTTCAAGAAAATTCGGCCGCCGTAGCCGCGATAACGATTGTCCACGTAGAACGAACTGGAACCCATCATCGGGATTCTTTCATTCCCCAAGCGAAAGGCTTGCGGAACGCACAGGATGCATCCTGCGAGTTGATCTGCCAAGCGCAGTCCGAAGCCCAGCGGATCTTCGGGCTGACGTGCCGGATTTTCCAGCAAGAACCAACGGAGATGCGCGTCCACTGATTCCGTAGTTCGTCCCGAATGGCCCGCAATGAAGCATGCAATCTCACCGACATCTCTCTCCGCGAGAGTGACGAGATGTGCCGGCAGAGAACGCTGATCCGGGATTGGCGTCGGCGCGCTCATCGCGCAGCTTCCTCATAAATTCTCATCAACTTTCCAGCCTGATGCGACAAAGTAAAATTGTTGAGGATAGTCCGGCGTGCGGCCTTGCCAATCTGCGCACGCAGTTCGGCGTTCCCCAGCAGGATCTGCAGCCCTTGCACTAATTCCTCGAACCCGTCGATCGGAATAAGCCATCCGTTGCTGCCGTGATAAATGATTTCGTCGATGCCTTGGCCGTGGCATGCGATCGCCGGTTTGCCAGAAGCCATCGCTTCCAGATAAACACATCCCAAGCCCTCATAGCGGCTGGGCAAAACAAAAACTGTGCAGTTGCGCATGGCTTCGGCTACTGCAGAGCGGCTTCGTCGTCCGAAAAAATGGACCCGATCGTCGATTCCTAAATCCCTTGCCAGCGCGCTAAAGCGGTCTCGATCCGCGCCTTCACCGATAATTTGGCATTGCAAGCCGGGACGCGAATCCTTCAATCTGGCGAAAGCCTTCAAGACAAGTTCGTGCCCTTTTCCCGCCAGCAAATTTCCGACAATCAGAATAGTCGGTCGCTCGTCTTGTGAATTTCCGGGTGCAAACACATCGGGGTCAGTTCCGTTATAGACAACTTCGGGGTTTACCGTTTCGCCCGTCCCGGCCATTCCATCCGTCAGCAACTGGCGAATCTTTTCGCTGATACAGATCACTTTGTGTGCATCCGCATAGACTCGCTGAGAAGTTTTCCGGCGCCATCGCGCAGCAACCCCATCCTGAAAACAACGATTGAAAACGTCCAGGCCATGCACGGTAACCACAAACGGAATGCCCATGCGACGCGCGAGGAACGCCGCAGCATGCCCGCAAGGCAGGGCAGCATGCGCGTGGATCACATTCACCGGCGAGCGCCGATGAAGTTGCTGGACTCTGCGCAAAAGCACCGCGCCCAGAAACTTACCCGCACTCGCCAGTCCGAAGTTGCCGGGCAGCTGCGGATAGCGTATCCAATCGGCGGGAGACTGCTCGCTTGATCGTCTGCGGGCATGATAAATCGAGTCGACCGCAATCACAGAAGAAGCCGCGCCCAGAGCCTGGATCGGCCGCAGCGCTTCCGCGACAAAGCACCCGCTCACTTCGTCTCCATGGGAAGGATAAAAAGGCGTGAGCGTAAGAACATGCAACTTTGGCCGTGTAACCTTATCCACTATTTTCTCAGCGCGCCCCAAGCCGCGATGCACGATGTCTGAAGTTACCTGCTCCCACTGCGCTATGTCGAGCGCGCCAGAATCAGATCCGTGAGGCCGGCGATAGTTACGAAACGCGGATCCTGCATGTCTTCATCGGAAAACTGCATCCCAAACTGCTGCTCGATCTCGGTAATGAATTCCACCACCTCCATCGAGGTGAGCCATCCCGCTTCGAAGTAGTCGATGTCGAGTAAAGACTGGCTGTTTAGCCTGCCAATCTTCGCCCGCTTCTCGAACCAATCCTTGAGCCACGTCTGAACTTCTGTTCTCAACTTCACCTTGATTTTTTTCTCTTACCTTTCCTTCTATCGTTCAATGGCCACGCATCGCGCGGGCGCGCCATCGCATCCCTTCAACTTCAAAGGCATCACGATGAGTTCAACCTCCGCTGCGGTCAAAGCTTTCAGGTTGGCCAGGTATTCCACCAGCACCACTCCCGCGCCCAAGAGAACTTTGTGGTTGGGAGAATCCTTGGGCGTCCCCCGCGAATGGGCGGGGTTATCGGGAGATGGAGTGTCCATCGCGATGAGACGCACGCCTTTGTCCACCAGCCACTGCGCCGCGCTCTCGGAGAGAAATGGATATTCGTTGTAAAACTTCATGTTGCCAAAATATTCGGACCAGCCCGTCCGCAGAATCAATCGCGCCGGGATTTCATCGCCCAATCTTTCTTTGAGGTCGGCGATGTCGATCTCCTGCAAAGGCCGGCATCCGGTGAAGTCCGCCACGGTGGCGGGTCCGACGAGCACGTCCAGAGGGACTTCATCGATCGTCCGGCCGTTTGGAATGAAGTGGCGAGGCGCATCCGCGTGGGTACCAATATGCGTTCCCAAGACTACTTTGCGAGTCTCGCGGCCTTCGATCCCGTGACGGCCTAGAATCGTGATCTCGACCACGGGATGCCAGTGGGTCGGGAATGTCATCATGCCTTCTTCGATGGGCAAGGAGAGGTCAATAATTTTCATACATGGTTTAGCGCGTATCTTTAGCGCGTATCTTTAGCGCGTATCTTTAGCGCGTATCTTTAGCGCGTATCCTCGGCGTGTATCAAGCACTACGAATCAGTCGATGCGAATCATCAGTGCGGGATCAATCAGTGTAAATCATCAGCGGGACACGGTTGCGCTCTCCGTCGCCAGCTTGGCAGAGGTCGAACTTGAGCCTACTTGCAGTTTCTCTGCCACCAACTCGCGAATGCGGACCTTTTGCACTTTGCCGCTCGTTGTCCGCGGCAGTTCATCGATCGCCATGTAGCGGGCAGGTTGCTGATGCTGCGCCAGATTTCGTTTGGCATGCGCGGCTACCGATTCCAAAATCAAATCCACTTCCACCCCTGCCTCCAGTTTCAGCACGGCCACAATATCTTCGCCATAGAGTTCGTGAGGAATACTCACGACGGCCACTTCGGAGACGCCGTCAACGTGCATCAGCTCGTCTTCAATGGCCGCAGGGCTGATGTTCACGCCTCCGCGAATGATGATGTCTTTCTTGCGCCCCGTAATTGAAAGTGAAGTCTCACCGTCAAGGCGGCCGACGTCACCCGTGGCAAACCACGCTGCGGAGTTCATTGCGAGCAGGCGCCCTTCGGCGTCGAGGTAGCCAGCCATCAGATCGGGAGTGAGAATTTGTACTTCGCCTTCCATACCAGGAGCATGTTCTCCGTCGTCGTTGACGATTCGCAGCGCTATTTCAGGCAGGGCCTCACCGACATAACCTGGGCTAGTGCGCGTGTTTTCCGAACGAGCGGTGACAAACAAAGTTTCCGAGAGACCGTAATTTTCGATTAATCGCACACCATACCGCGATTCAAACTCATGTTTCACCTTTAGCGGAAGCGGAGCGAACCCCACGAAAACGTGACGCACGGAGCTGCGGCAAAACTCTTCGCCGGTGCGACCACGGTCCATACGCAGCAGGATGGACAACACGGTTGGAGCCATCCATAGGGTGTTGATCTGGTTATTCTTCGCTTTCTCCCAGAAGTGCAAGCTCGACCGAGCATCGAAGACGTGATCCACCACTACACTGGCCCCGCACAAGAATGGCAATACGAGTAAGTTGTAGAAACCACCCATGTACGCCATCGAGAGCGTCAGATAAAATCTGGAATCTTCATTGATTCCCTGAGCGCTGGCGAATGCCAAGGCGTTGCGGAACATGCGCCCCACCTTGTGCGCCAATCCTTTCGGCTTTGCCGATGTGCCTGACGTGTACATGATCACAACCAGATCTTCGGCATCCGCGGTTTCAAGCGGGACGAAATCCTTGCGCTCCTGGAGAGACTCAATCTTGATTTGGTGGGGTGCGTTCCCATCCACTTCCTGCGCAGTTTGCAATCGCAGAACATTCGGGTGGAACTCCCGGACTGATCCTGCCGACGACGTGCTCGCCACGACTAGAGCGGGCTTGCAACTCCCCAGGATGAAACGGACTTCACTCTTGCTGAGCGCTGGATTGATCGGAACGATTACAGCGCCAAGATAAATGCAGGCGAAATAGAGGACTGCCAGCTCACAACAGTTTGGAAGCATCACTCCGACACGGTCACCCTTGCGCACGCCTCGCTCGCGCAGTTCCGCAGCCAAAGCGCAAGCCTGACGGTGAAACTCGCGATATGTGATTTCATTCCCAGTGCTCGCGTCCACCAGAAAGACGCGTGCCCCGTGGCATTCCACGATTTTCAGAATCGTTTCGCGAATCTTCATTGCATCGCCATCGGAGTGGGCTGAGCCGACTTCATGAGATTGGAGATGGCCACCCACCGGTCCATCTGGCCGCGGTAGGCCTGGTTGGGATCGAGACGCAGAATCGAACGGCCCGGAATATCCATCTCAAAACGGGGGAAGTGGCCAGCGGTAATCACGAGTCCATCCGGCAAAAGGAGCTGATCGATTGACGCGGAGTCGGCGCCGCTGGGAGGACAGAGAAGCAGCGCAACACCAATACCCAAGTCGAAATGCATGCGGTCAGAAAAATCCGCAATCTGCCAGCAGTTTTCTGGCGCGTCCGGCGGTAACTCACCGTGCACCACAACGTTATTGAAAGTCTCTGAACAATGCGTCAATAGAGCGGAGCTCGGGCTGCCATAGATCATGATGCAGAAATCGCCACAGCGCGGGGCCGCAGCGGTGAGCACATCTTCCAGGTAGCCAGCAACCAGACGCTTAGACCGCACCGGCAAGATTCTCTCGGCGCCTACGATTTCTACCAGCGATGCGGGCCACTCCGCGCCCCACGCGCCTCCGTCCTGATCATTGAGAAATAACGGCACACTACCGCCGGTCATTTTCAAGACCTGCTCCAACACTTCGAATGATCCGTAAACTACTCTGCCGAGCACAACCGGACCCTCGGCGAGAACAAGGTCCGCCAGAACCAGTTGCTGCGAAGGAGATTCCGAGGCGACGAGTTCCAGCACGGGACGGGCGCGGCGCTTGGCACAGGTGACGATCATTCCATCCACCAAGGACTGCACCGCCGAGAGCGAACTGCTGATGAACGAGATCGGCNNAATGCTGTGCGCCGAGATGCCGGGCGCGGAAAACGAAGTCAAAATCTCACGAGCCTTTCCTGGCATCACCTTCGGCAGGCTGCAGGCCACGCGATTCAGATTCTCTTCATCGAGGTTGACGGGATCGAGCTTTCCCATCGCGACCACAAGCCTGCGCAGTTCCACTCCATGTTTGCGCGCCGCCGCCGCGACTTTTGGCAGGAATGAGGAATGAAACTGACTGCATCCCATCGCGACTGACATCATGTCGTAAAGCTGCATTTGCGACATCAGCGGGCCCATGAATTCTTCCGCGGCATCCATCACGTCGAAGAGATCGATTCCAGTTTCAATCCCGAGATTCTGGAAGACGGCGACGGCAACTTCGGTGGGAACGTTGCCCGCGCTACGTCCCAATCCGTAAAGCGTGGTGTCAATGAAATTAGCGCCGCAACGAACGGCTTCCACGCTATTAGCCACGGCGAACTGCAGGTTGCTGTGTCCGTGAAAACCCAACTCGCAATCGGAACGCTCGCGCGCAGCACTGAAATACTTGCGCACATCTTCGGGCAACATGCTGCCCGCGGNNACACTACGTCCGCCCCGGCAGCCGCTCCGGCTCTGGCTTTCTCGCCGAACGCCTCGGGAGAAATGCCGTAGGTCTTCATGAAATTCAGGCATACCTTGAGACCTAATTCCCGGGCCAGGGTCAGGGAAGAAAAGGCGTCTTCGATTTCGGGAGCGTTGTAGCCAATACGGATAAAATCAAGTCCGGCGGAGCGCGCGGATTTTAATTGATCGGCTGTTCCGATCCCTGGAATGAAGAAACATCCAATCTGCGCGTGGGGCGCGGCTCGCTTTGCCGCTTCAATCAACCGCTCATCCGACGCGGGCATCGTGCCTTTGCCGGCTTTGGCAGCGCCCAAGCCCACGCCGTGCCCCACTTCAATCCATCGAAAACCCAGCCGGTCGAGAACGCCTGCCAGGACTGCAGTATCGTTTTCGGTGAACTTGAAATCCACCGCGTAGCTTCCATCTCTTAGCGTGCACTCCAATATTTCCACTCGCCGGCCGGAGAGTGCTTGCGGCATTCCTTCACCTTCAATTCGCGACCCTGCAATTCGCGACCCTGGATCTGCCATTACAAATTCTCCGAGACGCTAAAGCACGCTGAGTATTCTTTGATTTGTTGGAGCCAGTATATTACCAGTTCTAACCCTGAGGATAGGACTGCCGGCACGCCGACCTCGCCGCTTCTAATATTCCCTGAGCCCAGGCGGCGGGCGAGTAAGCCGCAATGCGTTCCCGGCTTCTGGTTCCCATTTCCATTCGCCGTTCGGAATCTTCGGCCAAGGTCGCCATCGCGCGCGCAAGTCCAGACGCGTCCCGAGGCGGGACCACGAATCCATTCCAGCCGTCCTGCACCAAATCCAACGTACATCCCGCGACGTTTGTAACAATCACCGGCAAACCGCACGCCATCGCTTCGTTTACCACCAGTCCCCAAGGATCGCTGTGCGTCGGAAAAATCAATCCCTCGGCCAGCGCGTAAATCTCCGGCAACTCTTCGCGATGCACAAAGCCGAGAAACTGAATTGTCCCGGGTATGATTTTTGCGGATCGTTCCACCAGTTCCCGATTGCCAGAACCGTTTCCGGCGAATACCAAACCGACGCTCGAGCGGAGCCCAGTTTCCAACTGAGCGTAGGCATCGAGAAGTTCAAACACTCCCTTGTCTCTGACTAGACGGCCGACATAGAGAAAGTATCGAGACGGCAGACGATGGCGAGCACGCACTCCAGATTCATGGCTGCGCGCCGTTTCCGCTAATTTTGAAAACAGAGACGTGTCAACCGCGTTCCGCGCGGTAAAAATTGTGCCCTCCGTGATCCCCAGGGCCGTCAAGTAGTTGAACGACGATTTCCCAGGGACAACAAATGCCGTGCACAGCTTCAGAAAACGCGCCTTCAGGAATTCCACCAGACGATAGNNCCCGCGCCGCCGATCCCAAGCCGTACTCTCGGACCAAAGCAACAATGGCACTCGATGAGCCCTGGCCCAGTAAGCGGCAGCCCAGGAGGCCAGATAGTTGTATCCGCCGCACATTACGACATCGGGCTTGATGCGGGTTAGAGTCGAATGCACTCCGCGGTTGATCAACAAGTTGTATCTGCCCACACGCTGCCGCCACGCCGGAAGCACGTGATATTTGAATTTGATTTCATCCTTGTACACCTTCCACTGCCGCAGGGTCGGATCGTTCTCGGAGAGAAACACAACCTCAAGCTCAAGTTCTGGCCTTTCCGCCAGGGCGTTGAGAACCGGAATCCGGTACGGCGCAATGATCTCAGTAAGGATAACCAGCTTCGGGATCACGCAATGAACTCCCAGGAGGACTGAGCATCGAGCACTGTGAAATCCGGCATGAGGACTGGATGACGAAATTTTCCTGCGCTAATTCGGGTCAAGATCGCGAATCCCTTCTTTTCTTTTGCGCGAGCGCCAGACGAGTGAAGACATCCTCCCACTGGCGGGTGATTACGTCCCAACTGAATTGAGCAATGTGAGAATGCCCGGCTTGACCGAGCCTTCGACGCAAATCAGCATCTGCAAGCAGCTGGCCCAAGCGTGTCATCATCTCACCATCATCATTTGCCAGGAAGCCGGTTGCGCTGTCAATCACGGATTCCGGTTCGTAGTCTTGGCGCGCGATTACCGGCAAGCCGCTCGCCGCGGCCTCCATCAGAACCCGGGGCGATCCTTCCCATCG
This sequence comes from Acidobacteriaceae bacterium, assembly GCA_003164855.1. Classification (GTDB taxonomy): domain Bacteria; phylum Acidobacteriota; class Terriglobia; order Terriglobales; family Acidobacteriaceae; genus Sulfotelmatobacter. Next base: position 54,289 of record PLUI01000088.1, read on the forward strand.
CGACGGAAACATAAAAATATCTGCTCTACGATATTCTTCGCGGATCTCGGCTCGTCCTAGTGTGCCACGCATCTCAACATTCGCTTGGGATCTGGCACGATCACGCAGTTCTTCACGCAGGAGTCCGTCTCCCACTAAAACAAAATCTGCTTGCGGATAGCGTTGTGCAGCGTCGAGAACGACTCGCGGCCCCTTTGAAACGCGCAACGCTCCGACAAAGAGCACGCGCGGTCTAAGGTTCGCCGGTCTCGCCCAATTGGGAGTAAAGAATTCCGTATCAACCCCCGTGGGAATGATTTCACTTGGCAGACCGTAATTCGTTTCCAGGCTGCGTTTGACCATCGCCGAGTTGCTGAATAAATAGTCGCAGCGCAGAACGGTTTCCTCGAACTGTCGAATCGACTGGGGAGTGATTGACTCTTCCCGCCAGTCAGTCTGCGACTCAATTGTGCCAACGACCGCGCAATGGCTGCGATGGCGCGAATGCAGTTTCAAATACCCTCGACTGGCCGGGGAGGCCTTCAGATAGAACACAATATCCTGCCCGCCGAAAAGGAATCGCGCCAGGAGAGGAATCGTTTGCAAGCGGTGCGGAAGGTGAATCAAACGTGTATTCGGCCGAGCGAGAATTTGCGGTGCGGGCAAACCCTGCACAAACATGGTCACGGAGAAGCGGTCTGAGTCGAGGCGGCTCACGATTTCCCGTGCATTGATCATTTGAGCATTCGTCAGTGCCTCGTCGGCGAAAGAGTCGACCAGAATTTTGACGGGCTTCATCTGGTTTTTCGTCACCCGATTCGGCTTGCAGCGGCATGGCGGGCTGCGCGCGTAGTAGCTTCGGCGGCCGGGCTGGAGGGATGGACGGCAATCTCACGCAAGCGTGTGCGCAAGTAAGAGTCCGACGTGCGTGGATAAGTCGATTTCTGTAAATGGGCCAGCGCGGCCTCCAGCAAGCGCCTTCGCTCGGACTTCGCGGCATGGTCCGGCAATGGCACCCGCTCACCCGGATCGGCTTTCAGATCAAACAAAAACTCGGCATGCGTGTCAAAGTTCAAAACCAGTTTGTATCCTGCCTCACGAATCGCTAGCAAACGAGAACCGCGGCGCTGTTCAACGCGGAACGGATTCGTACACCCCGCAACAGACTCCGCAATTGCAACTTCGTTCCATGCTTTGCCCTCACGGATGGGCGTCCAGTAGCTTTGCCCTTGAAACGCTTCGGGAATTGGCAAGTCAGCAGCTTCGAGAAGAGTTGGCGCGAGATGGATCAGGCTGAACGGATTATTGGAAACCGCCCTTTTTGCGGCCCCCGGCACGCGAAGCAGGGGCGGAACGTGAATTAATTCTTCAGCCAACGAGGGTGCGTGGTACCTGCCGCCGTGTTCCAGGAATTCCTCTCCATGATCCGCGGTAAGAGCAAAAATGCAATTCTCCCACAGTTTGTCCCGGCGCATAGTCTCCACCAGCTTCGACAATTGCGCGTCGACCCAACGGATGCCAGCATCGTACATCGCGGTGATTTCGCGGCGGTAGCGTCGCAGGCGCTTGCCCCCGATATCGGATCGATTCCAGGACTCGTTCAAGTAACTGGCGCGAGCNNCTGGGTGGGATAGTAAGGAGAATGCGGATCCATGAAGTGCAGCCACAAAAAAAACGGCTTCCCTCCGACAGAGGACAACCAAGTTTGGGCCCGGTCGACAATCACGTGGGCTGCCGGAAAGCGGCGCAGATTATCCAGCGATTTAGCGGGGGGAGCGGCCCAGCGCTGACAGTACTGAAAATAGAGCTCATCGTAAGCCGTGCCCAATGCCGGAATCCGGTGACTCACATTCGCCAGGGCTCGGTTTAATTTTCCCGACCAGCGAGTGCGTTTCGCCGAGTCGGTACACATGTCGGAGACCGGGGCGGGATCGCTATCCAGAAAATCGCAGAATGTATCGAAGCCAAAATCGTAGCCAAACTGCGGCGAGAGATAAGGATTGGCAGCACCGAAAAACGCCGTCGTGTACCCATCATCCTTGAATGCCGAAGCCAGATTTTTTTCCTGGACTGCAAGACCGAGCACCTCGCGCCCCAAGGCAAGTGGATAACGCGACGCCATAATCGCGGGAAGCGAATAGTAGGTCGGGACGCCCGCCACGATGCCTGTAGGAAAAACAAAACTCTCGGCGGCCAGCCCGTCGAGGAAAGGAGTGGTAGAGCGGTGATAGCCCGCGAAGCCGCAATGATCCGCGCGCAGGCAGTCCACGGTAACCAGCAACGCCGATTTTCGCTCCGCCATCTACGCTCTCTCCGCTTCCGCAACTGCGGTAGCATTGAATGTCCGCTTCGTTACCGCAACTTTCACCGTGGAGTGCGCTGATTCGAAGGTGCCTTTGGTCACCAAGTCGTAAAGGTCTTGGTCGCGAACATATAGAAGATCCGGATATTTCGATTCGAGAGCAGTCAGAAATTCGTCCAGCAAGCGCAGTGTGCGGCTCCGAAAATCCTTCAGCGTGGAATGAAAGTTGATGGAATGAACCGAAATGATCGCAGGAACGCCGCGGGCGAAGCTGTCCTCAGCCATTCGCACGCAAGCCTTCACGGAGAATTCCTGCCCTGCGGACGGCTCGAAATCCACCGTGCGGTACAAGTGCAAAACGGAGTTCGCTGCGGAATCCGAGTTACTGTTCGTTTCAAAGTGCGGTGGCATCGAACCCCCAGGGCCATTCTGCGCCACTTGAATGCCGCACTTTGCCCATGCATGATGCGTACTCTTATTTGCGCGATAGCCCGGAGCGCAAGCCGAGCGCGGAGGCTTCGAAAATAATCGTGTAAAGGTCTTTACCGCGTCGACAATCATCCCTGCTTGAGTTTCTGAACTCAGGAATGCTTCCCGTCCATTGTGTCCGGGGTCGGAATATTCAAATCCAATCCACGGCATGCGCCAGTGAATATAAGGGACGCCGGCATTCCACAACGTTCGCAGAAGTTCGCCGCGCTCTCCCGCATCATTCAGGTGCCGTTCCGCGGCAGCGCGGCAGAAGTGCGTTGTGCCGTGGAGTGCGGGCGACAATACACCGGCGGAGATCCCTTGCTGGTAGGCCTGGAACAGGCCGGGGCGGTTCCAACCCTCCGGCAAGCCATCGGCTAAAGTCCGAAGATGGATCTGCCGAAAATTATCAGCGCTAACTTTCGCGAAATCGACATTCGCCATTATAAAGTTCATTCCCAGACACGCCGGCCGCCCAGTCGAATCGCGGTGGCGATTGAGCAGCGAGACAAGCGCTTCAACATCCTCGGCAGTTTCGAGACTATAGAAGTCGTAGCTCCGCTCGCCCAGGTTCACCCCTGAATTCCTCAACCGATCCCAGCCTTCGCGGTCCGGCACGCCGACTCTTCCCCAATCATCGCTTTGCAGAACGACCAATGGACGCCCGAAGACGAAGCCCTCGACCGATCGCTCACGCCCGAGCCGCCATACTCTACGCAAGACGTTCAGCATGAGAATCTCAATTCGTTCGTTATGGATTTGATGCAGTTCAGTTTCACTCCTCTGCCGGAGCGTTTGTCGCCAGCAAATCCCGCGCCGTCCTGCGCGCCGCCCACGCCGGTTTGCTCAACTCTCTCATTCGAAAAATCAAGTCGATGGCGCGGTAGTAACCGCGTCGAATCACCATGCGGTGTGGCCTTACAAAATGGACAACAGACCCTCCGAAGCCCGCCTTGAACCATGCCGGGCCGGAGGTTGCGCCCGGAGTGTAACCACCGAAATCGTACTCGTTGCAGCCATGCGATTTCGCCCACAGTAAAGCTCTCCATTGCAGGATGTGGCCAACGTTGAAGTTCTCGTGCTTCTCAGCCGCTCCCCAAACATACCAACATCGCCGTCCAGCGCGTCCGATGACCGCTCCGCCGTAAACCTGATTCTCTATGCAGGCCAGCAGCAGGGCGCCACGCGAATCCGCCGTGGTCAACCAACGGAGAGCTCCTCGCAAATCTTCAGGCGACTCCGCCGCAAAGCCTTTGCGAGCCGCCAGTCGCGAGTGCAAGGTCAAGAATTCTTCGATCTCCGCGTCAGTCGAACCTGGCACCACTGACACGTTCATGCGTTCTGCGCGCCGCACTTCGTAACGCGAGTTCTTGCGGAAGTTCGCAAAGATTTCATCCTCGCTTTTGGTAAGATCCAGGCGCAGCGATGTCCGCTGCCCGCCCCGCTCCTGCCATCCTGAATCGCGCAGACGATTCTCCGGACTTCTTTCCGGTGTTTCCAACCAGTCGGGAATAGCATCAAAGTAAGTGAACCGCTCGCATCTCATCTGCTCGATAAGTTCCGCAGTCGCCGCCTGCCACAATGCGCAGTCATCGCAAACCGGCCCTCGATCCGCGACGACAGCCCGCATCCAGGGCAAAGAAGATCCAAGAGGACGATGCGTTCCGAAAGTACAGAACCACCGAATCTTTCCGCTTTCCCGAAGCAGCGCAAATCTTGCGCCAGTGACGTTCCATTGCGGAAACTGGAAAAGATGGCTTGTCTCCTGGCTATCCAGAAAATCCGTGATCTCGCATATCAGAGGCTGAGAAAGATCGTTGGTCGCGCGGAACTCCAGGGGCATTGCGCTACACGTCCTTACAGGTCGAATTCACAGGTATCCCAAATCTTTAAGCCTTTGCTCGACGGCCGCCTGCTCGGCCTGATCCAGTTCAACCGTATCGCCACTTACTAACTCTCGCAGCAGAAAAGCCACCAGTTCGTCCAAGCTACCGAACTTATTGCCGAATCTGCCGGCAAATTTCTTTTCCGCAGCAACGCACAAATCTTCCGGGAGCCGGATCTGACGCGATTCGCTCATGATTGACCACTGGGCCTCATTGTCCGAAAGCTCCTCGCACGCGAGTCCAAACGGCATTGGCGATCAAGCGGTCATCCGCGTCCAGACCCATCACAAAAGCCATGCCGGAAAATGTTCCGTAGGCAAGCACCAGCGCGATGAAAATCATTACCCAATCGGCCTTCATGAACGCTGCAACCTTGCTCACCAGCAACGTCGTTAACAGGGCAATGGCAAGCGACGGCAGGAGTTTCAAATAGCTGCGATTGTAAGGAGACAACTTTAGCGCCGCTCTTACTTCCGAAAGATTCCAGACATTCAAGCCCACATTCGTAATCGCTGCAGCGACGGCGGCTCCCAACACACCCCAGAGGGGCACCAGCCAGACACTTAAAACCACCATGGTCGCGGCCATGTAGGCTTGCACTCGAATCAGCCGGCGCTGATTGCCAGACATCAGCAGGATGCACCCCACGGATCCCACACCGCAGTTTACCAATTGACCGCAGGTTCCGATCACGAGGATGGGCCAGCCCGCCTCGAAATCATGCCCGAATATCGCCATGATCGGACGCGCGTACACCATCATCACGATCGCCAAAGGAAATGTCAGGCCAAGCATCCATTTGGTGAGAGTCTGGAACAAGCGTCCCAGCAGTAAGTGATCGCCGCGAGTATGTATATCCGCAATCACGGGCGCAAAGATTTGATTCACTGACTGCAGAATGATCGGTTCGTAGGCAACGAGGGCGGCGGCCACAGCATAAATTCCAACATCATGCGCCCCGCGATAATAACCAAGGGCGACGCGGTCCGTCTGGCCCATCAGAAATTCCATCATCCCCACGCCGAACATGGCGGCGGAGAATGACCAGACCTCAGGCTCAATCGAGAGCTTGGTCACATCCGGCGCCCGGGCCGCGATGGGAGTGAGTCGCCACAACAGCGACACCAGCAACGCCAGCACCACGACCGCACTAACGATCTGAGCGACTAGATATCCCCACAGTCCGCCACCCAGGATGACCAGCACAATTGTGACAGCCATCGTGACTGGGCTGGCGACAAAGCGGGTGATCACGGTGCGGCGACCAACTTCTTTGTAGCCTGCCAGCACCTTGCCAAAGAACGTGCTTAACGCGCCCGTAATCATGATCAGCGCGAATAACGGAAGATAGCGCACGAGTTGCGGTGAATGATAAAAACGCGTGGCGATCCAGGGGCCAGCCTTCAGAACTATCACGGCAAAAATCAGGTTGCTGGCCAGGAGTATCCATGAGCCGTTCCATAACAGCGATCGTAGCGCTTCGAATCTTTTCGACGCCGTGTAGAGAGCTACAAATCGGACGGCAGAGTCGGGAAGACCCAATCCGTTGATGATGCCCAAAAAGCCGATGATCGTCATCCCAAGGGCATAAAGCCCCAGAGCTTCGGCTCCCAGGGCGTGCGCCAGATAGACTTTAAAGACGTAGCCACAAATTGCGGTGAAGATTGTCCCCGCGAAGACGATTCCTGATTGCCGCGAGATGCGGCCCATCTCCGACTGGAAGCTCAGAGGTGCGGCGGATGCAGTCGCGGCGCCGGCCTCAGGCGGAGTCGCTGCGCCGAGCGAGTCGGTTGGGCCAATCTCGGTTGCACCAGTCTCGGCTGCACCGGTCTCGGTTGCACCAGTCTGTAGTTCGGATGGCAAAATCGCCGCCGCTCTCCACGCCTCAAGAATTGAGATGCATCAGTCTAAATGTTTTTTGATTCAAGGTGTGGAGTCCCCAACCGAGCGCACGCGGCCCAGGAAGCGGCGAACCACCGACTCAAACCTGGGGGATTGCTGCAAGGCGCTGGCTACGCGATACCTCATTATTTCTTGCAGATGGCGGAACAACGACCTTGTCGCCGTGACGTAGAGAGTCTGGCGCGTACTATTCCCAAACCGTTCCTTGTAACCCTCGGCACCGAGGCCCAGATCGACTACCTCCATCTCTTCCATGTCGCAGGCTTCGGTCACAATCCTCGAGAGCAGACAATGGCCTGGTGAATTCTCTTCCTGATGGCTGTCGAAGGTTGGCTGGTACCAAAACCAACTTCCGTGGAATTGGAACCCATAGTTCCATGCCACGGGACGGTCGTGAATTTTTAGCAGGCTCAACGTGACCACGCCGCTTCCGTCAAATCGCCGCGCGAGTTCTTCCAGGAAGAACCGCCGCTCCGGCGTAGCCAGACTGCTGATGCGTCCAGTGGCCAGAAAACGCGCTACGTGGGCGTCAGCGAATGCAGGCAACGCTGCTTGAATTTTCTCCCAAGACTGCAAATGGACGAAACTCACGGGTCCGTCACGCTCCATCTCGCGCAGATAGCGGCGAAGTTTTTTCTTGCTCGCAAGCGCGGTCTTCAGCTCCTGCCGCCGCTCTCCGGCACCCAGCTCGACTTGGGAACATAAATACGCCGGTCGTATGTAAACATGAAGGCCGTGCTTTCCCGCCATATCGCGCAGCGAGTTCGCGGTCTGCGAATCGGCTGGAAGATTGGCCAATGCCAGCGAAGTCGCGCTCGTTTTGCGGAGCTCCGCAAAAACGGCATCGACGAACTCANNTCAGCGGTTCGGTCTGTGGGGTAACGATCGACCCAGCCCAGCGCACCGCGCCGACGCGCATGACGGCATCGACGAACTCGCCGCGCCGTTGTGGGGCAGTCAAAAAGTCGCAGTAGTCGGCTGTAGTGGCGGCTAGGAAACTTACATTTCTCCGTGCCGGATCGGTGGCCAACGATGCCACGCCAATAAGAACATCTCCGTCGTAACCCAACAGGAGCAGCGGTTTCAACGACGACCGGTAGGCCGCCTGCAGCGCGAGCGCCCACTCACACGTATAAAACACCTGCGGCCGCTCCGCCTGGAGCGCAACCGCATTCCATTGACGATGAAGCTCGGGATCTTCAGGAATTTCCCGGTGCACGGCGATACGCAAGACTCACTTCTCTCCATTCGCTGCGGACTTGGAAAATACATAGTAGTACCAATCCGTAACATAAGGGTGCAGGTGCCAGTAAATAACGATGTTCGGATGAGTTGAATCAGGATTCGTACCAACGGTGGGAATCAGGCCCGGAGACTCAAGTGGCCGTTAAGCGGTGTCGCCGGAGAGGCGCGAACGGAAGTCACGGTGAAATCCCGACACATGCGCTTCGAATTCAGACAGATTCATATCCACCGTCACGTGCACTCTAGGCAGCGCAAATCTCGGCAGCTGCGCGCCGAACCCGCCGCCGACGTTCATGAATGCGCATTGGAAACCGGCCTGCTCCGCCATTTGCATTTCTCTGGTGGTCACCGATGCGGGATCGCCAAACGGGTAGGCCAGCGCCCATACGGGTTTCCCGACGGCGCGTTCCAGCAGGCTACGGCTCTCCGAAATCTCTCGCCACGCTTCGTCGGAAGTCTGCTGCGACAGGATGGGATGGTTCAATGTGTGAGACCCAATGCTCATCCCCTGGCTCACAAGTTGCCGCAAATCCTCGCCCTTGAGTAGCGAGAACCGCTCGCGCAGCGCTTCATTATTCCAGCATTCGGCGTTCCACCCATCAGGCAATCCGAATTCCACCCGCGATAACTCGATAAAACGAGCCCTCGCCACCTGATCGTATTGCGACAACTTCTTCACCAAACTCCACCACGCTGACCTTCTCTGCCCGCGATCTCCCAATTCAAGCTTTACTCCGAGGAAATCGAAAGAGTAACTCCCGGCCGGCGCCGCCAGCAGCAACAGATATAGTTCTTCGTACCACAAGATCCGGGAGTTCTCCGCCAGCGACGCGCCCAGAACGAAGAACAGACATGACAAATCTTCTTCGCGTAGAATCGGCGCCATGCTGGTGAGCCCATTCCGCAGTCCATCGTCGCAGGTGAGAAGGATGGCTAATGCAGGCAAGTCTTTCCCATCGACGATCCAGTCGCGCACTTGCTCGGGCGACACAACGTGGTAGCACTCTTTCAGCAGCTGCAGTTGCCTGCGAAAGTTTTCCGCGCTCACCAAACTGCCATCCTGCTGCGCATCTGAAACTTGATATCCCTTCGGCAGCACGCCGTGGTACGTAATCACGCAGAAGCTTCCGCCGTCCGCACGTCGGCGCAGGTATCCGGAGTTGGCTAACCAGGGATACACCACACGCTTTAAAATTGGGCTCACAACCAGCACCTCATGATCGGACCACAAATTCCCAGCTTAGAGGAGTACCGCGCTTGATGCCCTGCGCCGCGCTCCTGCCCAATACATCCTGCAAATGCCGCGTGTGCAGCCCGTTTCCGGGCCGAATAGAGCGCACATTCTCCGCTGTGAATACTTCACCCTGCTTCACATCTGCCACCACGAACAACGAACGGCGAAACGGGCGGCTCGCCTCTTCCTTTTCGCTCAAACCAAAATGCACTTTGCCAACAGCTTTTTCCGCGATTCGTAGCGCATCCACCATCGCTTTGAATTCATGCGGCTCAAGCGAAAACGCGCTGTCCGGCCCGGGAATGGACCGCGAGAGCGTCAAGTGCTTTTCGATGATGCACGCGCCCAGCGCAACCGCGGCCACCGGCACCGCGATGCCCATCGTGTGATCTGACAATCCCACAGGGACGTTGAATCGCCGCACCATCTCCGGGATGGTCCGCAAATTCATTTCTTCCGGAGGCGCAGGATAAGCGCTCGTACACTTCAGCAAAGCAATCTCCGCCGCGCCGGCCCCGCGAGCGCTCTGCAAGGCCTCATCGATTTCTTCCAGCGTCGCCATCCCCGTGGACATGATCAGCGGCTTACCGGTGTGGGCCATTTTCTGGATCAGCGGAATGTCCACTAATTCAAACGACGCAACTTTGTAAGCGGGCACGTTCATCTCTTCCAGAAAATCCACCGCCGTCGAATCAAAGGCGCTGGAGAAACAATGCATTCTCAAATCTTCCGCCAGCTTCTTAAGTCCGGGCTGCCACTCCCACGGCATGAAGGCTTCGGTATAAAGGTCGTGCAGCGTTCGCCCATCCCACAGCGTCCCGCCGTTGACGCGGAAATCCTCGCGCTCGCTGGCGATGGTGATCGTGTCCGGAGTGTAGGTCTGCAGCTTCACCGCATCGGCTCCCGCATCTTTAGCGGCACGAAGGATGCGGACAGCCCGGTCGTAATCCCGGTTATGGTTAGCTGACACTTCCGCAATCACGTACACCGGAAAGCTATTTCCGATTCGACGGCCCGCGATTTGCATGGTGTCCGTCACGCAACGGCACTCCTCTCCAAAACGAAATGGACGGCTTCCTGTCCGTCGATTACTTCCTCTGGGAGGCGGAGGAAACCCGCGCCTGCAAACAACTTCAGCGAAGGCTCATTCGCCGGTTTGACGTAGGCGTCGATGAAATTGATTTCGGAATCATGCATTTCGGAATCACGGAAGAGCTTCTCCGTAGCCACCGCGATGATTTTCTGGCCCAGTCCACGTCCTCGAAAGCCTGCGCCCAAGTTGACCGATAACACGGCGCGCCTCCCTTCGATCTGATAGCGAACCTCTCCGACTCGAGCACCATCTTTGTCGGTTGCTGTGTAGAGAATGGTTTGCGGATCGGCGAGCCTGGCGCGAAACCACTTCGCATGTTCCTCCCACGAGATCCCATGGGAGCGGAAGGAGGCCGCGCGCGCCTCTGGATCATTGGCCCAGTCCCAGAAAATTTCGCAATCCGAGTCCACCGCGCGTCGCAATTGCAAGCCTGATAAAAACGCAACCACCCTCCCCGCTCCGCGGCCGTCAACCAGTTTCCGCCCGCTCTCCGACTGCTTCATTCTGCAATTTTCTGAATTCAGCAGCGCGGCTAGTTTCTCCGCGATGGTGGATGCGCTCACCTCCCTCTGTTTGCCGAGGTTACAGCCAAATCCCATTCGTCCCGCAGTATCCGCAACGCTCTCCTGATTTGGTGCAAGCGCAATCAGGAGACTCGGCAGTCCCAAGAAACACATTTCCCAGAACGTTGTTCCAGCACCTGCGACCGCTGCGTCCGCCCACGTCATCCATTCGCTTATGTTGCGGGTGTCGATCAGGAGACGCAGCGGAGCCTTCTGCCTGCGGATCAATTCCTCCATCGACCGGAGATGAGGATTGCTGCCGCCAACCAGTACCGTCGTCTCCAGGTTCGGGCTGGAAAGCTGCTGGATCGCTGCGATCACTCTTGCTGTTAGATTGTCCGGATCGCTGCCTCCCATGGTGACCAAGATTTTTCGTCCGAGCGGAGCGATCTCGCGCCGCCAGTTACGCCACTGACGAAACTCGCGTCGAAGCATGGCGTAGCGCGGCCCCAGCAGCAACTGGGTGGAGGGATCGCGTTCGGAATAGAGACCTCGGCTCGCGTGCATGTTCTGGTTCAGCACCACGTCAGCACTGTACGGCCCGGCATGAGCATGGTCGTCCATGAACAACAGTTTGAATCCAGCCTTTTTGATCGCCGACTGGTAGGCTGAGCCAAACTGATAGCCGTCCACAACGATCCACTCCGCATTTTTTCTGCCCGCGATGCTCCCCGTCTCTCCCGCGTCTTCGGCTGTCCCAGCGCTGACTTCGAGACGTTCTACTTCTATTCCTTCCTCGCGCAACCGTCGCTCAAGAGACGGCGTGGTGTCCGCCATGGCAAAAGTCATACGGCCGCCTGAATCCTGCCAGGCCTGCGCCAGCGCGAGACATCGCATTACGTGTCCCGTCCCCATGGCTACGTTGGCATCCGCTCGAATTAACAGCGTTCCTTCACACACACGATTGTCCCTGGCATTCTGCCCATAACTCATCTGACCGCGGTGTACGCTTTTCGCGATGCGGTTAATAGCTCCCTCAGGCGTCCCTGAGACGCAGGTTTCCAGCAATTCTCCCGCACATCCGCGCTCACGGGATTCGCCTGCAGGTATTCCGGAATTCTCTGGATTTCGCCCGGGTCGTTGAGGCCAATCCCCACTCCGAAGCGAATAAATTGTTCCACATATCCGTAAGGCCAGAATTCCAGCCACCTGCACAGGAAGCATGGAATTCCGCGCAGTGCGCATTCAAACGCCACGGTGGAAAGTATTGTGATCCCGAACCAGGCCTGCGCCAAAAGATCTTCCGTGAGCGGACCACTCACCACTCGCGTCACGCTTTTTTGCTTGGCGCTCAGGATTCGAGCCACCATGCTGGCTCGTTCGCGATGGCTTTCTGCCGGATGCAACTTCACAATCAACTCGCGACCCGTATCCATTGCCAAATCTGCGAGCTGAGGCAAAATGTCGCGGTAGAACTCTTCCTGCCTGCCACCTGACACCTCGCAGGCTTCGGAAAAGAAAAGCAGGTAAGGACGGAAATCCGGGCGTTCCGAATTCTCGGAGGCAGTCCAATCCGCCGGCAGCGCGGGCGCCGCGATCTCCACTCTCTCCTGTGGCACGCCGCACTTTCGCACCAGATAATCTTCCTCCATCTTTCCTTTCGCCCAGATGACATCCCCGTAGCTTCGCTTGAAGACGTAGCGGCCATCCAACGCTCCGTGATGGCTCGCGATGCTCGCCAATCCCCGCGCTTGCGCCAACAGCAAGGGGATCCGCGTATAGGGATTGCTGTCGTCCGCACACAACACAGCCTGAACCGGTTCCGTGTCGAGAACATTTCGCCAGGCGTCGCGCACTTCGAATCCGCGCTGAATCCATCGCGGAAAATTCTCCAGATGTCCCAGGCGGCCGAGTATCTCGAATTCCGTTGTTCTCAGCAGCTCTTTCAGCAGCGATCGCCAGCGGCTTTCCATGTTGGCATTCTCGGCGCTGCGGTCGCACACCGAGGCATACACGGATAGCCACGTGGCTGTTACATTCCGCGGCGGATCTTGAACCCAGCCACTGCGCCGCGTGGTGACCAGCAGAAAGTTTTCTTCCGGAAAGGTATTTGCATAAGCAATCCCCGTGCGGGACACATTCACGTACGCGCTCGGAAGCAACACTACCGCCTGCGGCGAAGACTGGCGCCTTCGGGCGAAGCGCCCGCGCAGCTGATATCCCGCGTCGTACTTGTCCCAGAAAACGTCGATGATCTGCGGTGTGGAAAGTTTTCTGGAAACGCGCAGGTAGTGCGCCAACCCACCCTTTTGAGATCCGCGGCGCACCGGAAAAATGTTCACCCCCGTGGCCAGCAACGAGCGCAAAAGATTGGCGTGAAGGCCGGGACGGGAAACATGAACTTCATCGCCGCGGCCAACTGTCTGGGCAAAGCGCTGCAGCAGAATCAACGTCTCTAATTCTCCGTGCAGCAACAGCGACATAATCTCCCACCAGTCCAGGCCGTGTTCGTCAATCAGTTGACCCCAGCCGAGATCCAGCAGCCGCCGCACTTGCCGGAAATCATCAAACCCGCAGCGCAGAGAGCTTAACGTCGTAACCGGGCACTGAAACCGGTGGCTCCAGCGCTCGTAACTATTTTGCCCACCCATTCCAACATCGACAATGCGATCCCATCGTTGGGCCGCCCATGGTCCCTCGTCCGGATTATCTTGAGGATCGATGAGAAGGACTTTCATGCATTTCACCAGGCGGTCAATCCACCATCCACAACCAGACAGTGGCCGGTGACGTAAGAAGCTTCGTCGGACGCAAGAAACGCGGCCGCACTAGCCACCTCATCCGCCAGAGCCATCCTACGAAGCATGGTTCTTTCCGAATATCTTTTCACAAACTCATTCGACTGCGCGGCAGATACTCCGCCGGCAACCAATGCGTTCACGCGCACTCCACGCTCACCCCAAGCCGCCGCCAGCCAGCGCGTTGCGCCTTCGGCTGCGGCCTTCACCGCGGCATATTGCACTGGTGTCGGCGCCATGCCTTCGGGATAAATACGATGGTCCACACCAACCTGTCCATAGATAGACGAACAAAATACTATGCTCGCGGGCTGGCCAGCGAGGCGCTCTACGCTATGCCGCAACAACAGAACATGCCCGGCAATATCGACTTCGAACAAATTGGTGAAGGAGCTGTGCGTAATCTTTTCAAACGGTACACCCACTCCCTCGCGCAAGGACGCATTCGCCACGATAATCGTAGGGATACTCGCCTGCTCCTCAATGTAGTCGAGGCAACTGCGAATACTTTTCTCATCCGCCAGGTTCAGTTGCACCGGAATATATTTTGCATCCGTCTTTTCTTTTTCTTCTGCCCAGGCCCTGGCTTTTGATAAGTTCCGGGAAGACACGGCTACGATGGCCTGTTCCGCCGCAAGGCGCATCGCAATCGCACTTCCCAATAAGCCTGTACCTCCAGTGACCAGCGCAACGCGGCCTTTGAGTCCCTTCACGCGGCCCTTCCCGCCAGGAGCAGTTCGCAAAGCTTCAAATCCAATTCCAATGCAACGTGCACCGATCTCTGCGGCGGCGTTTCTACTACTCCCATGCGATCTCCAAAGAAATGGCCGACCTGCGCCAGCGCGGCAAGACGGGCAATCTTGATGGAACCATTGGGACGAAACACCGGCGGCAGCAGCGGACGCTCCTTCATATATTCGTTACCAAAATACATTCGCCAATAACCGCTCCCGTTGGGGACGACCGCCCAATGAAAGTCGTGCGGATCTACAGGCGTCACGCTCACAAGAAAATCCAGGTCGCTTTCCTGAAACTTTTTTACTGCTGCAGTTAAGTCTTCCACGCTGCGCAACGGCGAGGTGGGCTGAAGGCAAACCAGCGTGTCGATCGCGCGCCCTTCGCCTACGAGATGTTGAGCAAGGTGCTGGCAGGGTACGTGAGAGGCGATGAGATCGCCGCACAACTCTTCCGGCATCATGATGGGAACGCTCGCACCATGCGCGCGCGCAACGCCAGCTATTTCCTAGTTTTCCGTGCAGACGTAAACGCTGTCGAAGAGCCCGCTCCTGCGCGCAACCGCAATGCTGTGAGCAATCAGCGGCTCGCCTGCCAGCGTGAGCAAATTTTTTCTCGGAAGGCGCTTGCTGCCTCCACGCGCTGGGATTGCACATAGCATTTGTTCAGGCATCTGCATCCCCCGTTGCGAAAGCGTCGCGACGGACAGGTTCCAACGGAGATTTTCCGTCGCGTGCAGTCAGCCCGTGAACCAGCAGTTCCGCCAACTGCAAGTCTTCCTCGTCGTCAATATCGATTCCGCGGTTTGCATCCATCGGAGCCAGGTGAAATGGCGATCCATAGAAAGCGTTTTGTGCGAGAAAATCCGTAGTACGCGCCCACCAGATCGCGCCGGTGGGACAGAATGTCCGCGATAGCTCCTGGCTTCTGACCAAGTAACGGTCACCGAAGAGCCATCGTCCGCCGTTTCGATCATCCGAGACTACCGCCCACTGCGGATACACGCCACGATAAGGAACGACGGAAATCTGAAAACAGCGTTCCTCATCTTTAAAAATATTCCAGTGTGCACGAATGTCTTCGCTGCGCACCAAGGGACAGTTTGGCATGCATTGGCAAATGGCATCGGGATCAATGTCCCGGCTGCGCACCACCTCCAAGACATGCCGAGCCACGTCTACAAGCTGCGCGGAATCGCTGGCTAGTTCCGCGGGACGCAACACAAAGATTGCGCCGTACCACTCCGCAATCCGGCCGATGGCAGCGTCATCGGAGGACACGATCACCTCGGCAAACAACCCGCTGTTCAGAGCTGCCGAAACTGAATACGCCAGCATGGGATGGCCGAAGAATGACTGGACATTCTTTCCCGGAAGCCGCTTTGATCCGCCGCGCGCGGGAATGATGGCAATCAGTTTACGGCTCAAATCTCACCCACTTTTGTTGCGCTGCGGAAGGCAGCGCGCCTAACGCAACTTTCAAGGTCAACTCCGCTTCCACCAGGCTTTGGTTCGCGATCACGCGTTCCTGCACGCAGGAAAAGAAACTCCGCACTTCCGCAACGTACATCTGATTGCTCTCGAATTCGTAATTTATAACTTCGGGCGGACCTTGGGGCCGGGTGATGCGGACCTGATTCTTAGCGTGCTCCCATTCTAGCCTCGCTCGGTCCCCAGCGACTACGCAGGAGCGCGATGAAGTTCGCTGCGCAAAATCCATGTGTATATCGGCCTGGGCGCCGGAGCGCAAGCGTAGCAGAATGGTCGCACAGTCTTCCACGTTTAAATCCAAGCCACTCACCTGACCTGCCATACAGGTTAGTTCGCGAGGTGGACCCAGCAGCCAAAGCATGTAATCGATTTCGTGCGATGCATCCAGAATGACGCCGCCGCCCAGTTCGTGGCGCGCCGTGTAACTCTGCCGGTAGTCCTGCCAGGGCCGCCAATCCGGCAGGTATTGCGCGACTTCAGCGCGCGCCCATAAAATCCGGCCGGCGACCCCTTCATCCACTAACCGCCTGAGGGTTTGTATGCCGGGATTGAAGCGCAGGTTATACCCCACCTGCACAACCCGCCCAAGCTTGTCGGCCTCGGCTTTAAAAGCGGCCACGCCATCAAGGAGATGACTGAGCGGCTTCTCCACGAAAATATCGGCACCGCTTCGCAGCGCAGACCATGCCTGGTCAATGTGAAAAGCTGGAGGCGTACAAATGAAAACTACATTCGGCTGAAAGATCCGCAGCGCCTCGTCTAAATCCGCGAATCCTCTGGCCCCTAACTCGTCGATTACGGTTTGCAGTCTTGCCGCGTCGGTGTCGGTGGCCGCTAACTTCCGAACACCCAGCCCCCGAAGGTTAGCCATGTGACGACGACCGATTGAACCCGCACCCACGACCAGCACCGAATATTGGTCAAAAAGAACGGACGCCGAGCTCATAGCGCGAATGCCAGTAGCACCTTCTTTACGGCCGTGATCACATCCGCCACGTCCCCGTCGCTCATTCCGTGAAACATCGGCAGGCTGATCAGACGCGCGTAGGCAGCCTCCGCGATCGGATACTCGCCTGCGCGATTTCCAAAGCGATCGCGATAATAGGGATGGAGGTGCACTGGAATGTAGTGAACGTTGACGCCGATGTTCTCCGCACGCAACGCGCGGAAAATCTTGCCTCGGTCTGCACTCAGGCTTTCGAGATTCAGCCGGATGGGATACAAATGCCAGGCCGGGTTCACGTCGGGTCGCACCGTGGGCACCGTCACTGCTTCAAGAGCGCGAAATTCGGCCGCATAGCGAGCCGCAATCTCNNATCGCGCCTGCGCCACAGGCTTTCTTCCAGCTTCTTTAGCTGCGACAGGCCCAGGGCGCATGCGATGTCGGTAAGCCGGTAGTTGAAACCCAGCAGCACCATTTCGTAATGCCACTGCGCCTCACTCTGGCGCTGGCGGGCGTCGGTCGATATGCCGTGACTTCGGAAACGCCGCAAGGTTTCCGCATAATCGGCGCGGTCCGTGGTCACCATGCCGCCTTCTCCGGTGGTCAGATGCTTCACGGGATGAAAGCTGAAGACTGTCATATCAGCAATACTGCCGGCGCGGCGTCCCTTGTATTCAGCGCCCAGCGCGTGGCAGCCATCTTCGATNNACCAGCCCGTGGCTGGCCGCGAGTTCTTTCATCGCCTCCAGGTCTGCCGGATGCCCCGCGTAATCTACGGGAAGCACCGCTCGCGTCCGCGGAGTGATTCGCTTCGCGACTTGCTCCGGATCCAGGTTGAGCGTGTCGGCGGTGACGTCGGCAAAAATTGGAGTCGCTGCCTGATACAAGACGCAATTTGCCGTTGCCGCAAACGTCATCGGCGTGGTGATGGCTTCATCACCCTGCTTGAGCCCTGCGGCGAAGGCCGCTCCATGCAAAGCTGCCGTTCCGGAACTGAAACTCACCGCATGTTTCGCACCTACCCAAGCCGCAAGGGTCTCTTCAAATTCCCCCACCCTGGGGCCTGTGGTAAGCCAATCGGAGCGCAACACGTCGGTGACAGCCTGGATATCGTCTTCTCCAATCGACTGGCGACCGTAGGGAAGGAGTGTCTTGCGAACAGGAGTTCCTCCATCGATGGCGAGCAGCTCGCGGGTCATGGGCAGCACAGGCATGGCGCTGTTCTAAGTCAGCTTTCCGTTCTGTTTTCGCGTTCTGGCTGAGGACAATGGTTCAGCGTCGCCGTCCCCGTCTATGCCGGGATCGCCGATTTCGCCGCGGCTCCGGGCTCAATCAATTCGTGCAATTGTTCATTGGTCAGCCACTCTTCATTGCTGTCGCTGGTATAGCGGAAACCTTGCGGCAATTCCCGCCCGTGCAGCCAGTTGGCCCTTTTCCACCACGGATGCGAAGGCTGGATGATGTACATGTCATCCAACTCCACTGCGTTGCGCGCTTCATCTTCGGAGAGCAACACTTCGTGCAGTTTCTCCCCGGGCCGAATGCCGATGTATTCCACCGCACACCCGGGGGCGACGGCCTCGGCCAGATCGACCAGCCGCATACTGGGAATCTTGGGCACGAAGATTTCCCCACCGTGCATTTGCTCGATCGCGAGTATCACAAAGCGCACGCCCTGTTCCAGGGTCAGCCAGAAGCGAGTCATGCGAGGATCGGTAATGGTAATCTTCCCGCGTTTGCGCTGCTCGATGAACACAGGAATGACACTGCCGCGGCTTCCCACAACATTTCCATACCGCGCGCAACTGAACCGGGTCTCTTGCGCTCCGGCGTAGGCGTTCGCCTGTACAAAAACCTTTTCCGCGCACAGCTTGGTCGCTCCGTACAGGTTCACAGGGTTCACAGCTTTGTCGGTGCTGAGTGCAAGCACGCGATTCACGCCCCGGTCGATGGCCGCATCGATTACATTGCGTCCGCCCATGCNNCCATGATGTTGGTCTGAATCGCCTCGAACGGATTGTATTCGCATGCCGGGACTTGCTTGAGCGCGGCCGCGTGAACCACCACGGTGATTCCCGCGAAAGCCCGCTGCAGCCGCGAAAGATCGCGGACATCGCCGATAAAGTAGCGCAGGCTGGAGTGGTCGACGCCGGCGGCCCGCATATCATGCTGCTTCAACTCGTCGCGGCTCAGGATGACCAGCCGCCTGGGATGATATTCCCGCAGCATAATCTCGACGAACTTTTTCCCGAACGAACCTGTCCCGCCCGTGACCAGCACTTCCTGCTCCGCCCAATTCATCGAGCCTGCCTCAACCATCTCAGTTTGCTTTTCCGTGCCTTCTCAGCCTGCCGCGTTGAAAAATGCCCGCGCGCGCGCCGGTTCCGGTAGGGCTGTTGATTGCAAGGTAGTATAACGGAGTTTCGCGCGCCGGAGTGAACCGCGTGTTATTGC
Organism: Acidobacteriaceae bacterium; assembly: GCA_003164855.1. Classification (GTDB taxonomy): domain Bacteria; phylum Acidobacteriota; class Terriglobia; order Terriglobales; family Acidobacteriaceae; genus Sulfotelmatobacter. The sequence continues at coordinate 73,324 of PLUI01000088.1, forward strand.
ACCAATGCTATTGCACCAGCAGCGCTGCACCACGATTCGCCAATTGTTTTCGACGAAAGCAATGTTAGAATATCCGCGAAACCACCATTAACATTTTGAGAGAGTTCGCGGGCGATGAACCAGCCATCGGTTCGCCAGCTTTCTTGGGTTGCCCGGGATAATCAGCCCGTTCAACGTGAAACGCATGAGAAATTTGTTCAGGAGAAGGCATGGAATCCGGACCGCTGGTACCCAATAACCCAATCATCCGCGAAATGCCGCCGGCGAACGGTGATTTTGGGAGATCTGCGGGCCCCCGAATCTATCCGGAACTTCTTTCTCAGGAATCGGCTCTTGGCGAATACGTTCGCGTTTTGGTGAAGCGCAAGTGGACGATTCTGGCCTGCCTGATCATCATCTTCTCCGTGGTCGCCATCGCCAGCCTCAAAATGACGCCGGTTTACGAAGCCAGCGGCAGCATCGCCATCAACAAACCGGATTCCGGGCTGGTCAACTTCAGCAACTCCCCAACCTTCAGCGTCGACTATTACGATCCCACCGAAATGGAAACGGAAGTAAAAATCCTGCAGAGCGATCTTCTGGCCCTACAGGTCATCAAAGAACTCGGACTGGATCGCCGGCCGGAGTTCGGGGGAAAGACGGTTCCTCTGACTTCGTCGCTGGATCTTGCTCCCGATCCCCTTCAGGCCGATGCCGGACGCACAACTTCCCTGCTCTCATCCTTTCGCAGCAATTTGAGAGTAGCGCTCGCTCCCAACACTCATATCATCGAAGTTCATTACAGAAGTCCCAACAAAGACCTGGCCGCCAATGTGGTCAATACCCTCATGACCACCTACACGGAAAACAACTTCAAGTCCCGCTTCGACTCCACCATGCAGGCCTCCGACTGGCTCTCTAAGCAACTGGTGGACCTGCAGATGAAAGTGGAGACCTCCCAGGAAAAGCTGGTGCACTACCAGAAAGAGCATGAAATTCTGGGTATCGATGAAAAGCAAAACATTACTACCTCGAAGCTTGACGAATTGAACAAGGCCTTGACTTCCGCGGAATCCGAGCGCATGGACAAGGAATCGGTATACCGCCTGGTGCAGGCGGGCGACACCGACAGCATCGCCTCCGCCGCCAGCGTGTTGGACGAAGCCGGCGCTAACTCCCAGTCCGCCTCGCTCTTGCTGGAAACCCTCCGCGCCAAAGAGGCCGACCTGAAAATTCAAGCCGCCGAACTGAGCACGCAGTTTGGCCCGGCCTATCCGAAACTGGCGCAAATCAATAACCAGCTCAAGGAAATCGACGTCCAGCTCCTGGCCGAAACCAGGAAAGTAAGCGGCAAGATCAAGGGGCTGTATCTGGCCGCCTTGCAGCGCGAGAACATGCTGCATGACGCATTAGAAAAACAGAAGCAGGAAGCTAACAAGCTGAACGAAAGCGCCATCGAGTACAGTCTGCTGAAGCGTGACCTGGATACCAACCGCCAGCTCTATGAGGGCCTGCTGGAGAAGCTGAAGCAAGCCGGGGTTTCGGCCGGGCTTCGCTCCAACAACTTCCGTATCGTCGACGTGGCTCGCGTTCCCATGGGTCCTATCGAACCCAACATTCCACGCAATCTTTCGTTCGCCTTCATGCTGGGTCTAACCTCTGGCGTCGGACTTGCCTTCCTGCTGGAAGGATTAGACAACACGGTACGCACCACCGAGCAGGCGCAATTGATTTCCGGCCTGCCGCCTCTCGGCATGATTCCTCTCGGTTCGAGGTCGACGCGCGAAGGCGCCAACTCGAAGCGTCTCGTGATTGCCACCTCGAAGGAAGCTGTGGAACTGATCACACAGGTCAGGCCACAATCGCAGATGGCGGAATCTTATCGCGCCCTGCGAACCTCACTGCTGCTCTCCAACCTGGGTGCGCCCCCCAAGGTGATTATGGTGACCAGCGCGCTTCCCCAGGAAGGCAAGACGACCACCAGCATTAATTGCGCAGTCGTGCTGGCGCAGAAAGGTATTCGCGTCCTGCTCATCGACGCCGACCTGCGGCGGCCCAGCATCCACAAGACTCTGGGCATGGGCCCGCGCAGCGGTCTCAGCAACGTTCTGACTGGAAGCGCGACCTTGGAGAACGCAATCACCCGGTCTCCCATCCTGCCCAATCTGGACGTGCTGCCTGCGGGAACGCCTCCACCGAATCCCGCTGAATTACTAGCCTCCGTCAACATGCGAGACGTGTTGCAGGAATTGCGCGGGCAGTACGATCACATCGTGGTGGACACTCCTCCCACCCTTTCGGTCACCGATGCTGTCGTCCTGTCGCCGCGAGCCGATGCTATCGTCCTCGTGATTCGTTCGGGACAAACCACTAAGCAGGCGCTGCGCCGTTCCCGCGATATTCTGACCCAGGTCAATGCGAAAGTTTCGGGCGTGCTGTTGAATGCCGTCGACCTGAGTTCGCCGGATTACTACTACTACTACGAGTATCAAGGCAAATATGCCGGCTACTATCGCGATCCGGCCTCGCACGACGACGACGACGATGACGATGGCGATGCCGAAGAGACGGTCGAGGTGTCGCCCAACAGCGCGTAATCAATAGCCTGGTTCCGACTGCTTCTCACTGGACTACATGGAAATATCCCTCAATTCTGCTGGGCGGAAAAGAGTCGTCATTGGCGCGGCTGCTACGCTATGCGTCGTCTATCTTTTTCTTGCGGGCCGGCTGTTTGTCGCATCATTGTTCGGTGAAAGAGCCGAGCTGNNTCAACGGGCAGTTGCCCTTGACCCAGGGAATGCCGATTACCGCAATCACCTCGGCCGCTATTACGCTATGGTCGCCCGAGATCCAGACGCGGCCATCGCGCCTTACCGCGCCGCCGTGCAACTTGATCCGCATTCCGCCCGCTACTGGTTCGATCTCGCTTCCGCCTATCAGATTCTCGGCGACGTTTCAAATCAAACCTTGGCCCTGGAACACGCCATTCAAGCCGATCCCACCACCCCGGACGTAGCTTGGGAAGCCGCTAACTTTTATCTGGTGCAGGG
>PLUI01000237.1 GCA_003164855.1 Acidobacteriaceae bacterium
CGCCCTGGGCCGCACAGCAGGCAGGATAGCGCCCCAAAACAACTTGCCCATTCTATGCGGGCTGGAATGCGGGGTCAACCTTTTGGCGCGGAAGTGCGAAATAGTACAACGGTACGCGGCCGTCAAAAAAATAGCGCAAATTAGCCCATGTGCAGGCCGCCGTTGACGTCGAGAACCTGGCCGGTGATGTAGCCGGNNTTCATTTTGTCTTTTATTTCCTGGGAAAGCGGATCGGTCATGGGCGTGGCGATGAAGCCGGGAGCGATTGCGTTTACCGTGATACTGCGCGAAGCGACTTCGACGGCGATGGCGCGCGTGAGTCCGATCAAGCCGGCCTTTGATGCCACGTAATTCGCCTGGCCGGCGTTGCCGGTCTCGGCGACAACCGAAGTGATGTTGATGATGCGGCCTGCGCGCTGTTTCAGCATTGCACCGAGCGCTTGTTGGATGCACAAATGCGCGCCGGTGAGGTTGGTGCGCAGCACGGCGTCCCAATCTTCGAGCTTCATGCGCAGGGCGAGAGTGTCGCGGGTGATGGCGGCGTTGTTGACCAGGATGTCGAGCTTGCCGAATTTCGCGAGCAATTGCTGGAAGCCGGTTTTCACTTGCGCGGGGTCCGCCACATCCATGGGAACGGAGAGAGCTTCGCCGCCTGCGGCTGCTATTTCCGCTGCCAGCGACGCGAGTTTTTCGGTGTTGCGCGCTGCGATGGCTACTTTTGCGCCAGCTTCGGCAAGCGCGAGAGACGTGGCGCGGCCGATGCCTTGAGATGCGCCCGTTACCAGAGCAACTTTATCCTTGAGCGAGAACATAGGATGTGACCCTATCCCATATCAAACATAGTGCGCAACTGCTCGTTCATGTGCCGATGATGAGCAACTCTTTAGCGGCATTGTGATTCAGAGTCGGGTAAGGGTGATCCTGGAATGCATATGCTGAGCGGAAGTTTCCAACTTTTCTCGCACGTTGATTTTGCTGTAACACTTGTAGCTTTCGGAATTCCGGCGGATGTGTTCTGGCCTTGGTTCACCGGGGTCGTTCTTCTGATAATCGGGCNNCGTTGCTCTGATTGCCGCGGCGTTAAGCATCATCCTCAACAAACATGCGCGCTTGGCGGCCACGCTATTGGGGTGCATGCTTCTAGTTTTCGTGGCTTTGATTCACATCCCTAACATAGTGGCGCAACACGGGGCTCGTCTGTTTTGGACCATCGCCCTAAGGGATACCGCTTTCAGCGGCGGCGCCTTTGCGCTGGCGGGAAGCCTGTCGAAGAGGACGCCTTCGGACGGCACGCCATGGCTGGTAACTCTCGCTCGTTTTTTCGTGGGGATACCGGCGATATTCTTTGGCGTTGAGAGCTTCCTGCATCCCGAGATTGTGCCTGCGATTCCACTCGCTAGAATCACGCCAACATGGATTCCGGGGCATCTTTTCTGGGCGTATGCTTCGGGCGTGGTTCTGGTTGTTTGCGGCGCATGCATTGTCGTGAATAAAAAGGCGCGCTTGGCCGCAACCTACCTGGGGATCATGATTCTGATTGTAGTGCTGTTTGTTTATCTCCCTATCTTAGTGGCCTACGCATCCAGCATAGCCAATGGACTAAACTATTTCACTGATACTTTAGTCTTGAGCGGAGCCGCTCTGCTCCTCGCGGATGCTATCAGCCCAACAATTGGCTGAACTTGGCCGCGCCCGCCCGTCACACGCTGCTCCAGCCACCGGCGCATCGCAGGCACTGACCGCTCCGCGCTTCTGGACAGACTACAGCGTATCAAAGACTGCAGGCAGCAAGGGGTCGTGTGTTCAAACGACGCCAACAGTCTGCGTTCGTTTAATGTAGACGGACAAACGCTCACCGAAAAAGAATCTGAATCGGAGTAATCACCGCTACAGGATTACCGTCGAAGCCAACGGCGGGTTTGAAACGCCAAGCTTGCACCGTTTTCACTGCTGCGGTGGCAAGTTCGGGACTCGGACTCTTAAGAACCGTAATCTTGTCAGGCCGGCCGTCCTGCGTGACTACGATTTTGAGCGTCACCAATCCCGTCAGACCGTTGCCAGGACTTGGACAATAGGTGCAAAGGGGCATATTTATGCCACTTTCCCCTGCGCGTGGAAAGCCGTCTTCTAGTTCTAAGGGTGGTATCGCTTGCGACGTTTGATCGGCAAGTTCGCTTGGAATTGGTATGAGTCCGGTCCGGACTTCGTGAGTTTTTCCCAATCCAGATAGTCCGATTACACTCAATGAGACACCGATCCGGCCCGATACCCCGCAAAGTTGCCGGCGATGGCGACATCAGCTCCCACCGAACGAGCTTCTTTGACTTCTCTCTCGAAGAGTGCGACTTTGTCCATTGGATTGCCGGGCACTTCATCGTTCGAATTGAGTTGTGATCGGTCAATGATCTTGAGTTTGGGAAATTCAGTTCTCATGGCGACAGACACGAGATCGGAAATCCACTTTCCAGCCGGATACACCCCCCCATTGGGCCCTCTAAGATCAAAAACTACGACATTCTTTGCCTTCACCGCCTTGAGAGGCTCAGCTAGAGTTTTAACTAAAGAATCAATCGCTGGCTCGCTGGATGAAGCTTGTGTCCCGATATAAGCTGTCGACTCGCCGTGCAGACCCGCCGCCGCAGTCCACCAGCTGATGCCAACGAAGGCGCAGAACCCCCAAACTTGAGAAACTGGCTCATATAGGTTGATTCTAATCGAACTAAATTTCTCACGCCACTCGGGTGAGGCTAGCTCTCA
>PLUI01000172.1 GCA_003164855.1 Acidobacteriaceae bacterium
CGGCGACGGGGGTGGTGGCGGGGGTGGTGGCGGGGGCGGAGCTGCCTTCTTGTGGCAAGCGCCGAGCATAAGAATAGCGCCCAGTGCAAAGGCGGTGGCGACAGACTTCAGAGTTTGCTGCTTCATGGTGGTCTTCCTCACGTATCCTCCTGCGAACTCGAAAGTGACCGAGTTCAGACGAAGTGAATTTATTTCCAACTCCAGTTTGGNNGCGAGCATTTCCCAGATTTCCTCCTTGCCGGAGCGGCTGGACTGAAAAACGATGTGGCGGCCGTCCGGCGACCACGAAGGGAAATCGTTGCGGCCGCCGTCATGGGTGAGCTGCACCCATTGCTTGCTGGCGATATCCATCAGGTAAATGTCGGAAGAGCCGGGTTCGCCGGGTCCATACTTGCGGATCCATGCCAGAGTGAGAAATTGGCCATTCGGCGACCAGTTGGGCGAGACGGCGTAGCCTTGATCAGTCATGCGCTGTTGGTTGGTGCCGTCGGCCTCCATCGTATAAAGCTGGGGCAGTCCGGTGCTGCCGCTGACGAACGCGATCTGGGCGCCGGTCTTGCGGTTCCACGCGGGAGAAACGTCGGGGCCTTTGCCGGTGGTCATGGGGTGAAGGTTTCCGCCGGAAGAATCGCAGACATAAATCTCTGAATGGCCGCCGCGCGAGGAAGAGAACGCCAGGCGTGCGCCATCGGGAGACCATGAAGGCGAAAGATTCGTACCGCCAAAGCGCGGGAAAGTGACGAGCCGGTTGAGGTCGGTGGAGTACATGAGGATGTCCCACCCGGACTTGGTCAAGGAACTAAAGGCGAGGCGGGAGCCATCGGGAGAAATTCGTGGCGAAAGCGAGATAGATCCCTGGTGGGTGAGTTGACGTTGATTGGAGCCGTCGTAATCCATGACCCAGATTTCTTTGTGGCCGGAGCGGTCGCTGACGAAAAAGATTTTACTTTCAGCGATACCGGGGATGCCACCGCCCAATCGGAAAATAATTTCGTCGGCGAATTTGTGAGCAATGAAGCGCGCGTTATCGTCGGTGGCGAGATCGGAGTATTGCTTGCCCAGGACTAGAGGCGAGGCAGTGTTTTTTACATCGTAAAGCCAGCCCTGAACCACGACTTTTCCTGCGGCGACGCCGAGATTTCCGAAGGCCAGCATGGCGGCGTTAGGCGGCGGAGAGTTCCAGACTCCGAAGGTGACTTCAGGAGGATTGCCCGGAACTTGCAGAGGATAAAAGCTCTTGGAGACGAGTTCGACTACGCCCGAGTTGTCGAGGTCGTTCCAGAACGTGTCGTTGAAAGTCGTAAGCAGAGCGGTGTTCTGGGGATCGTTGTTGGAGGGCTTGAAGTCGGGGACGGCGAGACGGACCTTTTCGATGCCGAGGCCAGAGCCAGTGCGAACCCAATCCTGAGCGAAGGCGGCTGATGCGAAGGAACAGATCAACAAGAGAAAAGTGCAGGTGCGCGCAAGGCGAGCGCGGGGCGCGGCAGAGTGCGGAGTTAGTCTGCGTTTATCGTCCATCCGTCTGGAAATTTTGCGCGAATAAAAATAAAAGCATACAGCGAACGACAATATCGTAGCCCGATATGTTCTCATTGGCAAGTTACGATCGATCATAGTCGAAAATCGGGAACCTAAAGAATCATCAGGGCAAATGCTTCAACAATTTATTTTTTGCTGTAGTCGAACCAATATTCGACTGAGATCTTGTTGCCGCTGTAGTCGGGCGGCAGCGGGCCAAAGGTATCGATACGCTGCAAGGCGCGCTGGGCGGATTGATCGAGCGAGGGAACACCGCTGGACTGCTCGATCTGCACGTTATAGGGGTGACCGTCGCGAGCCACGTCGAATGTGATGTAGACGCGCTCCCCGCCGGTGACGCGAGGATCGACTTCGTACTTCAGCCAGTTTTCTGAAACCTTGCGCTGGATAATCTGCACGTACCATCCAAACTTGGTGCCAAAGTCGCCGCCCCCTCCAGTGATGCCGAAGCCGCCTTTGGCGCCTCCCGCGGCGAATGTGCCGTAGGGACCGCTGACTGGGCCGCCTTCGCCGAAAGCAACCTGATTGTTTTCTTGCTCGGGCGCGGGCTGGGGCTTCGCCTTGGTGGGGGTGGAAACCTTCTTGGGCTTAACTTTCGTATTCTTGCCTTGAATCTCTATGGCGTCAGGTTCCTTCTCTTCAATCTTCGGCTGAGATTTCGTCAGTCCCTTGGATTCGTTGGCCAGAACATTCTGGTTCTGGTTGGGCGCCGCGGATAGAGGAACGGAACTGACTAACGTCACGCCCATCGCGGACCCCCCTCCGCCAGAACCCCAGTCCGAGCCGTGGCCTCCATTGAAGAGAATGGGATAGAGCAGGATGACGCCGGTGACGGCGATGTGGAAGACTGCCGACCAGGAGAGGGCGCGTCCCCAACTATCGTGCTCGAAAAAGATCTCAGCGTTTTGCGCCATTTTCTTCCAAAGGCTGGGTGACAATGCTCACGTTAGTGATGCCCGATTGTTTGACCGCGTCCATGACCGTGGCGAATGCTCCAAAGGGAACGTTCTCATCGGCACGGATAAAAATAAACTGGTTGCGAGGGTCGCGAATCTTCTGCTTGAGGCGGGCGGCGATCTGATTGATATTGATGGCGTCGTTGCCGAGAAATACGCGCTGGTCCTTGTTGATCGTGATGACCGTTCGTTCTTCCGAAATCTCTTTGACGGTGCGGGTTTTGGGAACGCTAACTTCGATGCCCGACTGCAGAACGGGAGCGGTAACCATAAAGATGATCAGGAGCACGAGGACGACATCGACCAGCGGAGTGATGTTGATATCGGCCAGTGCGGTTTGGGTGCGACCGTTGGGCGCGGTGAATGCCATTACCGCCTCACTTCGGCCACGGATTGAGGCTGAATGCTCTCGATGGCGTTGAGCACTTCGAGGGAGAAGTCGTCTCCGCGGGCAGCGAAGACGCGGATCGAATTGCCGATCAGGTTGTAGGCGATGACGGCGGGGATGGCGGCGGCCAGTCCGGCAGCGGTGGTGATGAGAGCTTCGGAGATGCCGGGGGCGACGGCGCGAAGAGTGGCGCCGCCGGCGGTGCCGAGGCCGTGAAAAGCGTCAATGATGCCCCAGACGGTGCCGAAGAGTCCGATGAAGGGAGTGACCGCGGCCGTGATGGCGAGCCAGGGAACGTTGCGCTCCAGTCGTGTGATTTCTTCGGATGCGCCGATCTGCATTCCGCGCTGGACTGCGGTCAGGCTTCGGAGCGTGGCGGCTGGAGTTGTGAGTTGGCGCTTGTATTCCAGGAAGCCACCCTCGAAAACTCCGACCAGCGGGCTGGGACGAAACTGATCGGCGACGGCGGCAATATCCTGCAGGCGCTGGGCTTTGCGAAAGGCGCGAAGAAAGCGTCCGCTCTGAATCCGGGCGCGCCGCAGCAGGCTCCATTTGGTAAGAATAATGGCCCAGGAGATTAGGCTGAAGGCCAGTAAGGTTACGAGGACGAACTTGGCGACCGCACCGGTATTAGAAACTAATTCAAGAATGTCGCCGCCGACGAAAAGAGCAGAGTATGAGAGCAAATGCATCGTGGTTTGAGAATACCTTGTCGCGATTATAGATGATTCGCGGAGTCTTCTTGGCGGGACGTATCCCAAACATAACTCCTAAACGTAACCCAGGGCTGGGAGGTGCGGCTGGTGGCCGATTCGCGAACTGAAATTCGTTGGTATACGCGGACACGGGCAGTGACATCCAAAAGGAGCAAGGGCTGAAAACTTTTTCCGGGAGGAAATATTAATGGCGAACTATGGAATGCTGCGAAGCTATCGCTTCACGGATGCTGCGGAAGACATCAGGGGATCCAAATTATACGGTTTGGATGACGAAAAACTGGGCAAGATTGACGATGTAATCTTCGACCACGCCGAGGGAACGATTCGCTATGTCGTGGTGGACACGGGCGGGTGGCTTTCGACGAAGCAGTTTATCGTGCCGGCAGACCGGTTACGGCCTTCCACAAAACACGATGACGACTTCGCGGTGGATCTGACGAAGGCGCAGGTGGAAAACTTTCCGCCTTATAAAGAGACGGATCTGGAGTCGGATGAGCAGTGGTCGGATTATGAAGGCAAGTATCGCTCGAAATGGGAGACCGATCCGGTAATGCATCGGACGGAAACGGACCGGAATATTACTCCGACCACGCAGCAGATGGGGAATTCGCCTTCGGCACGGGCTGCGGGCGCGCCGCAGACAGCGGCGGAGATCGAGGATACGGAATTCATCGAGCCTGGATTTGCCGCCGGGACCAGCACGGTTGAGATCGACAACACTGCGGTCGGCATCGGCCCCCGTTGGGATACTTTCCAGAACCGTTTGCGGGAACGGCGCAAGGAAGTGATTCATACGGGAACTTCGCGCGAGGACGAGTATCGCAAGGCCAGTTAGTCAACCGAGGTGTTTGTGGAGCCACGGCTTCGGCCGTGGCTTTCCTATGATAAGTAAAAAGTCAAAATCTTTAACACAAGCAGTCGCGGGGGTTCAGACAGGGAAAACGAGGCTTAATTAATTTTGCAGCGTAGCGGACGGATCCGACAGGGCTATCAACTTGCCTACTGGATAATCTGCCTGCGACAAGGGAGTGGAAAGTTCAGGATTGATGATGGTGAGCACCTCACCACTGTGGACTCCACGCACCATCAGGCGGTCACTCTCGACGCCAACGACTCGATATTTCTCGTCGAAGATCGACATAGGAACCTCTATTAGTTTGGATGCCCGACTCGTCGTTCGCGATGCCGGGGAGATTAGTGACGATTACTCGAGGGTTCCGAAATGGGTCCGAGTTCGAATTGCTCTGATAATGCAGTCAAAGGGCTGATTCCAGTTAGTCAGGCTGAAAGTCTGCCAATTCCTTTTCGGCGTCGCGGAAAAGCGCTCGCAGAGCGTTCACCACCAGTCGGGCCAACAGCATAACAATGATAAACAGGGTTAAGGCAACGGAGGCGGCGGCGTAGGGATGGCGCGTGGCCAGCCAGGTGAGGCCTACAGCGAGTGCGTCCTCGCTCAGGCTCAGGGAAATATTTGAGAAGGGCTCCGGGGATGGTGTGACTGCTGCTCGCAGGGCGGTCTTTCCCCCGTGCGCGGCGAGCGCGATGAGGGCTCCCAGAAAAGCGGCGAGAAGTTGCTGCGCTGGCGTAAGTTGCCTGGTCGCGCCATAGGCCAGCAGTGCGGCGACCGGAACGCGAACGAAGGTATGCAGAGCGCTCCAAACCAGATCGAAGGCGGGAATCTTGTCGGCAAAGAACTCGATCACAAATAGGACGACGCTGGCAGCGATCACGGGCCAGCTTTCAAGGAGCTGCAGACCCGGAGGAAGCGGCAGATGTCCGAAGCGGGCGAGTAACCCCAACGAGGCGACGGTTGCATAGACATTCAGGCCCGCGGCAAACGCAACGGCCGCCAGCACGGCAAACAGCTCGGGGAGCGGGATTTGCAGCCAGTTGAGCATTCAGAAGGATCTTAGGTCTTGGGTGCCGGGTTTTCGGGGCACGTGAGACCCAGGACCTACGGACCCTGTCGAGCATTCAAAACCCGCGCCACAAAACGAAAGGGCCGCGTTCAGCGACCCTTGCATTCCAGTTTGTAATCCGCGCGGTTACAGCGTGGATTCGATCTCAAAGCCCCAGGCTTCCAAAAGAGGCTCGGGGATGTACTTGGAGTTCTTGTTGCGGCGGGCCCACTCTCGCAAACGAGTAGAGCGCAGATACTGGTCGGGGGTGAGCTTGTATTCGCGCACTACCTGCTCAAACTCCGTGATGGTGGGGACGACCGGGCCGATCGGCTCGGGCTTGCCCCAGTTTGGATTTCCACGTCGCTTTGCCATGAAAAACGCCTTTCGTACCGATGGGGGATAAACTCAACCGCAATAATTGCTCTATCTATAAGATTCTCCAAGTCCTAACAGGGATGCAAGGAAAGAAAGCCCGCGCCCCGCAAACTGTGCGAAAGTGGGTCCCGAAGACTGTTTGGAGACAAAGTATGTTAGGTCAGTTAGGCGACAAAGTCAATCACAATTTGCTGGCGTCGCTTCAATTCTTGGCTGCAACCATCTGTGTTTATTAGTGTTATCTCAAGAGCAGTCGAGCATCCTGCTAGCTGTTCGGGGCGACGGAGTTACAGACGTAACCTGCAAGCCTCAGTGCTGGATTGATGAGGGCCCGGCGGCGGCTTACATTTGAGGATGCAGTGTCCCAGCAAGGTCACAAGGAGAATCACCGATCTGGAAGGGTTTCAGGCCAGGCTATGGATTTGAAGGCATTGTTGCTTTGTTCCGATGAGAAAATCGGGCGCGTGCTGCGCCGCACTTTGGGCGATCTGGATATTGAGGTCGAACATTGTGCCAGCGCGGAAATTGCCTTGCGTCTTCTGACTCGAGAACGGTTTGAGGCAATCATTGTGGATTGCGCGGGCCCGGGCGCAGCCGATGTTTTGCGCGGCGCGCGCACCGCGCCATGCAACAAGCGGGCCATCGCGGTGGCGATTCTGGATCCCGCGAGCGGTTTGCGTTCAGGATTCGAGATTGGCGCGCACTTCGTCCTTTATAAGCCGGTTTCTGCGGAGCGCGCCAAGTCAAGTTTCCGTACGGCGCGAGCCTTGATGAAACGGGAACGCCGGCGCAACTTGCGGGTCTCGGTCAATTTGCGGCTGGAGATGGTCAGCGTCGAGTCTGGCGCCCGCATCAACGCAAACACTACGGATGTAGGGGAAGGTGGTTTGGCGGTTTCAATGCCCCGGCGCAGCAAGCCGCATGGCCGATGGCAGTTGTCATTTACGCTTCCCGGCTCCGCCTCTCTCGTAGAGGTAGCCGCGGAGTTTGCATGGGAGGGAAGCGGGACGCAGGTGGGGCTGCGTTTCGTGGATCCATCGCAGGAAGTGGCGCGCCAGTTGCGCGAATGGCTGGCACGCAATACGCCTGAAGGAGAGCAGGACGACCCCCCGGTACGCTGCCAGCTCACGGACTTGAGCTTGCGCGGCTGCTATCTCGATCTCCCTTCGCCGTTCCCGGTTTCGACCCGGGTGACGCTTTCCATGAGAGCCGCCGGGATTGAACTGCGATCCGAAGGCGTGGTTAGGGTAATGCATCCAGATAAGGGAATGGGTGTGGAATTCACACAGACCACGGCGGAACATCGCGCGTTACTGGAAAAATTTCTCGGGCGGCTCACGGAAAATCCCGACACGCTGCCGGAGCTGCTGGTTGAACCGGAGGGCTGGGAAACTGAAACAGGCGACATTTCCCGAACTGACTCCGAGCCTGGAGAGTTAGACGATCCGTTGCTCGATCTCTTCCGTAATCACGCAGGGCTCGCGGCTGATTCATTCCATACGGAACTTCGCAAGCAGCGAGGCGCTGCGGCTGCTGCGGCTGCCGGCGCCTCCTGATCGAGCCCAAACCGCTGTGAGGCATTCCTATTGAGGCAGCGGAGTTCCTTCCGCCGGTCCGCCTTTTATCAAGTCAGTCTTCACCGTCGACTTCTGATTGGCCACCAGATCGATATCGGTTTCAAAGTTCTGGTAACCGGGCAAGCTGATTCTGATTTTGCGCTTGCCGGGTGCGACCAGCAGGGCCCGGCCGATCCCGCTGAATTCAGCGACATGGCCCACGAAGACGCCGTCGACAAAAACCGCGGCGCGATTGGGATTTACCTCCAGCTTGATTTCGGCGGTGATGTGTGGAAATTGAACCCGCGTATCTTTTTCCATCTTGACTTCGACGGTCTGGGTTTGCCCGCCTCGGACGTCAACTTTTTGAACGAAGTCGACGTAACCGCCCTGGCGAACCGCGATTTCGTGTTCACCGGGCAGCAGCAGAAGTTTTTTCGATCCTTTGAGTTCCTGCAGATAGCCGACGTATTGTCCGTCGACCCAGACTCCCGAGGTTCGCTCGACTTTTGTGGCGCCGACAAGGTCAACCTGGCCCAGCACATCGTTTCCCGCATGCGCAGGGCGAACAAGAATCACGCAGCATAAGAGAACAAGGGTGCAAACGATACCGCGAGCTGTTGAACTAGATTTCATAGGAGGCTCCACGCCGCAGTTGAGATGCGGAACGATGATGAATGGTAGCCCGCTAGAGCGTTGGATAACGAGTGACAAGAGAGGAGCGCGGGAGCCCGGTGATGGCCCGCGAGCAGAAGGCTGGTAGGCTAGAATAATCGCCAGCCGGGATGGCGAAATTGGCAGACGCAGCGGACTTAAAATCCGCAGGTCCGAAAGGACTGTGGGGGTTCGATTCCCCCTCCCGGCACCAGATGTTTCGAGGTCCCTCCGATTAGGAGTTCGGCTGCAGGCTCCCGCTGCGCTAACGCCTGCGGAGCGCGGGCTCGAATTATCAAATAAGGTGCGCCCTGGATGGAATCACTCCATTGCCACACGGGGCGAAAAATCGGCAATCGATCCGAGTAATCCCAGAGGCACTTAAGGACATCTTGCCGGGCTGAGCTGCTGGGGCGAGACATGGAACGAAATCGAGTGGCATTTGCTCGTTTAATCTACTCGGCCCATCCTGCGGATCTAACCAAGAGGAGTTTCGGTAATGTGACCGTCTTGAACGTCCTGGACTCTTCCTTTCCAGTCGCCGCCACTACCGTTCCAGTACTTAACGGCCGAATGCACGGTCGCGCCCAGATAAAACAGGGCCGCCAGCGGCAGGGTCAATGACCATGCGGGGTTCAGTCGATAGTAGCGCACCATGGTCGAGTACGTCATCGTCATTGCCGCCCAGGCCGCAGCGCCCATAAAGATCGCCAGCCTGCTGTGTGTGAGCAACAACAGTGGAGGTGCCAGATAGGTGATCACCATGCCCGCAATGGTACACAGTAGCAGCAGCGAGGAGTGCTTCAATTGGTTGAAGGCCGTACGCGAGACCATGCGTTCGACGTCCGAGAATGTCTCGTATCGTCTCAAACTCTGACTCTGATCTGCTAATCCTATCCACAATCTCCCGCCGTGCTGCTTGAGGAGCCGGGCCAGCGAGCAATCATCGATCACTGCGCCGCGAATGGCTTCCAGTCCTCCTGCGCGTTCCAGAGTTTCTGCTTTCACAAGCATGCAGCCCCCCGCCGCACCGGCGGTCGAGCGCCGGGTATCGCGAATCCAGGCTGGCGGGTAGAGCATGAAAAAGAAATAGACGAAGGCGGGAATGAGCAGTTTTTCCGGAAGGCTCTCGCAGTGCAACTTCACCATAAACGAGACCAGATCGTAATCACCAAGCGAAGCAACGCGGCCCAGATTCGCCACTGTCTCCGGACCGTGCAGTACATCAGCGTCCGCGAGCATGAGCCATGCGGGATTTAATGCGCGTGCGCGCTCAATGCCCTGGTGCATCGCCCACAATTTTCCCGTCCAACCCGCCGGCAAGGGCTTGCTCTGAATCACAATAAGCGCATCGGCCTTGCCTGCTTTTTCTGCAGCGCGCCGTGCCACATCCGCTGTACCGTCTGTACTCTCATCATCCACGAGGAGGACGGGCATAGCCACGCACTGATTTAATAAGGATTTGACGACTGGTCCGATGTGTTCTGCCTCGTTGCGGGCCGGAATTACGGCAACGACGGTGCCCGCAAGGCCCGCCTGGTCACTGGCGTCGGGCCTAGCGTTTTTAGTACGCCAAAAACACCCCCTGGCTAAGGCCAGGTAAGACCAGGTCACTGTTGTAAGCGTAGCGACGCTCGTGGCAAGCAACGACATCGGCGTGAGCCCGAGAGTACAGCTCCGGGAGATGTTCGATCAAGGTTTGATCAAGCTGAACAGTCGGACAGTCTGCTGACGCCGCGTGGGATCGCCTCGGCGAAGGTCATGCGGATTCCGTGCTCCGGTCGCAAGATCACCATCGGGCGTGCTTCGATGGTCTGGCCCGGAACCAGACGGAAATCGTATTTTCTGAGCAGAACACTCAGGATCATGAGGATCTGCAGCATGGCGTAGTTGCCGCCGATACAGCCGCGCGGCCCGGCGCCGAAGGGCAGATGGGCGAAGGGCGTGTGAAGCTTTTCCTTTGCTTTGGTGAACCGTTCTTCGTCGAAATTCTCCGGGTTCTCCCAGTATTGCGGCGCATGATGTACGCCGTAGATGAACACAACCACCGTGGAGCCGCGAGGTATGGCGATATCGCCGGCGCGGTCGTCTGCAAGAGCCATTCGGTCGACCATCCAAAACGGCGGATATAGGCGCAGCGCCTCCAGTATCACCTGGGTCGTAAACTCGAACTTCGGAACATCTGTGTAACTCAGAGGCCTTTCGCCCAGCACAGAATCGAACTCCTGCCGCACCCTGTCGATGCAATCCGGACGCGAGCTCAGCAGGTAGAGAAGCCACGATAAGGCATTCGACGACGTTTCATGGCCAGCAACCAGCAGTTGCATGCTCTCGCTGAGGACCAACTCGTCGGGCATACCCTGGCCATCGCTGTAGCGAGCATCCATCAAGATCTGCAGTAGATCGTGGCCGGGAGCCTCCTTGCGCCGCCGCCGGATGTAGTCGAGCAGAACGCCGAACGCACGGGCTCGCATTTCCTCGTGTCGGCGCAGTTCGCCAGAGACGGCGAACCAGGGATTCAGGTAGGGCTGAATGGTTTGCCGAACCATAAATTCCTGGACAGTCGAAATGGCCGTGCTGATGAGGTCGATGTCTTCCTCTCTCAAGCGGGCGCCAAACAGAGATCTCCCAACCATCCCGAAGGTAATCTTCATCATGAGTGGGTAGATATCGACCGGGCCGATACGGGCTTGTCTATCGAAATCCCGCAGCGAGTCGGCGAGGGAGTCCTGCATGATCGAGGACAGAACTTCGAGCTGCTTTCGTTCGAAACCCGTCTGGATGAGGCGCCGTTGCGTGCGCCAGGCTTCCCCCTCAGTGGTGAGAAGACCCTTGCCCAGGAAATGGCCCATTCGCTTCACTTGAATCTCGGACTTGTGGTAGTTCTCCGAATTCGTCTTCAGCACGTGCTGTATGACGGCGGGATCGGTGGTTACAATGGCCTCCTTGACGCCGCCAAAATAGAACCGGAACGTCTCGCCGTGAATCTCCGTGTACTTCGACAGAACCTGTACCGGATTGTGGGCCATCGCGCGCGAATCCTGGAAGGAGCGAAATCGGGAGACGGCGGGTATGGTCTGCGGCAAGGTCACGCCTCGCTGTCCAGCGGCGTGTGGACAATTGCCGGAAATCCTGCGTGCTCTGCCTGAATGGATAGTCTGGTCATCGGTGTAAATTTAGGTACTCGAAAATTGATCCCCGTTCCCCAATTGCTTCAAGAGTAGCAGATGATGTTTGATCGCCCGGCTCATCGTGGGATGTTGCCGATAGGGAATGCCATACTCTTCGGCGGTCTCCTTCACAATCCGGGTCAGCGAAGCGTAATGAGTGTGGCACACAAAAGGGCACAGATGATGGACTATATGGTGGTTGAGCCCGCCAACAAGCCAACCGACGAGTGGGGTCTCGGTCGCGTAGTCGGCCGTGGTCGCGAAAATGTGATCGATCCAGTTGTCGAACTCGTTGCGGTCCGACGGGAAGTACGTACTGTCGATCACGTGCGTGGTCTGGAATACGAGGGCTACGCTCAAGCCAATAATCAAATGGGAAAGGACGAAAGCCAAAGCGACCAGCCACGGCGATTTCCGCAACAACACGACCGGCAAAATCAGCATGTAGGTGACGTAAAAAGCTTTCCCTGCAAAGAGAGTGATGTATTCCCGCAGTGGATGCTTCGTGCGTTTCAGATAATCATGCGAGGGGAAGAAGAAGCACTCGAAGTCCCTCAGGAATACATAATCGAGCGAAAATAGCGCGTACATCAACAGTGCATAGATGTGCTGGAAGCGCTGGAGGCGCGTCCGGGGTTCGTGGGGCGTAAACCGTAAGACGCCGCGTCCTGTAAGCGCGTCATCTTCACCGTGGAGATTGATGCAGGAGTGNNGCCACATGTACGAGCTGATTCCACAAACATCGAAAACGTAATTCAAGGCTTTGTTAACGAACCGATCCGACGAGATGGCGTTGTGATTGCTATCGTGCGCGATATTCAGCAGAAGGAATGTCTGTGCGATGGCGTTTAAAAGGTAGAGGGCAACGAACTTCCATGAATCCGGCTTGAGCGTGTAAAGAGCAATCCAGCTGCCCGCGAGGACTGCCAGCCCCACCGCGATTTTGAGCCACATGACGAAGTCGGCTTTGGGAGAAATGTTCCCGTCGGAGAAGAAGTCGTCGAGACGCCGGCGCAACACTTTGGGAAAGGAAGACTCTGGAGCCGAAGCGGAAACGGAATCCCGCAGCGAGGCCTCCGAGGGTACAAGGTCATCAATGTCCGGCTTCAAACTAATCACCGCCTCGTCTCGGACGTCACCGGCGCAAATGTCAGCTCGACCCTATGCATCCCGGCCCGGTTTGCCGAGGGTCGATCAGGCCGGCGGCGGATTTTATTGCCTGGACACCGCCTCTGGCGCAAGTGTAGGAAGAAAATTTATGTTAGCTTGAAAACTTAAGGAAGATCAAGGGAATTTCGGATCACCCAGAGCGGGCGTAACGGCGAATGTTCTCGGAAGTGACAGGTGCAGAAATTCTTCCCAAGCTTTCGAAATCTCTGTTACCATCGACCGCTCAGTGATATCGAACGAAGATACTTTGAGTCGGGCGATCCGACGCCCGGCGGCGCTGTCTCCACCGGACCGACAGACGCATGGTGTTAAGAATAGCCGTGCCTCTGTTATCGAGGTCACTCTGCACCCTGCGTTACGGGGAACAGCGAGACTCTTGCTATTCTTATTGGAGAGTATTCTCATTCAACACAGGAGGTTAGCGAATGGCGGTGCCGCCGCCATGGAGTACCGATCCGATCTATGATGGCTTCGATCTTGGACAAGCTGGATAGTCTAGGGGATCAGCACCCGCACCGAGTCCTCTACTCGTACATTGACGTGAACGGCAATCCGATTGGAGGCTACTCATACGAGTCGTTTCTCCGCCGGACGAAGGTGATCGCCGCCCACTTGCGCAAGGAGCATGGTTTCAAGGCGCAGGACCGTCTTCTACTAGCCTACCCGCCTGGGCTCGAAATGATTTGCGCGTTTTTTGGCTGCGTGCGCGCGGGATTGATCCCCGTGCCCGTCTATCCCCCCAGTTCTCATGGCTTCCAGGCCGCCATGTACAAAATGGTCCACATCGCAAGGGATTGCCAGGCGGCCGGCATTTTAACCAGCAAAGACTACCTCGGATCCCTGAAGACAAACCTGGCCAGAAGCGGCGTCTCGGCATGCGGAGTCGACGTCGACTACATTTCCGGTCTCCGTTGGGTTGTGACGGAAGACTTCGTCGAAACGATTTCGGACGAAACTTTCAACGGCGCTTCGAACATTCTGTTTCTCCAGTACACGTCGGGGTCGACTCGAGATCCTAAAGGCGTGATGGTCACGCACGAAAACATATTGCATAACTGCCCGCTCGTGATCGACCATCCCGCGCCAGTAGTCGTATCCTGGCTTCCGCAGTATCACGATATGGGGCTGATTGGGTGCTACCTTTATCCCGCGTTGACAGGCGGCACGACCTACGGCTTCGCTCCCACGGATTTCATTCAGCGCCCCACCCTGTGGTTTGACGCGATCAAGACGTACAGTGCCAGCGCCTCAGCGGCGCCAAACTTCGCTTACGACTATTGCCTGCGCACCGGGCGGTTTTCGAAGGAGAGTTTGGAGGGTTGTGATCTTAGCTCGCTCCGGTTGCTGATGGTTGCCGCGGAACCCGTCAAACCGGACACTTACAAACGCTTTCTGCAGGCCTTTCAGCCCTATGGACTCAGGTCGGAAAGCTTTTTTGTGGCGTATGGGCTGGCGGAGAATACTCTGGCGGTTTCGCTCGGGGGCCGCAATATTATTTCAGTCAACAAGAACGGCATCGCGCTGGGGAAGGCCCGGATGACCAAGGAGGTTTCGGAAATCGGCGGGGCCACTCAGATTGTCAGTTGCGGTACTCCGTTGCCCGGCCTCACCGTAAAGATCGTGGATCCGGAGAAGCACGTCGCCCTGGAGGCGGGTCGAATCGGAGAGATTTGGATCGCTGGAGAGAGCAAGTGCCTGGGTTGCTGGAATAATCCGGAACTGACGCTTAAGCTATTTCACGCCCGGCTGGTCGACGACAGCCCCTATGATGATGGCTATCTTCGGACCGGCGATATGGGTTTCTTCCACGACGGCGAACTCTTCGTCTGCGGCCGGATCAAGGACATGATTATTCTCCGCGGGCAAAACTATTACCCGCAGGACATTGAGAACGTCGTGGAGAAATCATCCAGTCTGATCCGGCACAATTGCGTCGCCGCGTTCCAGATTCAGGAAGACAGCGAACCTGGGTTGGCCATTGTCGCTGAGGTCAAAAATCCCAGGGCGCTTCCCGACGCACGAAAAATTGCCGCCGCGGTTCGAAATTATCTCAACGTGGAAGTAGCGGTGATTTCCCTCATCGCGCCTCGTGCGATCCCCAGAACCAGTTCGGGGAAGATCATGCGCCATAAGACCAAGCAGATGTGGCTGCAAGGTCAGTTCACCGTTCTCTCCGACTTTTCGCGGGAGAAGGACGCCGGGAACTCCACATCCGTTTCCGACATGCATTCCACTTTCGCCGAATTGAAAGCCAAGTACAACCTGACAGGTAAAGAATCGTACAACCTCGTCGAAGCCGGCCTGGATTCCCTGGATCTTGTTGTGTTCATGCATGAACTCAAGGAACTCCTGAAAGACAAAGGCGCCGAGATGTTGGCGAGGCAGGTAGATATTGGTGTCATTCAGCGGGTCAGTGTAGCTGAGTTGTTTGAACTAGCCGAACAACTGGAGCGGGCTCCCGAAGAGGCGCTGGTTCATCTGCGCCATTCCCTTGCGGCTTTCCGTGACGAGCAGTGCAGGGTTGAGAAACGAATGATGAGCAACGACAGGAAGCTCATCTTCGAGCCTTCAGTGCCCGCGCCCACGCCGGAGATCCCGACGCTTAAACAGGTGCTGCTCACAGGCGGGACCGGCTTCATAGGGCCATTCCTCATAAAAAGCTTGCTGGAACAGACACGGGCGAAGATCTATGTTCTCGTCAGGTCTTCCGACGAAAAGCAGGGCAGGCAGAGACTGAGAGCTGCGATGGAGTCCATGGGACCGTGCGGGGCAGGGCTGATGGAGATGTTCGAGGCCCGCGTGATCCCCGTCTCCGGCGATCTAGGGCAGCCAAAGCTTGGCCTGATGCAGGACGTGTGGGATTTCCTCTCCAGTGAAATCGACACGGTGTTCCATAACGGTGCAACCGTGAACTACCTCTTCAACTACGACCTAATGCGTGACGCGAACGTGCTGGGAACCAATGAGGTCGTAAGATTGGCGTTCGAGGGAAGGCCCAAAGAGTTCAATTATGTCTCGACTACCTTCGTGTTTGGCTGGGCGGTCAAATCAGTCCTGAATGAGACCGACCTGAACGAGAATATGGAGCTTCTCGATTTTGGGTACAGTCAATCGAAATGGGTAGCGGAACAGGTGGTTGTCGACGCGCGCACCCGGGGACTTTCCGCGCGGATTTTCCGGCCGGCTCTGGTGAGTCCTTCCGTCACGGGCGGAGGCAACAACTTCGATATCGCCGTTCGCTTAGTTGCCTTTATGGTGAATCACGGCATTGGCGTCGACACTCTCAACCAGGTCAGCTTTGTTCCGGCCGACATTGTGGCGAACAATATCGTTGCGATCTCTACCACCCCCGGTACAGCGAATAAGACTTACCATGTCACTCGGGACGATTATTCGAACATGATGGATATTACCGGGCTTATTACCAAAGCGACCGGCCGGCAATTCGAAAGATTCAGCCTTCCCGATTTCGTTCCCGAGCTGATCCGGAGATGCCGGAAGGAAGATCTTCTCTTTCCCCTGCTGGATTTTCTGGTGGGCTCTGTCGACAACATCTCCGCGATGGAGTTCAAACGGTATGACAGCTCTTCCTATCAAA
>PLUI01000143.1 GCA_003164855.1 Acidobacteriaceae bacterium
AAGGAGAACGTGATCATCGGCAAGCTGATCCCAGCGGCGACCGGCCTCAAGCGCTACCGCCGGATCGAGATCGAACCGTCCGAGCCGCTGCCCCGCGCGATCGACGACGTCGGCCTGCTCGACCAGGACGAGATCGCGGCCGAGCTGGGACTCTCCGGCGGGCTGAACGGCGGCTACGGGCAGGAGTTCGACGCCGATCTCGCCTCGCTCGAGAAGATCGGTGCGGGCGGCATGGGCGAAGTCTATCGCGCCAAGGACACCCGCCTCGATCGCACCGTTGCCGTCAAGGTCCTGCCTTCCCATCTTGCCTCCGACCCGGAATTGAAACAACGCATGGAGCGCGAGGCCAAAGCCATTTCCGCACTTCAGCATGCCAATATCTGCACGCTTTACGACATCGGCACGCAGGACGGCACCAACTTCCTGGTCATGGAGTATCTCGAAGGCCAGACCCTGGCCGAACGGCTGGCGAAGGGCGCGCTGCCGCTGGATCAAGTTCTGAAGATTGGAACGGAAATCGCGCAGGCGCTTGAGAAGGCGCATCTACAGGGGATTATCCATCGCGATTTGAAGCCGGCGAACATCATGCTGACCAAGAATGGCGCGAAGCTGATGGATTTCGGTCTCGCGAAGCCGATCGGCATACCGGCGTCGGCACCGGGATCAGGAAGCGCGCCGCCTTCATTTACCGCCGCAGCTACATTGAGTGGGCCCAGCCCGTTGACCCCACTCACTACGGCGGGCAGCATCGTCGGCACCATCCAGTACATGTCGCCGGAGCAGATTGAGGGCAAAGAAGCCGACGCACGCAGCGACATCTTTGCTTTCGGCTCAGTGCTGTACGAGATGGTGTCGGGAAAACGGCCATTCTCGGGCAAGAGTCAAATCTCGCTGGCCTCGTCCATTCTGGAAAGTGATCCGGCGCCGATCAGCACAGTCAAGCCACAAGCGCCGCCCGCCTTCGAACACGTCGTAACGACCTGCCTGCAGAAAAATCCGGAAGAGCGCTATCAGACAGCACACGATATCAAGCTGGAGCTGCAGTGGATTGCGGCTGACAAGTCGTCTCCTGCAGCCGCGCCGGTTATGCCCGCACCGTTTCGCAGGCAAGAGCGGCTTGGTTGGGCCGCAGCCCTGGTAGCCGCGATTGTCCTGACTGCCGCCGCCGTGTTCTTCTACCATCCGGCTCAGTCTGCGCACTCGATCCGCGCCGTCATTGATCCTCCGGAGAAGACCACATTCGACCTGACCGGCGATTCGGCAGGCCCGCCAGTGCTTTCGCCCGATGGTACATTCATCGCGTTTGCGGCCACCGGCGCGGACGGCAAGACTGGACTCTGGGTCCGTCCCACGAACACGGTGGAAGCTCGCGAACTGCCCGGCACCGACAGCGCGACTTTTCCCTTCTGGTCGCCCGACAACCGTTCCCTCGGACTCTTTGCCGACGGCAAGCTCAAGACGGTCGACCTGGAAGGCGGCTCGACACAGATGATTTGTGACGTACCGCTCGGTCGCGGCGGCGCATGGGGATCGGATGGAGTGATCCTGTTCTCCCCGGCTCCGACAGCGCCGCTCATGCGCGTGAGCGCCAGCGGCGGAACTCCCGTTGCGATTACAAAGCTTGACCCCACTCTGCACACCTCTCATCGCTGGCCGGTTTTCCTTCCCGACGGTAAGCATTTCCTCTATATCGCGCTTCACCATGATGCGGCCAAGTCTGGGAACAACACGCTTTACTATGGGTCGCTCGACGGCCGGGAAAACCGTCCGCTGTTCCGCTCTCAAACCAACGCCGTTTACGCCAGCGGTTTTCTTTTGTTCGGACGTGGCGACCAAATAATGGCGCAGCGGTTCAATCCTTCCTCAGGAACGCTGAGTGGCGAACCGCAGAATGTGGCCAAGGGTGTGATGAACGACGCCAGCACCTGGCACATGGACGCCTCAGCCTCCGACGATGGTTTGCTGGTTTTCGGCAGCGGCGCCTCAGGCGACCTGGAGTTAGTCTGGATGGATCGCAGCGGGAAGATGAGCACCATTGCTGACAAGCTCCCCGACTTGCAGAGCGCGGTCCTTTCCCCGCAAGGAGACCGCGTCGCTCTTCAGATGAATGCCGGTCAGACCGATATCTGGGTGCTCGATCTGACGCGTGGGGTCCGCACCAGAGTCACCTTTGGACCGGTGGGGAATGTTTCTCCCCTCTGGTCGCCCGACGGCAAATGGATCGCATACTCCTCAGCTCAAAATGGTCACTTTGCCATTTGCCGCAAGCCCTCCGACGGCAGTGGCGCGGAAGAGTGTTTGCTCAACGTTGAGCAGCAGCCCGGACTTCACGATTGGTCGCGCGACGGTAAGTATCTGCTGTATTCGCTGCCCGTCCCGGGTGGCCCCTTTCGGCAGATATTTGCCTTGACGCTGGAGGGGGAGCGCAAGCCATCAGTGGTAGTGGAGCGGGGTGCGGGTGGAAAACTTTCTCCAGACGGCCGTTGGCTCGCCTACCAATCGGCCGAATCGGGCAGGTTGGAAGTTTACGCCATGCCCATTGGCGGCGGGCAAGGCAAGTGGCAGGTCTCGGCTAACGGCGGACAACATCCGCAGTGGAGCAAGGACGGCAAAGAACTCTACTACATGGACCTGACTTACAATCTTTTCGCGGTCCCAGTAACGAGTGTCGGCAGCTCACTGCAATTCGGCGCTCCTGAGAAGCTCATCGCAAACTGGTCCGCTCCCCAGGTTTTCTACGACGTCTCGCCCGACGGCAAGAAATTTCTTCTCGACCGGGTTGCGCAACAGGTCAGTCAATCCGTCACCGTAGTCACCAACTTCACCGCCGGTTTGAAAAAATAACAAACTCACGTGCGGGTTTCAAAGCGGCAAGGCGACGTCAGGCATGTCGATGCCACCTCGGCAGACTGCTTTACTCCGGTTCCTTTCTTCGCGTCGGCGTCAAGCACAAATTGTTTCTATGAACTTGGCTTACATTACGGTACAATGTAAGCATGAATCGACAGATCACGACCGTAAGCACCAAGGGACAATTTGTGATTCCGGCGGAGATGCGTTCTGCCCTTGGAATCAAGCCGGGGACGCGGATCGCCGTGACGCTGGATGGAGTGAGAATAACCCTGGAACCGGTGACGGCGGAGCTGGTCGATAAAACTCGCGGGATGTTAGCTGGCGGGCCGGACCTAACCAAGAGTCTCCTACGCCAACGCCGGCGCGAGAAGGATAGATGGTAGATGATCGATGATAACGTACGTTCTTGATTCGAGCGCCGTACTGCGTTTTCTCGATGGCGAGGCGGGATCGGATCGCGTATCTGAAATCATCAAGGATCACATGGCAGGAGAATGCGAGGCGGTCATCTCTTCCCTGCACTGGGGCGAGATCGCGGGCCACATTTGCAAGAAACGTAGCCGGGGTGCTTTGGACATGGTTCTATCGCGCCTGGCCGCATTCGGAATTCCGGTGGCTTCCGTGGATGCAGACCGCGCGGTTCGGGCAGCTTTGATCAGGGTCAAAACATCAATTCCCTACGTGGATGCCTTCGGAGTAGAGCTCACGGCAGACTCCCGGGAGCGCGTGTTCGTGACTGCGGACTTTGATTTCAAGGCTGCGAGCCGCGATGTGAAGATTGAGTTTCTCCCGGCGAAGTGATTACTCTCTGTGGTTCTCGATCAAGGCTAAGAATGCCTGATGTACCCGCGTATCTTCGGAAAGTTCAGGGTGAAACGTTGCGGCCATGGCTCTTCCCTGCTTCACGGCAACAGTATCTTCGCCCTCGGTAGCGATGATCTCCACATCTTTGCCGATGCGTTCAATCTTGGGCGCGCGGATGAAAACCATCTCCAGCGGCGAGTCCGGTTTAGCGTTGAGCGAACTCTGCAGAAGCTGGCCTTCGCGGATGGAACTGTCAATCTGACGTCCGTATGCGTTCCGGCGGATCGAGATATCGATTGCGCCGAGGCCCGCTTGTTTTGGATTTTCGACTTCTGTGGCTAATAAGATTGCGCCCGCGCAGGTGCCGAAAGTTGGCTTCACGCGCACGAACTGCTTCAGCTTTTCGAAACCTTCTTCTCCCAGCAATTTCAGGAACGTGCCGGATTCGCCTCCGGGAATAACGAGGCCGTCGATCTCGTCAAATTGCTCGGGTTTTTTTATCAGCACAACTTTGGCGCCCAGCTCCTCAAGCCGGCGGCGGTGCGCGTCGAAATCGCCTTGCAGCGCTAGCACTCCGATGGTCATGATCTATTTTATTTTACTGGATTGGCTTTCGACTCAGCTTGCGGCGCCCGCCACACTACCGTTACCGCCAGCGCTACCGCGATTCCCAGCGACACTTCCACAAAACGGTGCATGGCGACGATCCAGGGCGATCGAGTATGGGCGATGAGCAAGACAATGCTCAGTGTGATGGCGGCGAAACGATAGGCGCTTCCTATCCGGAGCAAGGCGCACAGAATTCCGCAGACAAAAATGCCCGCGCCATAGACGATCCAGGTCGGCTGGAAATAAACCCCGATCAGCGCACCTAATAGCGCTCCCAACGCTGTACCCGCGAAACGCTGCCAGGCGACAGTCAGCGGATCAACGGTGGAGAGGAGAACGACGATGGCGGAAATCGGAGCCCAATAAAATTCCGGCAGCTTGAGCAGGCGCGCCAGCAGCATCGATACCACCGTAGCAACGACCGCACGGGCAGAATTGACGACAACCGCGCGGGTGATTCCGAGGCGGCTCGTGAACTGGCGCATAGAGGAGGATTGTATCGTGAGGCGCTGCGGAGACTGTCCCGCTCGGGACTATTCTCCTCCTCACCTCCTCGGGCAAACCACGCAGCGCACCGCCATCTCCTCGCATCGGCAGCGCTTGGGAATATCGCCTCGGCCCCGCGCCCTCGCCGAACAAGTCAGCAGGCACCAGGTCTCCCGATAGATTTCAAACATTCCCTCGCTCAGCGGCCCGTAGTTAAAATGCACCGTCACTCTCGGAATGAACGCATCCGCCGGAACCACATACCACAAATTCTTCCGGATCACATACGCCGCCAGAAAATCCAGATCATCCAGCGTATACAATTCCCCGCTGCCCGCCGCCCTCGCACTGCATCGCGTCCCTCGATGGCTGGTCGCGCATTTCACCTGCACCCGCCACAACCGTCGCCCACTTTCCACCGCAAAGTCATAAGGACGGCTGTCTCCCCACGGCTTCAGCACCGGAAATCCCAGCATCGTAGCCTTCGCCAGGAACGCAGCCTCCACCGCCTCTCCCATTTGCTTGCAAGAAGATAAACCCATTGCCTGCGTGTCATTCATATCCGGCTTTTTGTTTGGATCGCGTTTTCGAGGCATAAAAAAGCGCGGCCTGGGTTTTCGGAATATGTTTCCGAAACACCAGCCCGCGCCATATCTCCTTTACCAAAAGAAAAGCGCAGACCGGGAAGGCCTGCGCCGCTGTTTCGATTCTATATACTCATTATATCATATTGCATAGGGTAAATGGAACATATTAGCCGATTTATTTCACCCCTCGAATCAACAACTTGATCCAAAAACCCACCCTCCAGGCCCTTGACAAGATTTTGCCGAAATCAAAAGACGCGTTTTCCGAAGGCACCAGCTAAGTCGCGCAACGGAGTGGTAAATAACAATGGCTCCGGAGGTCCGGAGCCATCGAATAAATCACGTGGTGCAAGCACTCTGTCTATTCCAGTATTGGCGACGCAGTCGGCAGTGTCAAGTTACTTGAGGAGATTATCTCTGTGTTCTCTCCCCAAAACAGCCCTCCACAGAATGGAGTGTGGACCCGGCGGGATTCGAACTTGAGGCGTTTACGCGGCGTCCGAGCCGCGTGCCGAAATCCTGAGCGCAGCGAGGGACCTCTGCGACTTGGACAGAGTGCTGTGTTTCCCTTACACCACGGGCCCTGAATGAGACTGGCCCCATGGCGGCGGAAAGCGCAAGGTTATTGGTCACAGGATTTTACAAGGCGTGCCAAACTGGGCCGACGGAACGTTGACGCGACCGCCAGCGGCGTGATCGGACCGCTCTCACTGATCACCGGTTAGCTGGCAAGATAAATGGGGCTTTTCATAGCCTGCCCTGAGCTTGTCGAAGGGTCTCGCTGGTTTTGCGAGAACATGGGAGTCGCCTGGGACCTCGGCCACCCGCTGAGGCGCCGAGGGAGACTCAAGCAGCGATGTAGGGCGCCCGTCCTCACGGGACAGAAGACGAAGCACGCGCTCTGACGTTTGAACCCGCCAAATGCGGGATATTCATTTCCAACCACTCCTCCGCTGCCCTGTCGATCATTCTTAACACCGGGTTAAGCTTAGGTCCTAGTTGGATACCGGCTGCAGCACAGCACGCGATGGACATTAGCCGCCGGCGAGCGAAGGGGCTCGACATAAGAGCCCATGGAGAGAGCGTTCGCCTCGATAGCAAAAGCACTATGACCGGTAAGGTAAAGCCTAGGTTGAACGAGTCCATAAGAAGGCGGGCTCTTCCGGGACCTGAGAACATAAGTCGGTCAAATACTTTCACTTCATCAAGGTTGGAGAGCGTATCTATTTCGTTCGCGAGAATCTCCGCAAAAAAAGCCATCGTCTCAGGTATCAGCACGAGCACCCAGCTGGGTTCCCACGAACTGTCGCCAAAAATCGAACTCCCCGCTATTGAATTATTTTTCACTGCGTCCCGCCTTAAATATTGGTCAGCCACAACCTCGCTATAGAGGTACTCCATGAAAGACTTGTGCGCAAACTTGTATGATCCCGGCTTGGACGGGTCACTAACAAGGAGGCCACAGGCGCGCACATCAGTTATGATTGACTCCAGCACATGATCCGCACCCTCCAGTCGCTGACGCAGAGGCACGTTCGTTTCCTGCGAGGCTGGTGAGACTCTCGCTGAGATCTCCTCGGGAAACTTCGAGTACAAGGTCTCCACTACCATTTGTAGCTGGGCAGAGGAAATCTGATTAGGCAAAGCCGTAGCAGCCATGTAGCTTGCGATGGCGCTCATAAAAAATTCGCGCTCCGGGCTGTTTAGTATCATGAAGTCGAACAGTCTCTTGCGCGACGTTCCCTTATTTCGGAGCTCGCGCATCTTGGCAGCCTGTCGCTCGTAGGTGCTGCGAATGAACATTCCTACTACCCGCGCCGAGTTGATGTCCTTTCCCTGTTGCGCAAGCCCCTCGGGTCGCCCCCAAAGCTCACCAATTGCGTACAACAGAGATCCTCGGGAGGCGAGCTCGCAGAACTTGGGGTTTCCTCTCGCGAGGCTAATGATCTCATTCCTTGTACGAGCGGGATACGATCTTAACGCAGCGTCCATCTGACCGACATCGAATGGCTCTAATCTCAACGAATCGCAATATGCGCCCGTACCGAGAGGCTGTTCAATCTTCAAAGCCGACTTAAGCTCCCTGTTATCTAAGAAATAATTTGGGCGGCCCGTGAAGAGAACCTTGGATTTGGGATAGCAAAACCCCCAGAGCGTTTGGAAATGGGCATAGCGCCCTTGCGCGTCTCCCGAAAGTGCCATCTCGTCAAAGCTTTCCAGAATCACTATGGCGCGTCCGGCTATGACCAATTTCATTACGGCCTTCGGAGTAATTCGAGAAAAATGGTATGCCCACTCTGCCACTAGCCCCTCCGGCGTCGTATTTCGAGGGCTTCGGCCCCGAAGTTCAATCAGAATTGGAACTCTGGCGGGTCGGCGGTTCGATTTTTCTACGAGATGATAGGCGAACATTAGCGCTGCCGTGCTCTTGCCTTGCCCGTACTCGCCCAGCAGGGCGAGTTGGCGTTGCCCGCCCTCCAAAATCCAATCTCCAAGGGCAAGTTCAACATTCTGGTATACGTTGCTAGTGGTCTCTGAGATGCAGCGCGAAGGCGCGTACACCATCTCAAGAGTTTTTTCGGAATCCGGCAACGGTTCCTTTTTCACCCTTCGCTCCAAGTGGTCGAAGTAATCGGAGAAGTCGACTAGATCGTCGAGGAGGGTTTGTTCCGTTTCGACTTGAACATCGAGATCACCGCACTTGACCTTGGCGGGTGCTCCTTCGCGTAGAGCTACAATTGCCCGGAGGTCTTCCGTTGGCGTCGCCTTGACTCGCTGCACATATTCGAGAAATTGACTGATTTCTACCTCGGTAGTCCGACGCAGCGCGCATAGTACCGCTACGGTTTGCCCGATCTGGGGATACTCTCCGATCCAGCAGTGTGCCTCTGGATAGTAGTCATGATCGAGGTTGAACCTATAGCCGGGATTACGTAGAGTGACAAGCTCAAGCGCCTGCAAGTGCCACTCGAGGGAATCGCTGGGAATCTTTAGCCGGGCGAACGTGGACTCTTGCACCCTCGGTCTATGTACCTCAGGAGCCGCGCGCCGAATTAGGCGCTTAGCCTCATTTAGCCCGTCCCTCAGGAGAATGGGTTTCGCTTGAATTTTGCTCCGCCGGTGCTCGTCTGTGCTTATCGCGCCATCCCATTGCTGATAGATCTTATAGATGAATGTCGCGGCGATGCCCGCCAGCACCACTAAAAGAATGTGATCTGTCGCGCGCGGCTCCGCGGTCTCCCTAGGTAGTCCGCGAATGGAACGGATAAAATTCGCAATAGTGGTCCACGGACTTTCCTTGTCGGCAATAGATCCGGCAACCGTGCCCACGATACCCATGAATGCGGTAAGGGCGACAAAAGCGAATCTCTCGCGCGTATACTGTTCTTTCTTGCGGACGGCGAGGATTACCCATACGATGCCAGCTATAAATAACGTGATGGCGATAAGTACGCCAATGCTGAGGCCAGACATACCCGGAACCTCCGATTCTTCGGCTGGTGCAGGATATAACTCAATGGGCGATTAGTGAATAGGATTTCCTAGGATCACCAACAGGGGACCTAACGACCCTTAGACGGGTAGCATTAGCGCCGCCGGGCGGAAAACCTCGCCCCTGCACGCGGCGCAAGATGAAAAGGGCCACTGTTGCAATCCGAGACCCTCATCCGAGCGAAGCTACGAAAAAGCTCACCACCCTCTAGTTTGCAACATCTGCGCCTCGTCCATCCCCGCCACAGCCAGCCCCTTCATGGCCCCCTGCAAATCTTCGCTGACTTCAAGTAATACTTTAGGGTCGTTGAAGTGGGTTGCGGCTTTGACGATGGCGCGGGCGCGCTTTTCGGCTTCGACGGGATCGGCGAAGGTGGTGGAATCTTTCATGAAGATGCCGCTGCCAACGAAAACGGCTTCGGCGCCGAGTTGCATGACCAGCGAGGCGTCGGCGGGCGTCGCGATGCCTCCGGCAGAGAAATTCGGCACCGGGAGCTTGCCGGTTTTCGCGACCATCTTGATGAGTTCGTAGGGCGCGCCGTGCTCTTTGGCTTTGGCGTAGAGTTCTTCCTCGCCGAGGACAGTCAGGATTTTCATCTCCTGCACGATCTGGCGGATGTGCTTGACGGCGTGGACTACGTCGCCGGTGCCGGCTTCGCCTTTGGTGCGGATCATGGCGGCGCCTTCGGCGATGCGGCGGAGGGCTTCGCCGAGATCGCGCGCGCCGCAGACGAACGGCACCGCGTACGGCGCCTTGTCGAGGTGGAACAGATCGTCGGCCGGGGTGAGCACCTCGGACTCGTCGATGT
>PLUI01000063.1 GCA_003164855.1 Acidobacteriaceae bacterium
GACAACGGCTACGCCATCTCTGTGCCGGTGGAGATACAGACTGCCGGTGGCAGCATTTCGCGCCTGGTCTCGGGTTTTCCGAATTTCCATTTTGAGGAAGTCGACGGCACCGATCCGGTAGCCAGTTACGGGGCTTTTCAGCGCGCGGAGCAATACTGCCGCGAGGGCCACGGGCCGGCGTTTATTCACGCGCACGTGATCCGTCCCTATTCGCATTCGCTTTCCGATGATGAGCGCCTGTATCGTCCCGATGCCGAGCGCGAGAGGGACGCTGCTCGCGATCCGGTTTCGCGCACCCAGATGTTTTTGTTGCGCGAGGGCATCCTCGACGAAAAGGGCATCAACGAACTGGAAAAAAAAGTTGAAGAAGAACTGCAAATTGCGGTGGACCAGGCGCTCGCAGCCCTGCCGCCCGCGCCCGAGAGCGTGATGCAGTACATATATTCGCCGGATCTCGATCCCGCGTCGGCGGCTTTCGACACACAGGCGTTGATCGGACCGGATACCGCCGATGGCAAGAAGCCGGTAGCCAAGACCATGGCCGATCTGATCAACACAACCCTGCGCGATGAAATGAAACGCGACGAGCGCATCGTGATCTTCGGCGAAGATGTTGCCGATTGCAGCCGCGAAGAATATTTGAAGCGCAAGCTGGTAAAAGGCAAGGGCGGAGTTTTCAAACTCACCTTCGGATTGCAGAATGAGTTCGGTACAGATCGCGTGTTCAATTCGCCGCTGGCCGAGGCCGCGATTGTGGGCCGCGCAACTGGCATGGCGACGCGCGGGCTGAAGCCGGTGGTCGAGATTCAATTCTTCGACTACATCTGGCCGGCCATGATGCAGATTCGCGATGAGCTTTCGGTGATCCGCTGGCGCTCGAACAATGTATTTTCTTGTCCGGTGGTCATTCGCGTGGCCATTGGTGGATACCTCACCGGCGGCGCGATTTATCACTCGCAATGCGGCGAGAGCGTGTTTACGCACATTCCGGGACTGCGGGTGGTTTTTCCTTCGAATGCGCTGGATGCGGCGGGACTGCTGCGCACCGCGATCCGCTGCGACGATCCCGTATTGTTTCTGGAGCACAAACGCCTGTACCGCGAGACTTTCGGGCGCGCGCCGTATCCTGGGCCGGATTACATGATTCCGTTCGGCAAGGCGAAGATTGTGAATCCGGGGACGGACTTGACGGTGATCACTTATGGGGCCGTGGTGCCGCGGGCGCTGCAGGCGGCGCAGAAGATTGAGCGCGAGCACGGCGTGAAAGTCGAGTTGATCGATTTGCGCTGCTTGAATCCGTTTGACTGGGAGACGATTGCCGCGTCGGTCGCGAAAACGAATCGCGCGCTCGTGGCCTACGAAGATACGCTGAGCTGGGGCTACGGAGCGGAGATCGCGGCGCGCATCGCCGATCAACTTTTCGATAAGCTCGACGCTCCCATCCGCCGCGTCGCCGCCAAAGACACCTTCGTCGCCTATCAGCCGATTCTGGAAGACGCTATTCTACCGCAGGCAAACGATCTGTTCCTCGCCATGAAAGAACTGGCGGAGTACTAGAAAGGGGCTGTCGCGAACACCATTCCTGTCTTTGCAGCGCTGGGTGAGCAGTAGAGTCTTCCATCTCTGAGAGTTCCTTCCCCAATTGACCCCGATGTTCCCATCCTCCTAAAATCAGGCGCTGTTTTTCTGGGGGGAATATGAGGCCGCTCGGTGTCAGTGCCCGCATCCGTGGGCTGGCAGGAATTGCCAGCCTTGCCTTCATCCTGTTCGCCAATGCATCTGCCGCGGCGCAAACTGCCGTTACCACCTATCACAATGACAACTACCGCACCGGCTGGAACTCCACCGAGACCGTGCTGACCCCGGCGAATGTGAACAGTTCCACTTTCGGCCTGCTGGCCAAAGTAACGGTCGACGATCAGGTGGACGCGCATCCTCTGATCGTGCCGGGGGTAAACATCACGGCGGGAAGTAATCAGGGGACACACGACGTCGCCTATATCGTGACCGGCAACGACACGGTCTACGCCATCGACGCCAACGTGGGCACGGTGCTGTTGAGCACAAGCCTGGGCAAGCCCGTCTTCGCGCCGCTCGGCTGCAATAATAATGGACCGCACGTCGGCATCACTTCGACGCCGGTCATCGATACCACGAGCAATACGCTCTACCTGATCGCCTATACCCACGACACGAGCGGGCCAGCCTACCGCCTTCACGCGCTCGATCTGGGCAGCCTGACCGACAAGATCGCGCCCGTGATCGTCAGCGGGTCCCATACCCTCACCGATGGCACCACTTTCAATTTCAACGCGACCTACCAGCGCCAGCGTCCGAGCCTGCTGGAGGCGAATGGCAACATCTATGCCGGTTTCGGCAGCTTCTGCGATTACTCGGCCAACGTTTCGCGGGGCTGGCTGCTGGGATGGAACGCCTCCACCCTGGCTCCGCTTTCGGCCAACCAGCTCAACGATACGCTGGCATCCACTCCGGACGACTTCTTCCTGGCGTCGATCTGGATGTCCGGATACGGCCCTGCCGCCGACGACTCGGGCAACGTTTTGTTTGTCACGGGAAATTCCGACTACTCGGGAAACACCTACAACGGTGTGACCAGCATTCAGGAAAGCGCAGTGAAAGTGGCGGCGAACCTCACCAGCGTGCTGGATCTGTTTACGCCGTCGAACCAGGCCAGCCTCGACGAAGGCGATGTGGATTTTGGTTCCGGAGGCATGTTGGTTTTGCCTGACCAGCCGGGATCCATTCCGCATCTGGCGGTAGCCGCGGGTAAGTATGGCAGCATGTACCTGATGAACGAAGACGATCTCGGGGGATATTCAACCACTGGGAACAACGTTCTCGGCACTTACCAGGTAGGGGGCTGCTGGTGTGGAGAGTCGTACTTTGTGGATCCGACCGATGGAGCGGCGCGCATTGTGAGCAGCGGCGGCAATCAGGTGAAGGTGTGGAAGCTGCAGACTTCGCCGAAGCCGAAGCTGACCGAAGTGGCGCAGTCGCCGGCGCTGAGAGGCGGGCAGAGCGGCGGATTCTTTACCAGCGTGTCTTCCAACGGCAACGCTAGCCCGATCATCTGGGCGCTGACCCGCCCGCAGAGCCAGAGTTCCAACGCCGTTGGGCTCTATGCCTTCAATCCGGAATCGGGAGGTACGACCTTGGCCACGCTGTTTCATGCCAATGCGGGTGCATGGCCGAATTATAACGGTGACTCGAATCAGGTCCCCGTGGTGGCGAATGGCAAAGTCTATGTCGCCAGCAATAAACAGCTGCAGATCTTCGGACTGCTGCCGCAAAAGAAAAAGTAGCGGAAATTTGACCACCAGGGCCTTGCGCGATTGCCGGAGCCGCGTCCCTTGAGGCGCGGCCTTCGTAGTTTCCAGGAGAATACGACCAGTCCGATTGAATCGTCATTCGGCACGTGGTTCTGTGAACAGTTGGTTAAATCTGGAAATGAGATTGCCAATCTGAGCGACTCGGGAGTACACTCGCGGCGTTCAGCAGTAGCCCGCCCCCACCTGACTCTATTTCCTTCCGAGGAGAATTTATGCACCTGCATCGCAGCAA
Source organism: Acidobacteriaceae bacterium (assembly GCA_003164855.1). GTDB lineage: Bacteria > Acidobacteriota > Terriglobia > Terriglobales > Acidobacteriaceae > Sulfotelmatobacter. The sequence goes on from PLUI01000063.1 coordinate 3,583, forward strand.
TTCCAGCCTAATCCTAGGCGCGTGTTTAGCCTTTGCCATCACCATGTTTACGTTGAGCGCTTCCGCGTTCGGGCAGACCGAGAGCATCCTCTACGTGTTCACCGGAGGCAGCGACGGAAGCGGGCCTACGGGTAGTCTGATTTTCGATGGTGCGGGGAATCTTTACGGCACGACTGATGCGGGTGGGGTTGATGATGGCAACGGCGGCAAAGGAGTGGTGTATGAACTCACGCCTGCGACGGGTGGAGGTTGGACGGAAACTGCGCTGTACGCTTTCCAGGGCGGCACGAGCGATGGAGAGGTTCCATTTGGCGGAGTAGTGTTTGACGCAGCCGGCAACTTATACGGGGCAACGAATTACGGCGGCGCACATGATCTGGGTACCGTATATGAGCTTTCTCCGACTGGGAGCGGCGGCTGGACGGAGAGAGTGATCTACAGTTTCGCGGGTGGCGCAGACGGCTCTTATCCGAACGGAGGATTAGTGTTCGATGCAGCGGGCAATCTTTATGGGACGACTGTACTCGGCGGCGCGCACAATCAGGGAACGATTTTTGAACTCTCGCCGACGGGCGGAGGAGGATGGAGCGAGAGCGTCATTCTAGCCTGCAGCCTGGCCAGCGGAGAGCGTCCGACTGGAAGTGTGGTCTTCGACAGCGCGGGCAATCTCTATACGACAGCGTCGGTCGGCGGGTCTTCAAACGCGGGCACGGTGTTGCGGCTGAAATTTGCCTCAGGAGTTTGGCATGCGGGCGTGATTCACACGTTTTTGAGCGGTTCCGATGGGAGCGAGCCTTTGTCGGGACTTACTTTCCAGTACCCGCGGTTGTATGGAACGACTCAAACGGGCGGCACCTACGGCGCTGGCACGGCGTTCGTGCTGGTGCCCGGTTCCGGGGGAGTGTGGACCAAGCACGTCCTGCACAACTTTGGGGCCTTCGACGACGGACTGTACCCTTCGAACCCGCTGACGCTGAATGCGACGGGGGACATATTTGGCGTGACCGGCTCGGGCGGCACTTTGGGCAATGGAATGGCCTTCGAATTGGAGAGAAGCGGCGGAACTTTGACAGAGATTAACCTTCATAACTTCAATACCGGCTCGGATGCTGGTGGACCGGCGGGAGGCGTAGTGTTGGACGGCGCCGGGAATCTATATGGTGCGGGACACAACGGCGGATCGTTTGGGGCTGGCGCCGTGTACGAAATCGTCCCATAGTGTGGTGCGTATCTCTTGCTCCGATCTTTCGGTGCCTAGGGAATTAGTACGTCAGAAAGGCCGTTTTCCAAAACGGCCTTTCTGCTTTTTCGGAGGGAGTTGAATTTGGAGTCCGCTTAATCTCGACGATTCGTTTGGAGAGGCATTGCTGCTATGTTACGAAGGCTTTTTCTGCAAGGCAGTTCTCGTTGAACGTTCTTACGGGCGGTGCTAGGCTGCGAGCAGTGGGGACCACAACCATAAATTCTGTCGGCGCGGGCGGGGGCGCGGGAGCGAGGCTACGGGCGTTGCTTCGATCAGGGACGGCGGAGGTGTGGGCCAAGTTCCTGCTGGCGCTGGTGGGGTTGGGGCTGGCGTTTGGGGCGGCGCTGTTCTCGACGGCGTCGGGCGAGGCGGGACATCTTTGGGCGTCGGTAGTTCTGGCTGCGGTGGCGCTGTTGATGGCGGCGTTTGTGGGGCTGGTGACGGTGCCTTACCTGGCGCGGCGGGTGGCGCTGGAGCGGCTGCGGAAGACATTTCATTATGAAGTGACGCGGGCGGGCGTGGTGTATGTGTTGGTTACGCTGGTGATTGGCATTGCGGCGCTGAATACGGGAAACAATCTGCTGTATATCGTGGTGGCGGCGATGCTGGCGGCGATACTAGTCTCCGGGATCGTATCGGCGCTGGTGCTGCGCGGGCTGGAACTGGATGTGCGGTTGCCGGAGCATGTGTTTGCCGGGCGCGCAGTGGTGGGAAGGATCGGGCTGAGGAATTCGCGGCGCATGTTGCCGTCGTTTTCCATTCGTGTGGTTCCGGCGCGCCGGGAGAAGAAGATCCGCAAGCGGTGGCGGTGGGAACCGACGGAGTTTGTGTTTCCGCTGAACCGTCCTCCGCAGGCGCAGTGGGTGCGGCTGCGGGATTGGAGTGTGCGGCGGGTGCAGGTTGCGCCCGATCCGCCGGGGATTTTTGAGGGCATGGTTTACTTTCCGTATTTGCCTCCGAAGGCGGAGTTGACGGCCGACCTGGAGTTGCTGTTTGACCGGCGCGGGAGGTATTGCGAGTCGAGCTTCGGCGTGGCTACGCGGTTTCCGTTTGCGTTCTTGACCAAGACGCGGCATGTTGCATTGCAGCGCGAGGTGCTGGTGTATCCGCCGGTGGAGGCGCCGGACGCGCTGTTTGAAATTTTGCCGCTGGTACGCGGGGAGTGGGAAAGTTTTGTGCGCGGACGCGGGTCGGATTTGTATCGGATTCGAGAGTATTTGCCCGAGGATTCGGCGCGGCATGTGGATTGGAAGGCGACGGCGAAATCGGGGTCGCTGAAGGTGCGGGAATTCAGCCGCGAGGATGAGCGCAAGCTGTCGATCGTGTTCGACAATCCTCCGGCGGGGTTGATTTCAGCGGCGGCTTACGAACGAGGGGTGAACCTGGCAGCGTCGCTGGCGTGGCATTTCTCCTCGCAGGATGCTGAGGTTTCATTTGTTGTAGCGGGGCAGGGGCGCAGCGTGGATCTGCACGAATTTCTGGCGCGGCTGGCGGTGGTCGAGCCGCATGACGGACGCAGGCCGGGCAAGACGCCTGGAGTCGGGCTGATGGCCGAAGATGCTCTTCGAGAATTGAGTTTGGGTAACAGCGGGGAGTACAACATTGTGCTGACGGCGCGAGCGCCGGGGAGCCTGCCGACATCCTGGTGGAACTGCTCCTATTTTGTGTTTTTGGAGACGGAAGGCTCAACTCGCTTTAAGAAGTAGGACCCCGGTCACTCGATCGAGACGGGGCTTTTCTCTGCCTGCCGGGTTTCCCTAAATGATCCTCCGCCTGATTTTTTCTTTTCTCCCAACTGTTTAGCCCTTCCCATGCATCTGATTTCGGAATATACTCGCCCCCCGGTATAGCTTTTGGGGCGCTCGCAGAACAAGAACCCGGGAGGATCCAATGCGTATCAGTGATCTGATCAAGGACCAGCTGACTTACCAGGCAGAGATGGGGCAAACCGTACTGGAAACGGTGCGTGCCATGGTGGAACGTAACATTGGCGCGGTTCCGGTGGTGCACAACGGCAAACTGGTGGGCATTTTCTCCGAGCGCGATTTGATGAAGCGGGTGGTGGCCGAGGGCTTCGATCCGCGAAGCACCTGCCTCGCCGAAGTTATGACCGACGATCCTCTCACCGTCAGCATGAGCGAGGAACTGGAGAACTGCATGGCGATCATGCGGCGGCACAGCTTCCGTCATCTGCCTGTCGTCCATGAGGGACAGCTGGTCGGGATCGTCTCGCTGCGTGACATCCTGCTGCATGACCTGAACGAGAAAGACGATGAAGTGCGCATGATGCGCGCCTACATCCACTCCGTGCCGGACGCCTAAAAACGCGATGCAGAGGCAAGCCGCGCGGGCGCTGAACGTGTCATAGCTCCGCCCCATCCCCCCTCCATCAAGTTTGACCGGCTTCGGCGTATGGCACAAAGGTAACGTTACTTTGGGTTACCTGAGTACATTGAACACCTGCGGCAAAAGGTTTAACTTCTTCTAATTAGCCGGTTTATATCTGCGCGCGTGTAAGTTGGTTCGGTTCGGTGGTTTGAGGATCTAAAGATTTCCCAATGAGCGAGAAGATCAAGATTCTATACTGCGCTCTGTGGATCGCACATCCCGTTCTCCAGACGGTCATTGCGATAGCTATGTTCCGTCGCGGGCAGCACCGCGTATTCAAGTATTTCTTTGCTTATATCGTTACGCAAATTCTGACTTTTGTGGTGCTCTTTCCGGCTTCAAGATACAACTACTTCATCTATTTTTACTTTTCCTGGTTCAGCACCGCGGTCAGCGTGGCTTTGGGTTTCCAAGTGATTCACGAGGCCTTTCTCGATGCCTTCCGGCCGTTCCACACGCTGCGAGATCTGGGCACGGTGCTATTCAAGTGGGCAGGTCTGGTGATGCTGCTGGTGGCGGGAGTGGTGTCGGTTTCCACGAACTCATCGGACACGCCTCCGTGGATACAGGCTATCCTGACCGCCCAGCGTTGTGTGCGCATCATCCAGGTCGGGATGGTGCTGTTTTTGTTGTCNNTTTGCCGTGGTGGAACTGGCGCTGATCGCATCCTGGGCGGGCAATCATCTGGCGGGTCTTTCAGTGGACTTGGTCAACATGGGGGCCTACAACTGCACCTTGCTCATCTGGTTGGGGTATATGTTGGCGAAGAGTCCGGCCCGGGAAGCTGGGTCCATGCTGTTGCGGCCTCAGCGCTGGGAGCAAGGTCTGTCGGACATCCATCACCCGCTGCCTGCTGACTCTTTGATCCCCATGTTTGAAGGCATGGTGGATCGCGCCCTGTCGCGAACTCAAGGGGCGCCATCTACAAGCACGCAGGAGGTCGCGACCAATGCCAAATCTGCTGCTGCTCATGCCGGAGGAGCCTCCACCAGCGGCCTCGGGTTCTCCGGGCTTGCCAACGGCTTTGCGCCGAAAAAGTGACCGGCCGCGGCAGTCGAGAGCAAGAATCCGGTCGCGCTGGTTTTTGGCTTTTACTTTCGTAGGCAAGCGTAATTCCGGATTTCGTAAATTCCATCGCGACGCTCCGGGGCTACGGTGTAGCCCGATGTTTGAGCCTTCCTGATCGCCTCTGTGTTAACTCTAAGTCGTTGATTCGTAATGTGTTAAGTTGGTTCCGTCGCAGCGGTACGGCAAGATACGCAAGCCGCAGCCACCATAAGGTGATCGATGTAGGGGAATTTCTGTAGAAGGGCTTGACTTGTGCCTTATAATGCGTCACCGCGTCAGGCGAGTGTCTTTTTAATAGCAAGACGCGGGAGGAGAAAACCCATGAAGCAAGCAATCAGGATCTCCATCCTGATGTGTGGACTAGTGGGCACGTATGTCGCAGCCGCCGTTCCGCAGGTTCCCGCCCCGGACGGAGGCCCGATTCTAACGTGCCCACCACAACAACTGGAAAGCAAATGCAGCAGCGGTATGCCGCCGATGATGAAGTAATGATTATCGGAGGACGAAGGTTGTTGCAAGGTCACCAAAGTAACCTGTAAGTAACTTGGGCCGAACCTAGGGCTCGCAATTCTTGGGCTGACGGACACTCATACAAACCGTCAGCTCCGTTTTTTTTAGGGCAGGCTTTTGCGGGGGCGGTATCTAAGCAAGGTCTTCTGAGCCAGGTCTCCTAAGCTATCTCTTTCCAAGCCAGGTCTTCCTAAAAAGGATGCCCCTTGACCGCGAAATCTACCGCACGCCGCAATTGTGCCGCGTCACTGATGGGTGGCTGGCAGGAAAAGCCCGAACACAGAACGGCGAAGGCCTTTCCGGATTTTAATTCCGGTAAATTCGGTATGGTTGCCGCCAGCGCGGGAGGAAGATTCGCGGCGACTGCCTGATTCGGAGTCAGCCGGATCACCGTCTTGTTGAAAGCGAAAAGCGTGTTGGCGGCTGCAGCCAGAGCGCGGCCCGCATCGTCCGCTTCCCATTCAGAAATCACGACCACTTGCACCGGTTTCTCGAGGAAGTGCGCCACCGCGATTCCGTAGCTGGCGGCAAAAATTCCGAATTGCCCCACGATACCGGCAAAAGTTTCCAGCGTCTGTTCCGCTTTATCGCGATAGGCAGCGTCACCGGTATAGTGGTGCAGCCGCAGCAAGGCGATCGCCGCCATGGGATTGCCCGCCGGCGTGGGCGAATCCTGCAGCGGTTTGCGGCGCGTCGACAGCACCCCCAGGCTCTGCCCGTCGGTCGTTGGTTCGGCGTCAAAGAAGCCTCCGGAAACTGCGTCGAAGAACCTGACAATCATTGCGTCGGCAATGGCGTGGGCAAACTTGAAATAACTCAGGTCCGCGGTCGCTTCATACGCGTCGAGGCAAGCCAGTGTGGTTGCGGCGTAATCTTCGAGCAGTCCGGCAACTTTGCGGTGCGGAGCATTGGGATCAGAGTATGCGATTACGTGCAGCAGTTGTGCGTCTGTTGGGGCGGAGCGGGCGCCCTCGCCCGCGTTTTTGGCATGCGGATTCCAAGCTTCCGCCAAAGTCCGGTCCAACGATCGCAGCGCGAAGCGGCGGGCATCGGGCAAAGCGAGCACCTTGGCTGCTTCCAGGTAGGCTGAAACGCACATGCTGTTCCATCCCACGTAAACCGTTTTGTCGATGTAGGGCGTTTGCCTTTGCAAGCGCGCGGCATACATTTTCCTCTTTGCCGAGTCCAGCAGATCTTTCACTCGTTCAACGTTGAGATTCATCCGCCGTGCGATCTGATCGATCGGCGCGCGCACGTAGAGCACGTTCTTGGCTGGATTGTGATGCATCTCGCCAACTTCGTTGATATCGTAGTGCAGAGCGGCGACTTGCGCCTCCTCTTCGGTGAGGACGGCGCGGGCTTCATCGAGCGTCCATGTAAAGTAGTCGCCGTCGTCGTCCATGGAGATGTCGGCGTCCTGCGAGGCGTAGAAGCCGCCGCGATCGCGGTCGCTCAACCATTCGTCCATCCAGCGGATAATGTCGCGCGCCACATTCGCGAAGAATTCCGCACCCGTGGCCTGGTAGCCGTGCACGTAGTTCTTCAGCAGTTCGGAATTGTCGTAGCACATTTTTTCGAAGTGCGGCACTACCCAGCGCTCGTCGACCGAGTAGCGATGAAATCCTCCGGCGAGCTGGTCGTAGACGCCGCCATTGGCCATGTGTTCGAGAGTGGTGACGATTAAATTGCGTAAGCTATCGTCTCCGGTGAGGGTGTATTGCTCGATCAGCAAATCCAAGGCTGAGGGATGCGGAAACTTAGGCGCCTGCCCAAATCCTCCATGCTGCGGATCAAACATTTTGAAGGCGGATTCCTGAATTGCCGCGATGATGCTGGCGGAGACGCGACCGCTGTGCCCGGCAAAAGACTCCGCTTGCGCGATCGAGCTCTCGACCATCTTTGCCTGCTCCAGCACATCGCCGTTCTTTTCCTTGTAAGCGTTGGCGATGCTGAGCAGCACGCGGCGAAAACTAGGACGGCCGTAGCCATCGCTCGGGGGAAAATAAGTTCCGCCGTAGAACGGCTTGCCATCGGGAGTGAGAAACGCAGTGAGCGGCCATCCGCCCTGACCACTAACCGCGCTGACCGCGGCCTGGTAGCGGCTGTCGATATCGGGACGCTCGTCGCGGTCCACCTTCATCGCGATGAAGTGCTCATTCACAATGGCGGCAATTTCAGGATCGTCGTAGGACTCGCGGTCCATCACATGACACCAGTGGCACCACACCGCGCCAATGTCAAGCAGCATCGGCTTATTCTCGCGCTGCGCCGACGCGAATGCTTCTTCGCCCCACTCGTGCCAGCGGATCGGTTGATGCATGGCGGAACGCAGGTAGGCGGAGGAGGCGCGTGAGAGGGAGTTGAGGGTGGTGGTGGTCATGATTCAAGTCTATCGTGGATCGATCGGCTACGACTCGCCGCGAGGTCTCGTTGCAAACTTTTTGCGCTCTCTATACCATGTTCGCCAATCACAGTGCGTGAGGTGATACATGCGAAGGTTTGCTCTGGCCGTGGCGCTGATATTTCCAGTTACCTTGCTTGCAGGGAAAAACCCAAGCGATTATCCCTTGCAAATCCAAGTCATCGAATCTCATTGGAACCGGCCCATTAACGCCGTGGACCGTCGCTATGGCGGAGTGGAGGGATGGGGGCGCGGGAATATCATGGATGGGAACTCGGTTCGCGGCTTCGATTTTAGCTATAGTGCGGCGGAGCCGTTCCATCGGACGGTGGGGGGCGGGCGCTATCTCGCCAAGTGGAAAAAAGAAGGGCTAAAGATGGAACTACTAATTGGCGAGATCGGGGCTCCCGATAAATTCCACACCTACGATCTCAAGACGACCGTGAGAGACGACGTTTATGTTCGAGGGCACGACGGTGCGGTCGCAATTTCTCAGGAAGAGTTCAAGGCGAGAGCTAAGGATAAAGACAACGAGAAGGACAAGGATACCGACAGCGACAAACAGTGAAATACAGCGGGGGGCGGTGTGGAGCACGGGCCGTGAAGAGCCTCCGCATTCTTGATTGCTCCCTAACTTGAAAGCAGCCGCTTCGCAATTGCGCAGTACAAATCAATCGCTTCCGCGAGTTGCTTTTTGTCGATGAACTCGCCGTCGGTGTGGGCAACGTGAATCGATCCGGGACCGATCAGCAGCGGGGCGCCCCAGTTGGTTAGCGCAGGAATATCCGTAGTGAAAGCGGCGATCATGGTAGGCAGGCCTTCGACTGTGCGCAGGCGCAGGAATGGAATTTCCAGAGGAAATTCGATCTTTACTTGATTGCCCGCCGTTTCGAGAATCTGGCGCCGCAGATCTTGCGATGGACCGATGAGGCGATAGAGCAAATCGGCGTGGGCGTAATCGGGAATCACGTTGGGGGCGCGTCCGCCTTCGATCAGTCCAATGTTCAAGGTGCAGGGACCAATCTCTGGGTCGGAGGGCAACGGCATGGCGCGCAAACGAGTGAGTGCCGTTATTAACTTATCGATGGCGGATTCGCCGAGTTCGGGATAAGCCGAATGCGCCATGCGTCCGGAGGCCGTGACTTCTGCGCGCAGCGTTCCTTTCGAAGCGAGCGCGATGCGGTTTTCTGTCGGCTCGCCATTGACCAGATATTTGCAGCGATACGGTTGATCTTTTGCGGCGTATTGATTGGCGATCCTTGCGCCCAGGCTGTCCCGCTCTTCTCCCACCACGAAGAGCAAACCTACATAAATTCCTTCCCGGCGTAATCGTTCGGAGGCGGCGACCTGAGCGGCGATGATCCCTTTCGCGTCGCAGGAGCCGCGACCGTAGATGCGCGACGCATCTTCGCTTGAAGGAATGAAGGGAGGAACTGTATCCATGTGCGTGGAAAAAACCAGCTCAGGATGGGACTGCTCGGGCGATGTGGCGTAGACGTCAAAACGGTCGCCTTCCACCGGGATTCTCCGCGTCTGGTAGCCGATGCGGCAAAGCTCTCCATAGAGATAGTTGCCGAGGGTAGATTCATTGCCGGAGATGGACTCGATGTCGACGAGTTGGCGAGTGAGCGTGATAGCGTCCATGCAGTGACGAGGATATCAGACACCGATCTGGGCGCTGCGGACTGCGGAAGTCAGAACTCAGAATGCAGCAGTGAAAGCGGGACGCGGATGGTTGGTCTTAACTTCTGCATTCTGACTTCTGACTTCTGACTTCTAACTTCTGACTTCTGACTTCTGACTTCATGTAATCTGATGGACGTGATTGGGCAGAATTCGACGATTCGATCGCTGTTCCTTGAGGGGCCGGCGGGACGACTGGAAGCTCTGCTGAATGCGGGCGCCCAGAATGCGACGCACGCGGCAGTGGTTTGCCATCCGCATCCGCTGTTTGGCGGGACACTGCATAACAAAGTGGTGTTCCATACCATGAAAGCGCTTAACAGTTTTGGTTTTCCGGTGCTGCGCTTTAATTTTCGTGGCACCGGACTTAGCCACGGGGAACACGATCACGGTAACGGCGAGGTTGAGGACGTGCGCACCGCGCTCGACTGGCTGGACGCGGAGTTTCATCTGTCCTTGATATTCGCGGGATTCTCTTTTGGCGCGGCAGTCGGATTGCGGGCTGCATCGTCGGATGCACGGGTGAAAGCACTGATCGGCGTGGGGGTTCCAGCAATTCCTGTCGCGGCCGAAGCGGAAGCACCACGGGTTTATACATTCGATTTCTTGCGAGACTGTGTTAAGCCGAAGTTGTTTGTGAGTGGAGCACGCGATCAGTTCGGTCCGCGGGCGAAGCTGGAAGAGTTAGTTGCGTCGGTGGCGGAGCCGAAGAAGCTTGTGGTGATCGAAGGTGCGGATCATTTTTTTGAGGGACGGCTGCGCGAGTTGCGGGAGGCGATTGAAGGGTGGGTGCGGGAAGCTTTCAGCCATCAGCCGTCAGCCATCAGCTAAGTGCCGGTCTTTATAATTCTCTGCCATGTCTCCATCCCATAGCGGTCAAGAGCAACTTCAACAAATGCGCAATATCGCACGGGAGATTTTTCTTCACGTGCTGGCCGAGGCTTCGATTGCGAAGGGGTTTGCGCGGCACGTGCATTGCGAGCGTGGGTTGTTGCGCGTACGCGAGGATCTCTACGATCTACAGGCTTATTCGCGTGTGGTGGTGGTTTCTATCGGCAAGGCCGGACATACGATGGTCGAGGCTCTAGCGCAGCAAATAGGGGAGTCGGCGATTGAAGGGATTGTAGCGAGTTCGGTCGAGCCTTCGTCGCAGGTGCGGGGCTTTCGTTATTTTCACGGCGGGCATCCGACGCCGAACGCGGAATCGATTCATGCGGCGAAGGCTATTTTGAAACTGCTGGATGCGCAGAGCGCGGCTTCGCTGGTCATTTTTCTGATGAGCGGGGGAGGATCTTCGATTGTCGAGAAGCCGATCGACGATGAGATCTCGCTGGACGACTTGATCGCGACCTATCGTGCTTTGGTGTATTCGGGTGCGCCCATCGCGGAAATCAATGCCATCCGTAAACATCTTTCGGCGGTGAAAGGCGGAAGACTGGCGCGGGCGGGGTTTCCCGCGCAGCAGGTTTCGCTGCTGGTCTCCGATGTTCCGGATGATACGCCCGATGCGCTGGCCTCGGGGCCGACGATGCCGGACTCAACCAGCGTGGAGGATTGTTATCGCATCGCAGAGAAACATGGTTTAATGGCGCAATTGCCGCATTCCACGCGCGAGCTTTTTGAACGCCGAGCACTGGAGGAGACGCCGAAGTCGGATGATCAGGCGTTTTATCGATCGCGGTGGTGGACCATGCTTTCGAACCAGACCGCGGTAGAACAGGCGAGTGCTGCGGCCGAGCGCGCCGGGTTCGCAGTTCATGTGGATAATTCCTGTGACGATTGGGACTACGAGCGCGCGGCCGAATACTTGTTGAAGCGCTTGCGTGAGCTAAGAAAAGAATCTCCACGCGTGTGCCTGATTTCCGGCGGGGAGGTGACGGTGAAGGTTACGAACGGCGGAGTCGGCGGACGCAATCAGCAGTTTGCCCTGGCGTGTGCCGCGAGAATTGCGGGAGAGAATACAACCGTGCTCAGCGCGGGGACGGATGGAGTGGATGGAAACAGTCCGGCGGCGGGCGCGGTGGCGGACGGGAGCACGGTCGAGCGGTCGCGGGCGCGAGGGCTGGACGTCAGGACGTCGCTTGAGAAGTTTGATGCTTATCCATTCTTCAGCGCGCTCGGGGATGCCATTGAGACTGGGCCTACGGGGAATAATCTGCGGGACTTGCGGATTCTGTTGGCGTATTGAAGACGATTCGGAGGCCGAAGGGGACGCGAATCACGGGGAAGGATCGAACTCTTGCTTGTACGCTTCCCAGCGTTGCCGAACTCCGGCCATTATTGACTGATATTCCGGGTCGGCGCGCAGGCTGTCATAGTTTTTATCGCGTTCGAACCAAGGATAATTCACATCTCCGAGCACGACTGTCCGTTTGAGCCATTCGAGGGCATGCGGTTTGTCACCGAGCAGGGCGTAGATTCCTCCGATCCAGTATGCGCCATCGCCGTCGATGATCTGTTCGGGACGGTATTGCAATAACCTGGGATTGATTTTTTCCCGCTGGTGGCGCGATGCATAGAGAAATGCCGCCAGCATCCTGGGAGTGTCGTCGCCGGAGGTGCGAGCCAGTAGAACGGCGCGATCCAGAGTTATTTCAGCCTCGTCGAGTTTGCCTTCGTAATAAAGGAGCCCGCCGAAGTAGGCCAAGGCCTTAAATTGATCTGGATTCTGCGCTACCACGGGCCGCATTTCCTGTTCCGCTTCAAGCGCTCTGCCGCTGTAGAGAAGCATACGGGCGTGCATCCAGTGAGGCTGAATCGGCGTGGGATTCAATGCAATGATGCGGCGGTAGGCTTGCTCGGCAAGTTCATTGAGGCCTGCGTAGTAGTACGAATACCCCAGATTTTGCCAGGCGGTTTCACTGTTGGGGGCGAGCGTAACCGCCCGCCTGAGAGCACGGATTGCTTCTTCCTCCCGGCCTTCCTCACTGTAAGCGCCTCCCAGCGCAGTCAATCCCTCCGCTGACTGCGGATTGATCTTCAAGGCGTTCTGGGCTGCCTCCTCGGCGCGCTTCAGATTCGCCTCGCCACCCTCGAAGAAGTTTGCCCCCTGCAACAAACAAAACTCCGCGAGCAGGGCATACGCATCCGCGAAATTCTTATCCAGCGAAATCGCATGCAAAAGGAGACGCTTGCCGTTTTCGAGGCTGTCCAGGCGGGAGTACATCAGATACTCGTTCAGATAGAACCGCGCCTGCAGGTAGTCGTTGTAGGCATCAACGCTGGTGGTCACGGGCTGTTCCATCGACTTTTGTTCGGTCGGAGAGATTTCGATCTTGAGACCTTCTACCACCTTGGTCGCAATCTGATCTTCAAAGCTGAGGATGTCTGCGCTGTGCAGATCGTAGCGTTGTGACCATTTGATATTGCCGGTGCGGCCGTCGATCAGTTGCACGGTTACGCGGATTACGTCTGAAGAGCGCTGGTAGGTTCCTTCGAGAACGCTCTCCACGTTCAGTGCCTTAGCCGCTTCTGCCGGCTCGGGAGCCTCTTTCGCATACTTCAGGACGGACGTTGTTGGCCGTACTGCGAGGTTCTGCAATGAGGTTAAACGGCTGATGATTGCGTCGGTGATTCCGATGCCCCAACTGTCGGTGGCGGCGGCAGAAATGTCGCGGAAGGGAAGAACCGCGATGGTTTCTGGAGCTTTTGAAACGATTTTTTCCGCTTGCGGTGAGTGAGCAGGAGGACCGTAGGTGCGGACTGCAACCGCGGCGAGAACTGCTACCAGCAGTGCTGCCACGATCAGGATCAATGGCTTGCGGTACCGGCGTGCTGGGGATGGTCCCGTTGTTTCAGGAATGACGGGGACCATCTGCGACTCGGTATCGCGCTTCACTCGTTTCAGGTCGGCTTTCAACTCTGTAGCGGACTGGTAGCGAATGTCGCGATCTTTTTCGAGGGACTTGGCGATTATGTCTTCGAGCTTTGCGGGAAGATCGGGATTCAGGCGCACTGCGGAAGCGGGCACTTTATGAAGGATGGAATCGAAGATTACGCCCGACGCGTCACCTCGAAAGGGAAGCGTACCCGTGGTCATTTCGTACAGCACGACTCCGAAGGAGAACAGATCGGTACGGGAGTCGAGTTCCTTGGCCAAAACCTGTTCGGGCGACATGTAGGCGACTGTTCCCAGGGCGCTGCCGGGGCTGGTGAGATGTTCCTCGGCAACTGTGGCGGTGGCTTCGATCGCAACCACTTCGGGCTTGCGCGTTACCTTGGCCAGGCCGAAGTCGAGAATTTTGGCGTGTCCTCGTTTGGTGACGAAGATGTTGGCGGGTTTGATGTCGCGATGAACGATGCCCTGGGCATGAGCGGCGTCGAGCGCGTCCGCGACCTCGATGCCTATTTCCAGTACGCGGTCCAGCTCCATGGGACGATTGCCGATCAGGTGCTTCAGGGTTGCGCCGTCGAGGAACTCCATGGCGATAAACGCTTCGCCGTGCTGCTCGTCAATTTCGTAAATGGTGCAGATGCCCGGATGGTTCAACGCGGATGCCGCCTTGGCTTCGCGCTGGAAGCGTGCGAGTGCTTGCGGATCTTTGGCGACATCGTCAGGCAGGAATTTGAGGGCAACAAACCGGCCGAGTTTGACATCTTCAGCCTTGTAAACGACACCCATACCACCGCCGCCCAGCTTCTCAATAATGCGGTAGTGCGAGATGGTTTGGCCGATCAATGAATGGGATCCGCTCTGTGCGCGACCATATTAGGAGGCCAAGCTGTGGTGCGTCAACGCATCAAGCGGCCTCGCTTTTTACCTGTATTCCTGCCCATTTCTCCAAAAGAGTTAAGGTCGCGGCGTAATCGAGATCGCGGTGGCCATCTTCGGTGGCCATTTCGTAGATCTCCTCCACGGTTTCGAGAGCGGGCAGCTTTACGCGCGCTTCTTTGGCGGCCTCGAGGGTGAGGAGAATGTCTTTGTGCATGAGGCGTAGAGGAAAATTTGGAGTGAAGTCGCGCTGCAGGATGAATGGTCCTTTGTAATCGACGACGCCGGAGCGGACCATGGTTGCATCGATCAAGGACAGAAGTTGTTTTGGGTCCACACCGAGTTTGGTGGCGAGGGTGAGGGCCTCGGCGAAGCCTTCGAAGATCAGAGCGATTTGCAGGTTCATGGCGAGCTTGGTGGCCTGGCCTTTGCCGGTTTCGCCCATGCGGAAAATTTTCTTGCCCATGGCGGCGAATAAAGGATTCAGACGGTCGATGATGGCGGCGTCGCCGCCGACCATGAAAATCAGGGTGCCGTTGGCGGCGCCGATTTTGGAGCCGGTCATGGGGGCGTCGACGTAGGCCACACCCTTAGCGCGTACGCGTTCGGCAAATTTTACGGTGGCCGAAGGAGAGATGGTGCTGGAATCGGCGATGATCATGCCGTCGGTGAGTGACTGGTCGATGCCGTCGGTGCCAAACAATATTTGTTCGACAGCGGCGGTGTCGGAGACGCAGAGCCAGACGACTTCGGCTCCCTGCGCGGAGGCGGCCGGAGTGGGAGCTATGCCCGCGCCTTCCACAAGTTTGCCTGGAGTGCGGTTCCACACCGTGACTTCATGGCCGGCCTTGGCCAGATTCGTGGCCATGGCTTGCCCCATAATTCCCAGACCTAAGAATGCGACGCGCATCTCTGAACATCTCCTTCGAACGAAGAACGCTTTGAATTAGATATGAGGTGAAGGATCGAGGTCAAGCGAAGTGGCGCGGAGGTAGTGCGCTACTTTGAATCGTTGAAGGTAGCGCACTACCGGCGCGGAAGTTCTTGTCTTTTAATTGCCTATGCAAGAATCTTCACATCGACACTCTGCCAACTATCGCGATATAGTTCCGGTGACGATTCCCNNCCCCTGCGAGGTTTGAATCCTGTGCACAGAGAGTTGAGGAAAGTTCTGATGAAGAAAGCCCTGATGAAGATGAAAACTGTTCTTCGAGTGAGTTGCGGTGGAAATAAATCACTTTCATTTCTAACAATCGTGCTGGCGATTTCGCTGGCCTTGACCTTGCAGGCGGGGGCGCAATCGGGATTAGCCAAGATCAGCGTGGACAACCTTACCAATAGCGACAGCGTACATAAGACAGAAGTTGAACCGGACACGTTCGCGTGGGGGAACACGATTGTCAGCGCGTTCCATGTGGCGCGGCGGCCGGGGTCGATTGGTTGGGGCAGCGGCGACGTGGGATTTGCCACCTCGACGAACGGTGGCGTGAGCTGGACGCATGGAGATCTGCCGGGACTCACAGTTAATTACAAATGCGGGACGTACGGGGCGGTGGCCGATCCATCGGTCGCCTACGACGCAAAGCATGGGGAGTGGCTGATTTCGACGCTGCCGCTGGTCGGGCTGAGCAGTGGCTCTCAATACATTGGCGATGTAGCGGTGAGCCTTTCCAAGGATGGATTGACGTGGGGAGCTCCGATCAACATCGATAAGACACACCTTGATGACAAGAACTGGAGCGTGTGCGACAACACGACGACGAGTCCCTACTATGGAAATTGCTACACCGAGTGGGACCAGGCGTACGGCACCGGCGATGTTCTGCTGAGCGTATCGAGCGACGGTGGGCAGACTTGGGGGCCGGGACTGGCTTCGTCCGACCACGCGGGCGGACTTGGCGGCGAACCTCAGGTGCAGCCGAATGGCACGGTGATCGTGCCGTTTCAAGGCGGTGGCATCGATGTGTTTAGTTCCACGAATGGCGGCGCGAGCTGGGGCAAGAGCCAGCAGATTGCGAGCATCGACAGCCATCTTGTGGCGGGGGGATTACGGAACCCGAATCTGCCGTCGGCCTCGATCGACGGGGCAGGCAACGTGTATGTGGTTTGGTCGGATTGCCGGTTCCGCACGGGCTGCAAAGAAAACGACATTGTGATGAGTTCGTCGGCGAACGGCAAGACGTGGAGCGCGGTAACGCGAATTCCGATCGACCCGACCAGCAGCACGGTGGATCATTTCCTGCCGGGCATCGGCGTTGATCCCACAACCTCGGGAAGCAGCGCGCACATGACCATTGTTTATTACTACTATCCGGTGGCCAACTGCAGCGCCAGTACGTGCAAGCTGGAAGTGGGTTTCGTGACCTCGACGGACGGCGGGACAACCTGGACAGCGGGAGTGAAACTTGCCGGACCAATGGAGTTGGCGTGGCTGCCGGTTTCCGACAATGGGCCGATGGTGGCCGACTACATTGGAGTGTCTTATGTGAACGGAAATGCGTTTGGCGTGTTTGCCAATGCGGTGGCGCCGACTGGCAGCACGTTGGCAGAGGCAATGTACACGACGAAGTCTCCGCTGCCCGCGCCGGGCAGCGCTCCGCGATTGAGTGGACGGGTGGATAAACCGGTGGCGGGAGCAAAGTCCGATCACGAGATGCATTTCTACTACGATGACGAGGGGAAGCGGGAAATTCCGCGCTCGCGTTGGATTACGAATACTTCGGGACAGTAGAATCTGCTTTGGACTGCCCGCCAGCATGTATATGCTGGCGGTTTTTTGTTTCTAATGTTGATTTGATACGGAGTCGGACGCGCGAATCGAAAGCGTCATCCGGGAACCGCCGGAATTAACGCGCTTTCTCAGCTGGCGTGGACTAAAATGGAATCAGCCGCTTCCAAATTTCATCCAATGAGCAGGCCAGCTCTGGATGATCGTGTCGGGATGATCGTTTCAGAATGATTAAGGCAACGCTCCGCAATCCGGCTCTACGCAAGCGCGCGTCGCAGTTCGGGCGACTGGTGCGGCATTCCGCCGTGACTCCGCTGTGCGGAGAAACCCACAAACCGCAGCTCGCTTCCAATGGCGAACTTGCAGTTACCTTCATCGGCCATTCCAGCTTTTTTGTGCAGATGGGCGGGCAAAGCGTGATGATCGATCCTAACTTTGCGCGCTGGTTGTTTGTGCTGAAGCGGTTGCGGCGTCCGGGAGTTCGGGTGCGCGACTTGCCGCCGATCGATCTGGTGCTGGTGACGCATGCGCACTTCGATCATTTGCACCGGCCGTCGTTGCGCGCCATCGTGCAAAACAATTTGCGCACGCGCGGGACAGCTCCCGCCATCGTGGTTCCAAGCCACGTGACGGATCTGATATCCGATCTGGGTTTTTCCGAGATCATCGAACTTGACTGGTGGAACAGTTCGCGGCACGGCAATTTGTCAGTGACGCATGTTCCTTCCCGGCATTGGGGAGCGCGGATTCTAAAGGATTCGCACCGCGGCTACGGGGGCTACGTGCTGAAAGCGGGGAAGCACTCGGTGTATCATGCGGGCGACACCGCTTATTTTGCGGGCTTTCGCGAGATCGGGCGGCGCTTGTCGCCGGAGTTGGCGCTGCTTCCCATCGGTGCCTATAACCCGCCGACCTTTCGCAACGTGCATGCCAACCCGGCCGATGCGACCCATGCCTTCCTCGACTTGAACTCGCGGTGGATGGTGCCCATGCACTATGGGACGTTCCGACTATCGCACGAGCCGGTCGATGAGCCCCTGCAACTGCTGGAAAAAGAGGCGCGGGCTGCGGGAATCGAGGACCGGGTGGTGGTGCTGGAAGAAGGCGTGACCAGGTTCTTCTGATCGACAGATTCTTCTGATCCTGCCCAGCCCGAATTCCGGGGTCGAAGGTCGGAAACAGTCCTTGTAACGTTCCTTTTACAAACTATCTTACAAATTGTCCCGGCGTTTTGGTGTAAGCTTCGTTGCACGAAAATTTCTCCCGAGGAGGCGAATATGACCGCTAAAGCCATACCTGAGGGCTACCACACCATTACTCCGTATATGACCGTGCGCGATGCCGCTCGCGCCATCGAGTTCTACAAGCAGGCTTTTGGCGCGGTGGAAAAAGGCGTCATGAAAGGACCCGACGGCAAAGTTATGCATGCCGAGCTAACCATCGGCGATTCGGTTTTTATGCTGGCCGACGAATTTCCGGAGTTCGGGTCGTTGTCACCACAGACCACGGGCGGCACCGGCATGGGACTGCACATCTATATCGAGGACGTGGACTCTGCGTTTGATCGAGCGGTGAAGGCCGGAGCAACCGTGGAGATGCCAGTCGCTGACATGTTCTGGGGTGATCGCTACGGCAAGCTCGCGGATCCTTTTGGCCACAAGTGGTCGATCGGAACCCATAAACGCGACGTGACTATGGAAGAAATGGAAGAAGCGCAGAAAGCGTTTATGAGCGAGATGCCGAAGAGCGCTTGAAGGGTTTGGAGTTCCGCGATTTTGTGGCGGGCGCGGCCATCGGTCGCGCCTTTTTTGCTGCTTTTAACACTTCTTGATACTTCCGTAATGTCCCTGCATGGCGCTATTACACAAGTATTACAGTGGCTTGTCCCGAGCCTTGGTAAGTTAGATATGTACGGCAACGAACTTAAGACTACGGGGACCCGCCTTGGACATGCAACTGGAAAGCCTGGAAAAACGACAAGCCGCAAGAAATGAAATTAACTGGGTGACAGCGATCTTCATGATGTTGTTTCACGTAGGCGCTATCGCTGCGCTCTTCTTCTTCACATGGAAGGCATTATTCGTGGCCCTTTTCCTGTGGTGGGTTTCGGGCAGCCTGGGCATCGGTATGAGCTACCATCGCCTGCTCACGCACCGCGGCTATAAGACTCCGAAGTGGGTAGAGTATTTTCTGACGGTCTGCGCCACGCTGGCGCTCGAAGGCGGACCGATTTTCTGGGTTGCGACGCACCGCATCCATCATCAGTACTCCGATCAGGATGGAGACCCGCACTCGCCGATCGATGGCAAATGGTGGGCGCACATGGGCTGGATTCTGATGGGCAAGTCGATGCACCATGACACGACAACGCTGGCCCGCTACGTTCCCGACCTGGCCAAGGATAAGTTTCACATCTGGATCACAAAGTATCACTACGTACCCATGATTGTGCTGGGCGCCGTATTGTTCGCCATTGGCGGGCTTCCATTTCTGTTGTGGGGCGTTTTCATGCGGACCGTGGTTGGCCTGCACACTACCTGGCTGGTGAATTCGGCTACGCACTCCTGGGGCACGCGCCGCTTTACCACGCGCGATCTTTCCACCAACAGCTGGTGGGTGGCTTTGCTGACTTTCGGCGAAGGCTGGCACAACAATCACCACGCGCATCCCACAGCCGCGCAGCATGGCTTTAGGTGGTATGAGGTCGATATGAACTGGTACGGCATCTGGACGCTCAAGCAGCTAGGGCTGGCTTGGGACATCAAGCGAGTACGGCTGGCCGACCTGGAAAAAGGGTTGGTGGCTGCGCCCAATGGACAGCTGGTTACGGTGGCGCTGCCGCAGGGTTTGGTGGCGGGCGACTGACAGTACATCGTTTCTTAAGCATCTAGACCCCGACCCAATCGAGTCGGGGTTTTTGCTGTCCGAAACAATGCATTTAACACAGGGGAACACAGAAGCATCCTATGCCGGCGTAATTCTCGGTGAGCTTAGTTTGAAAATTTATTACTCGCTCCGAACGCGGTAAAATCACCCTGAAGCCATGCGCATCACGAGCCGGCGCGGAACTATCGTGTTCTTCCTTTTCCTGGGCATCACCCTGGTGGCGCTGGCGGTTGCGCTCAATGTCGGATGGATCATTCTGAACTGGCGCGAAGGCGTGCTGCTGTTTTTTGGCGTCATCTTTTTTGCGCTGATCATTGCGGGCATGATCGTGAACACTACGTTTCTATTGCGTGAGATTCGGCGCAGTGAGCAGCACGACAGCTTCATCAATGCGGTGACCCATGAACTAAAAACGCCGGTGGCTTCGATCCGCCTGCATTTGGAAACTCTGCAACGACGCGAATTGCCGGAAGCGCAGAAGCAGGAGTTTTATCGCCTGATGCTGAGCGATACCGATCGGCTGACGGAGACGGTGGAACAGGTGTTGCGCGCCGGGCGGGCGGGAGACAAGAAAACGGGCCGGGAAAAGTCCGTGGTTGACTTCCGGCAACTGGTGCGCGAATGCATGGAGGCGGCGCGGGTGCGGCATCACCTGCCGCCGGAAGCCTTGCGCTATGAGGAAGCGTCGAGCAATGGCGCGGGGATGCGAGTGCTCGGCAGCGCTGAAGATCTCCGTACCGCGGTTTTCAATGTTCTGGATAATGCGATCAAATATTCCGGCGAGAACGTGGAGGTGCGGGTGCGTCTGGATGTGCCCGATGAAAAACGGGTTGTTCTGAGCGTGCAGGACCAGGGTGTGGGCATTCCTCCCGATGATTTGAAAAGCATCTTCAAGCGTTTTTACCGCGTCAGCCACCGCTCACTGGCGCATGTGAAAGGAACTGGGCTGGGATTGTTTATTGTGAAGGCGATTGCGCAGAAACACGGCGGCAAGGTGTTTGCCGAGAGCGCGGGAGAAGGCGAAGGCGCGACGATTACGNNGGGCCGAACCGCCGAGGGCGGGCGCATGAGCCGGGTGCTGGTGGTGGAAGATGAAGCCCATCTGGCGCAGGGACTTTGTTTCAATCTGCAGGCGGAGGGATATTCCGCCGAGGTTGTGGGAGATGGCGAAGCGGCGACGGATCGACTGCTGGAAAAAAAAGAAAACTTCGACGCCATCGTGCTCGACATTATGTTGCCGGGCAAGGATGGGTTCAGCGTGGTTTCAGAACTGCGTGCGGCGCGGAATTATGTGCCGGTGCTTATGCTGACCGCGCGCAGCCGGCCGGAAGATGTGTTGAAAGGATTTGCAGCTGGAGCGGACGATTATCTGCCCAAGCCTTTTGAGCTGTCGATTCTGCTGGCGCGGCTGCAGGGGCTGCTGCGGCGCAGCCAATGGGTGCGGGCGGGGCATGAGGCGACGAATGGGCAGTCCGGATCGGATCCACGCAGCGTCGGCGATTTCGGAACATTTTCATTCGATGGCAAGACCATCGACTTTGGCACGCTGGAACTGCGCACGGCGGAACATGTGATTCATCTGACGCTGATGGAATCGGAACTGCTGCGCCACATGGTGCGCAATGACGGGCGAGTGGTTTCGCGCAAACAAATTCTTGAAGAAGTCTGGGGACTGCACGAAGATACCGACACGCGCGCCATCGACAATTTTATGGTGCGGCTGCGGCGCTACATTGAAGATGATCCCGCGCAGCCGCGGCATTTGCTGACCGTGCGCGGGGTGGGATATAGATTTTTGGCGAATCCGGAAAAGAAGTAAATGCTGATTCTCGGACGGCCGCTGATCGAACGGGGTAACGTTAGCGCCAGCTGCTTCCGTGGGTAAAATCAAAGTTAAGAAGCCTTTACTCGACGAGAGCCGGGTGAGGGCCTGCGAAGGACTACTTCTGCAACTCGTGAAGCTTGCGGTAGTTGCCGGCAAAGGCAGGGCGAAGAAACCCAGTTTGACTTTCCGCGGCGCGCGCGTGAACGGGTTATTCGCACAACTAATCTATGTGCGATGGGTTTTATTGGACTGGGGGCACCCCCACATCGCTCCCGAAGAGATCTCATACAACTATTGGGGCTTTCTATGAAGCTGACCGCCGTTGTTCTTGCAATCTTAATCGCCATTTCCGCAAGCAGATTCATTGAGGCGCAGGAGCAGCACGAGTGGATTCCTCAGGGGATTCTGAGCTTGCAGCAAAGTGCGTCCTCGAAAACCGACTTCACGTTCGATCATTCCATGCTGGTAGTCGCGTCCAAGCTGGAACCGGATAACGAGGACCTGCGCCGCGTGATCGCAGGCGTGAGCGGGATCTCGGTGCATCGCTACCGTTTTGCGGGGCAGGGGCAATATGACCAGGGCGTTCTGAGTTCCGTGGGCGAAGAGTACCGCGCGGCCGGCTGGAAGCGGTTGATGAACAATCGTGAGAAGGGTGAAGCTCCGAGTGCGACCGATATCTGGGTGCGCTTGGAGAACAACGCGATCAGCAATGTTGCGCTTCTTTTTGCGAAGCCGAATGAGGTCAACTTTGTGGTAGTTTCGGGGTCCATTAGTCCGCTCGATCTTTCCCATCTCGGCGGCCATTTCGGGATCCCGAAGATTGAGGGCGGAGTGGTGGTGCCAAATACTGAGCGGCGGCCGTAACTCCACACGACGCGGCGTCGGCTTCCCAGTTAAGTAAAGTTCTTCTGCAATTCCGGGGGGTAAAGTGAAAAAAATCATTGACATCTGGAAAGCTGGTTTCGCCTGGGGAAGGGGTCTTCATCGGGAGGCCGCTCTGGACTCCCTGCGCAATGTATTGGCGATAGTCGGAGGGGCAACGATTTTGGCTGATTTCGCGACAATCAAGCTCTGGCTCATTCTGCCGATGCTTGTCGTTGCTTTTCTGATTTGGTTTCTCGATTACGATCGCCACTTCCGCGGACAGACGGTCGACGAAGCAAAAAGTTAACCGATGATGGCGTTCGTTTTCGACTATGTGCGGCATAGTTCGGCGACCAGCAGCTCCTGACGCTCCAGCGCGAGGCGATCCACGCGTTGCAGGATCATCTGATAACTAAAGAACGAAGCTCCCGCCAACAGCAGCAAGATCAGCGTGGCGATCCAGAAGTCTCCGAAGTGCCGCGCTGTTGAGAAAACGCTGACGCAAATTCCCACCACGACAAGTTGCAAGACCACGCCCATGAGCGCCGTCATTTGCGAGGCGCGCTGGCGGCCGAACTTCGAGAAATCGAGCTTCCGCGGCGAGTACATTGAGAGCACATTGCCCACGGCAAAATTAAGCGGGGCGGCGAAGAGCAGACCGGCCAGGGTTGCGATGGTGATGTCGAGCGCGGGCCGGCCATACAGGAGCGCGACCGCGATCCACGCCACGATGGTTTCGAGGGCGAGGATGCCGGCATGGGTGAGATTTTTCGCCAGCACAATGTCGCGGAACCTTACCGGCGATGCGTAGAAGAACTGGATGCCGCCAGCGTCGCCCCCGAAGCTGTTGTAAACCAGATTGGTGAGCATCAAAAGCATGTAGGCCGCGGCGAAGGGAAATGCCAGTTCGGGAGCATGCGTTAAAAAGCCGATGGGACGACGGGTGGAGTTCATGCCGCCCAGGCGGAAGACGACGAGCGCAAAAATGGGCATGATCAATGTGAGCAACATTGGGCCGCTGCGCAGAAGATAGCGGACTTCCTTTTCGAAGACGGCGGCGACCTGAGTTGGGAATCCGGGAAGCTTCCAGCCAAGACGGAGCTGTCGATCCTTGGGTAGAGCCGATGCGGGCGCCTCGTTCAAGTTTTCACCGCGATACTGAGCCAGCAGCCGCACGTGCAGGCCATAGGCGATCACCACGGCGAAAGCGCACAGCAGAGCAAATGCACTGAGGGCAGCGGGCCACTGCGGATATATGCCTTGAACGATGGCGTCGGCAGCCAGACCGGGCGGAAGAATTCGCTGTACTGGAGCGAGGACCTCGATGAAGCGTTGTACTTTCTGTTGCACATCCGGCCGGGCGCGTTTGCCGTAGCGTCCGGTGAGTGGCCCGATTAACTGAAAACTCAGCGCGAGCAGAACGAACAGAACACCCATGATCTCGCGGGTGCGGCGTTGCGCCAGCCAGCGCTCCACCCAGGCGAAGATCATTTGCATGAACAGCAGATTGAAGGCGGCGAACGCCAATAAAACCAGCAGCGCCCAGGGGAGCAACGCAGGTTTTGCAAAGACCACGCCTACCAGGATTCCGAACAACCACAGGCTGCCGATCACGCTGGCGGGATCGAATGCTCCATAGGCCAGACGCACCAGAAAATAGGAACCGTAGCTGAGCGGGAAACGCAGCAAGTCCGAGGAATCGGAATGGCTGGTGAAGGCGGCCGCCATGATGGGGAAGAATTGCCAGAAGAAAAAGATGATCCACAAAAAAAGCGCCAGCATCTGCGGCTTGCCTTCCGTGAGAAACACATAGGCCAGAACGCCCATGCCGAAAGCGCCGCCTAGTCCGAGGACGGTGAATGCAAGCGAGATAAGAATGCGGGAGAGCAGCTCCAGTTTGCCCTGGGCGGTGCGCAGTGCGTTGACGAAGAGGCGCCAGCGGAGCCATGCGACGGCGGCGAGTTGGGTGCGTCGGTGCAGCGCGAGTCTGCCGTCGTTCATGCTGTTCATCCCAGCCACGACAACTCCTGATCGGTGCGGCGCTCGCCGCCCACGGTGCGCAGGAAAATCTGTTCCAGAGTCAACTTCTCGCCCGGCGCGGACGCCGCGCCATCGGCGCTCGCGTTGGGCGTCTGCGCTTCCACGCCGGCGCGAAGCTCTTCGAGTGATCCCTGAGCTACCAGCCTGCCCTGATGAATGATGGCGACGTGACTGCACAGGCGTTCCACGATTTCGAGCACATGCGAGGTGAGAAAAATCGTGGCGCCGCGCGCGATCATGCCTTGCAGCATCGACTTCAGAGTTCCGGCGGCGATGGCGTCCACGCCTTCGAAGGGCTCGTCGAGGAATAAAACTTTTGGGCCGTGAATCACGGCGGCGGCCATTGCGAGTTTTTTCTGCATGCCGTGGGAGTAATCGGTGACCAGCTTTTTCGGCTGATCGGCGAGTTGCATGAAGTCGAGGAGTTCCGCGGTACGCTTGGCGGCGGTTATGCGGTCGAGACCGTACATGCGTCCGGCGAAGTTCAGGAACTCCGAGCCGGTCAGTCTTCCGAAGAGCGCCATGCCTTCGGGGACGACGCCGATTTGGCGCTTCACCTCGACTGGATTCTTCTGCAGATCCAGTCCAAGAATTTCAATTCGTCCCGCGCTCGGCGCTAGAAGACCAGTGAGCATTTTGATGGTGGTCGATTTGCCGGCGCCATTGGGGCCGAGGAAGCCGAAAAACTGTCCGGGGGCCACGCGCAGATTGATGCCATCCACGGCGACGAGTTCTCCGAAGCGGCGGGTCAGGGCTAGGGTGGAGATGGTAGGAGCGGAGTCCATGAAAGTTCTGAATCTAGCACAACGGGCGAATTAGGCACCTTGGCACTCAAAATGACCTGGCCGATTTTTTTACATCTTCGTGACAACTGCATTCCGTTTCCGAAGTATAAAGCTGCCGAATCAGTTCGCCCCTGCGCAATTAGCGGTAAGAGGAAGGAAGGTAAATCCATGAGAGGAAAGCTCCGGTTTGTCGCTCTTTTCGCCTTGTTGTCGGGCTATGCTTTTGCAGGCAACTCACATCCGGTCGCCGATTACACATTCATCTGCAACGGCAAATCACAGGGGACCGGGCCCTGCCCCAATGGCGGCAGCCCCGATTCTTTGATCCAGGGCTCTGACGGCAATTTTTACGGCGCCGCGGAGGCATCCATGGAAGAAAATTATGGGCCCGAAGGCGGCGCTGTGTTTTCGGTCACGCCCAGTGGCACCTTCACTCTACTGCACACCTTCGCTCCCGGTGCGAATCAGACTTATCCGAAAGGCAACCTTCCAGGCCTGCTAACCCAGGGCCCGGACGGAAAGCTCTACGGCGAAACCAGGGCTGGTGGGGTCGGGAGTTGCACTGTCTACCCTGGTTGCGGGGTCCTGTATCGAGTGAACACCGATGGATCCGACTTCCAAATCATCCACAACTTCTGCTCCCAGGCGAACTGCGCTGACGGCTGGGAGGGTGGCGCCCTGGTGACGGGAACCGACGGCAATCTGTACGCCACAAGTTACGCCGGCGGAACCGGACCCTGTTCTGTGTATGTGTATAAAGGGTGCGGAACGATCTTTCGGGTCACTCCGTCCACCGGCGCGTACCAGGTGGTTTTCAATTTCGATTTCTCAACCAGCGGCGGGAGCCCCTCGAACCTCATCTTGGCCCCCGATGGCACTTTCTATGGGCTCGCTTATGGAACGCCGGGCGAGCTTCTGTTCCACTTCGCGCCGACTACCGGAGCTCTGACCACGGCCGTGCTGACTTTCCCTGTGTTTGATGGCGACCTGCCATCCGGGCCCACGTCCGGATTGGCCTTTGGTCCGAACGGTAACCTCTATGGCCTGTATCAGATTTACGCAGAGAGCGGTATGGGGCTTTTCGAGGTTGAACCGGACGGCAGCAACCTGCAGCTTTTCCCCCTCTATACCACTCTTGAAAGTGGCGGTGAGCCCGATGGTTTGCTGCTGGCCAGCGACGGCAACTTCTGGATCGCGGAATCCAACGGCAGCGCTGGTTACGGAGACATCGTCAGCGTTTCGCCCACCGAGGGGACGCTGCTGCGAACGCTCTCACCTTTCTTCAAGGGAGGGCCGCTCGGGGGCTTGCCAGTAGAGATTATCCAAGCCAAAGACGGGACCTTTTGGGGATCGACTGACTTTTATGGTGATGCTCCGAAGGGACATTTCGCGCAGGGCACGGTATTCAGCCTGAATGCAGGCTTGCCGCCGCGGTAAGAGCGCTTCACCCACGAAAACGCCCTGGCTTTTGGCCAGGGCGTTCTCGTGGCAGAACTGCAGCGGATTAGAACAGATTCCAGAGGAATTGGTTGTAGACGTCGTGGTGATATTGCACCTCGGGGGCCTTCACGAAGGTTCCCAGCAGGCGCGGGCAGCGGTCGGCGGCGGCTTGCTTCAGGTCGGCGTAGCGGCCTTTTACATCTTCGCCCAGAAGTTCCGTGGTCCATTCTGATTTCCGGAAGTCTTCGAGAGCGGTGTAAATGTTGTCTGGCAGGTAGCGCTCGGCCTGGCGCAGATTCTTGATCTTCGAGGTATCGCCGTCGATGCCGCTCTTGAAGATCGAGAGCATGACCAGATACGGATTGGCATCCGGCGCCACAGAACGAACTTCCACGCGCATGCTCTTCTCGTTGCCGATCGGAATTCGGATCATGGAGCCGCGATCGACGGCGGACGCTTTGATCTGGTTCGGAGCCTCGAAGTGCGGGTCCAGACGGCGATAGGCATTCACGCTGGGGTTTAGCAGGAGGCAGATATCATTGCCATGGGTGAGGATGCGATCGAGGAAAGCCCAGCCCATCTTGCTCAGCTTCTCTTCGCCCTTCGCGTCCCAGAACAGGTTCTTGCCGTTCTCGCTAATCGAAACGTTGGTGTGCATACCGCTGCCGTTGACGCCCACCACGGGTTTCGGCAGGAATGACGCGGTTAATCCCATGTTGGTCGCAACCTGGCGGCAAATCAGCTTGTAGAGCTGAATCTGGTCGGCGGCGGCGACTACTTCGCCGTATCCGTAGTTGATCTCAAACTGCGATGGCGCAACTTCCGGGTGGTCTTTCTCATTCTGGAAGGCCATCGAGCGTTGCACTTCGGCGGTGGTATCGATGAAAGTACGCAGCGCATCGCCCGGCAGAGAGTGGTAGTATCCGCCAGTGTTCACGTATTCGAACTGTCCAGTCTCGTGATAGCGGCGCTCCGCGTCCACACCCTTGAACAGGAAACCTTCAATCTCGTTGGCGGCGTTGAGCGTGTAGCCCTTCTTCTTGTTCAGGGCTTCGGCGTAACCCTTCAGCACACCGCGAATGTCGGCCGTGTAGGGAGTTCCGCCCTTGTCGATGACTTCGCCGAATACCAGCACTTTGCCGGAACCGAACACGTCCGCGGGAGCCCAGTAGAACGCGGACCAGTCGATGCCGAGGCGCAAATCGCTCTCGCGCTGCGCGGTGAAGCCGCGAATCGATGAGCCATCGAAGGTGAGATTGTCCCAACTCTTGATCAGAAATTTCTTGTCGTAGTCGAGCATGTGCAACCGGCCCTCGAGATCGCTAAAGAGCACGGTCACAGCCTTGATTCGCTTTTCGTCGGTTAGATACTTCAACCGCTCTTCCTGAATTTTATGGATGGGGATGCGTTTACTGCGCTGTTCCTTCCCCTTCAGATTAAGGTCTTCGAGTTCGTCGTAGGTAAGGGCCAGAAAATTGCGAAGTTCATTAGGCATGGATGGTCTTCAGTCTCCTATTCGTAGTCTGCGAGAATTTGTTCAGCAAGCGACGCCAGCGAAACATGGAGTTGAAAATGGCTGGGGGTGTACCGGAAAGAATATCGCGAGTTATGATCTGGGACAATCGAAAAAAGATAATCGAAAAAGCTGATGCGAGGTAGAAAAGAAGTTTATTCGGCCTGCGCGATTCCGTGGACAACTCCCCATAAACGCCAACTAAGCGGAATTCCTTCCGGGTTGCCCGTCATCCAATTACAATTCGAGAAAACGACTTGTTCTGTCGATAACCGAACCCTTCCCGAATACTGTAAAAGTTGGCCCGACAAGGCGGTCGGAGGTACTCTGAGTTATGGAGCGAGCGATACCGATTCTCCCAGTCGAAGACTTGGCAACTGCGAAGGCATTCTACGTCAATGGGTTAGGCTTTCGCGTGACGTTCGAGGCATCCGAAGACGGTCGGTCGGGACTACTCGGCATCGAGCGTGGAACAATCCAGATGACCCTCGATTGCCCGATGAAGGGTCACGGTCGAAACGCCTGCGTAGCGTTACAGGTGGGGGACGCCGACGCCTACTACCGCGAGTGGCACGCGAAGGTCGACGTCCTGCGAGCGCCGAAAGATGAGGAGTGGGGCGCTCGAACATTCGACCTGCTCGATCCATCGGGCAACACCATCTTTGTCATGGGACCGATCAGTAGCGCAAACCACGGCTAACGCGACTACGCTTCGACGATCAACACTTGACTAATCGCGAAGCGTACAGTTTCCGATCTGCTCCCGAGTCGTCGGCTTCTCGTCCGAAGAGCCTGGCAACGGTTTCGGGCGACGCCGCTACCGCAAGCCAAGTCCGGTTCCCGGCAACACCTTTATGATCACTCCGAGAGCCGTTAGCACGGCAAGATAGTAAATGGTTGTGGCGCGGCTGGGATGTGGCGGCAAGTTTCCGGCGAACAAAATCTGATATCCCGCACCCAGGGCTACAAGGAAGAACATGTTTTCGCCCAGCACCAGCCACAGAGCGAGACATGCGGTGAGCAGGATGATGCGCTCCACCTTGCTCAAGGCCAGCACGGCTTGGCCGCCGTCGAGAATCCAGACGGGAATCAGGTTCAGCAGATTCAGCACGGCGCCGGCTCGCGCCAACCCCGCCCAGAGCGGATTGCCCGTCTCCCACCACAAAGCGGCGCAAGCCACTGCCGTGAAAAATCCAGCGAGCGGTCCGGCCAGGCTAATGGCCGCGCGGGTTTCCAAAGGTACGCCCATCGCCTGCCAACGCACGTAGGCTCCCAGGCCGGGAAGAAACACGGGCATATCCGCCGGCAAACCGCGGCGCTTGATGTCGATGAAGTGGCCCATCTCGTGGAGCAGAATCAGCACCGCGAATCCGATGCCGAACTTCATTCCCCAAGCGGCCCAATAGATGCCGATGAACGCGGCAAAGCTGAGCAGGAATTTCAGCTTGAAAAGTGCGAACAGAATCGTCTTGCCTTTGGCCAAGAGAACCGCGATCGGACCCACGGGACCCAGGCGTTTGGCCCACTTGTTGTCTTTACCTGTATCTGTCGGCTTTGGCAGGGGCGCCTGATTCGCGGCGACTTCCAGGCCGTGGGCGTGCTCTTTGATCCAGTCGTACTGCTTAGAAGTTCGCGGCAGAAGATTTAGTCCGGCAAGCCATCGCTCGCGCGCCCTCCAGAAGTCACCTTTTGCTTCCAGCGCCTTCGCCTCCGCAGCCAGACGATCCAGTTCCTCGGAGTGTACGAGTGCGTGGCATTGGTCGCAGACCAGCGCGCCAGGCGGGAGCTCGTGCGCGCAGCGCCTGCAGTTTCGAATCAGTTCAGGAGTGATGGAGGACACAACTCTCGATATTACGCCCGTCAGCCCGCGCTAATTCGCGCCGGTGGCGGAGGCGAAGATTGAAACGGTCCATCAAGCGCGGGCAATCTCGTTTGCGTGGTCTGCCATGCGATGCGAATCCCGATGAAGAGAATGAACAGGCCGATGGCGCCAGACAGGGGAGAAGCGAGGTCCAGGAAGGGCGATGCCAGTCCCAAGAACGCCAACGTGAGAAATACCCTCCCTGGATTTGGAGCGGGTTTAGCCACGGGCGGCGCTTCCGGCTGGCGTCCAAAATCCTTTTGCAGTTGACGATTCTCCTCTTCTAATTGCTGCTGCGAAGAGTGCCGGTGCTCGCCGGCGTAGTGAATCCAGATTGGAATCGCCGCCATCGACACCGCTGCGTAGGTGAGCAGTGCGGCTGTGATCTGGTAGCGGCGTCCGCCGTGTCCGTTCGATCCTTTCATCATGGCCTTGCCGACCATCCAGCCCACGGCCAGCGAAATGTAGCCGATGATGATGCCGGTCATGATTTCAAACGCGGCGTACAAAATCAGTCCGGCAATGGCGGCGCCGATGCCGAACAGGAGCGCGCGCATGTAATCGGCGTGGCTGTCCCGCGGCAATTCGCTCTGCGCCTTTTCGGCACAACCGCGGCAGGTCACTGCTCCGTTCAAGCGGTAATAGCTTCCCGCGATCGGCTGCTGGCAGAAGTGGCAGCGATCGGCTCCCGGCGATCCGACATATTCAGCGGTACCGAATTGCGGCGTCGTGTTGTCGAAGTTGGCGTTAGTCATAGTCCGGAAACGTCATAGTCCTGAAAGTGATAGCCCGGAATGTCACGGCCCGGAACGATAGCACAGCGGTGGGCGACAAGGAAGAACCGATCTCCGCGGACTCCGAAATGCCGCCAGGAATGGACAGCTACGGGGCATAGGGCTGGGCATAATAGCCGGTCCGGGCGCGCGCGGTGAGTCCAGGCTTGTCGACGGTTATTGCGATGGCATGGTATTCATTTGCCCGGTCGGCCCGGGCGGCCTGGAACGAGACGACATAAAAAGCGTCGGCATCCGAGACGCAATTAGCAATTTCAGTGGTGAGATCGTTGCTCGAATTAAGCACGCGCCCGCCGCTCTGAACTGCGAACACCTGCAAGCTGAGATCAGCCGGCATAACCCGGTTCGCAGAGGTCACGCCTTTCAAAAATTCCTTGTAGTAAACAATCCGCGATCCACCTGCATCGGCGAGGCCCAGCGGGTCGATGCTATAGAGAGTGATGCGGGCCTGCCTCAAATCGGCGGAGGCAGACACGATTACGTCGAAGAAATGCTGCTCTTGCTTACGGGTGAGCTCGATGTTCGGTCCCGACAGCAAAGGCCATCCCGGACTGAACCAAACCATCAGTTTTCTGCCGGGGCGAGGTTTCTCGTACTCAATAAAAGAGGTCAGAGTTTTCAGCGACATCTCGAAACGCTCCGCGGCGCCCCAGAAGCCCTGCGACCGATTCACAATCCGCAGCCCGGTTTCGTATTGATCGTAGAGTGCCGCCAAAGCATTTCCATCGCGCGAGGAGGTCTTCTGGACTTCGGTTCCGGTATCGGAGAACACGATGAGCGAGGTTGGCAGCGCGAGTTTGCCGCCGTTCTGCAGCAAGAACTTCTTCAGTTCACTTCGCTCGTAAGTGACGGCTTGGAAGGAGGCATTGACGGCGTCAACGACCAGAACAACTTCAACGGGCGGATCGCTGGCTGTGGCTGCGGTGCTATCCACGGCTTGAAACGAGAGAATGTTCTGCGGCCGCTTGTCGTCGAGAAGAGTGAAGTCCTGCTGCTGCAATCCGCGAACGGGTGAGCCCGATTTGTCCGTGACCTGCACGTCGAGTTGAATTTGCCGGTCCGCCGGGATGGCGGCTGCGGAGGACGGGGCTTTGGCCGGCTCCGCAGAACGGGGTTGCAGCTGGGGAGGTGGAGTATTTTGCGCCGATAAAGTAGAGGAAAGAAGAAACAGGACAAATAAAAACCAAAAGAAACGATCCATGCTTCCTCCCTTCATGCTGCTTCACCTCGTCACGGACTGTTTTCGTCCCTCCGCTAAACCTTAACAGGTTGCCAGGAGCATGGAGTTTTGCTACTGGCGGTGAGTGGAAGCTCCGGAGGCGATTTCGCGGAGCGCGCTGACAAATTCCGCAGCGGCGTTGGGATCGGCCAGAGCCTCCAAGCGAACAGTAGCGGAAAATTGCGGCGACTCTGGACGGAAGTGAACCTGAAGAATGTCCTGCCGACGCGCCGACATTAACGCATTCAACTCGGCTGACGGATCCTGCTTCCAGTGCGTCCGCGTGGTCAGGATGACGGGGCCGGGTTCGAAGACATCCCACTCGCGGCCGTCGCGCTTGCGCACAGAGATTCCGCGGTTATGCGCGCACCAGCGATGGCGCACTACTTCCAGATGGAAGGTGGGAGAACCATCCAGGTCGGCCTCGAAGGTCAGCGTTTCTTTTTGCCGGTGCCAGCAGCTCATCAGCCACTGCACGGGTAAAGGCCGGGGGCGGAAGCGAAGGGTTACGCGGGCATTCTCGAACCAGCGGGAGGGAAAATGCAGCCGCGCCTGCAGGCTGGAACTCCCCATCCATCGGGATTCGAGGATGCGCCCCTTACCGGCGCATGCGTCCTGGACCCAGCGCAAGGCCGCTGCGCCTTTTTTTCGGTTGTAATGGGAAAACACGACGTACCACAGCCCCAGGACGGCGACCGAAGCGACCACGTCAATTAGGAGAAGGCGCCCCACACGCTTTCCTCTGATGCTCATGGTACGTCCGGGGTTGCGGAGGAAGCAAGGGGCAATCGTCTCCAATTCATATTTCGTGCGGATCTGGGCCACTAAACTGTGGAAAACTTGGAGCCAAGGTGTCGCTCGGGGCTGAGGGTCTCCGCCAACCAACCAAGAGCAGTGCCGACTGCGCGAACAAAAGAAAAAGAGACTCAAGGAAATCGGAATTTCTGTCGATAAAAGGGAAGAGTCAGTTTAGAGGGGAAATCATGGATTCCACTTCAGCAGCGCAGCCCTGTGCTGCGAGCGACCCATCGGACAGAAGACGAAACACGCGATACCGCTACTCGGCACCCATTTCTGTTCATACCAGCGAGGGCTTGATCGTTCGGGCGATGACTCTGGAAATCAGCGAAGGCGGCGCATCGGCCATGCTGGCTTCCCCCGTGAAGATAGGTGAGTCCGTGAAGCTTGAACCGATAGCATCAGGGATGGTTACGGCTCAAGTACGCCACAAGGTGGGAAAAATTTACGGCTTTCAGTTTCTGCAAATATCAGAGGCCCAACGCGACAAGCTTCGTGACGATTGTCGACGCCTCCCGGTTTATCCGCCTAATAACAAGATGGGCATTTGAGCCGGGAGGCCTGAGATCCCCCGTTCTTCGCTGGTCTGGCACCGTCTTCCCGCTACAATGGCAGCGTGCCCTTCGTCATTCGTGACTTCCAGCCCGCCGACTTCGACACGCTGTGGCGCATCGACCAAACTTGTTTTCCTGCCGGTATTTCTTATTCGCGGGCGGAACTAAGACTTTACATGCGCCGCCGCGCATCGTTCACCCTAATCGCAGTAAGTGGTGAACCGGGCGCTGGGGATCCCGATTCAGGAAGGGCAGGGAAACACTTTCCGTCGGCCCCTTCTGCTGACGCCTCGATCGCCGGCTTCATCGTTGCCGAAGCGGGGGCTCGGGCTCGCGGCCACATCATTACGATTGACGTGATCGCCGCCGCTCGCCGCTTTGGGGTGGGATCGCT
Source organism: Acidobacteriaceae bacterium (assembly GCA_003164855.1). GTDB lineage: Bacteria > Acidobacteriota > Terriglobia > Terriglobales > Acidobacteriaceae > Sulfotelmatobacter. Next base: position 37,288 of record PLUI01000063.1, read on the forward strand.
GCTGCTGCGCGCTGCTGAAGATCGCCTGATTTCTACTGGATGCCGTTCCGTCGAACTGGAAACTGCCGTGGATAACGTCTCTGCCCTGATGTTTTATAAGCGTCACGGTTACAGTGTGATCACAACCTATCCACGCTACTATTCCAACGGCGTGGATGCGTCGGTGCTGGAGAAGACTCTCGTCTGATTGTGTTGTTGTTCGCGGACTTTGTGTCGACTCGATTTGCGCTTTCCCCGCTCTTCCAGCTACCTTGCCTGTGATGAAAGTTGCTGCCATGAAAGTTGCGGCCGTTAAAGTTGCCATTCAGGGCGAGCTCGGTTCCTTCAGCCATGAAGCTGCGGAGCAAATGGTGCCGCGCTGCTCCGTTGTCTCGTGCGCTCGATCTGCTGAAGTGTTTGATCGTGTCGAGAAGGGCTCGGTCGCCGCCGCAGTCATCCCCATCGAAAACTCGCTGGCCGGCACCGTGGCCGAGCATGCCGACCTGCTGGTGGCTCGGGATGTATTTATTCAAGGCGAATTCCTGTTGCGCATCGTGCACAACGTGATTGCGGCCCCGGGAGTGAAGCTCAGCGCGGTACGCAGGGTCCTTTCTCATCCGGTGGCGCTCGATCAGTGCCGCGACTTCTTCCGTCACCACACGAACATCGAGCCCGTCCCGTTCTACGACACGGCAGGCAGCGTGAAGCACGTTGTCGCCGAGAACCTCCCCGATGCAGCCGGCATCGCCGGACGACACGCCGCTCGCGAATATTCGGGAAAGATTCTTCAAACTGGCGTCGAAGACGACAAGCGCAACTTCACCCGCTTCTTCCTGATTCGCAAGGCGAGGCCGCAGAGAACCGGCACGAGGCAAAAAGAGAGCGATGCCTCCGCACCCCCCTACCAGCGCCTGATCCCGCCCGGAGCGAACAAGACCTCGATCGCCTACAAGCTGAAGAACCAGCCCGGAGCTCTGTTCAAATCGCTCAGCGTATTCGCGCTGCGCGACATCAGCTTGAGCAAGATCGAGTCGCGCCCTATGCGCGGGCGGCCTTGGGAGTACGTGTTTTATGTGGACTTCCTCCGCGGCGACGACGAACCCGCGCGGAATGCCTTGCGCCATCTGGGCGAGGTGGCGGAGTTTGTCAAGGTGCTGGGGATTTATCCGGCGGCGTGAAGCTCTTAAATGTTTTCGGACGAAGATTCCCGTGACATCCGGCTCCTGCGGAGTCGTTCTAAGTCGCGTTTGCTGTGCAGGACGGCAACGATTTGTAACGTCGCCGCCTGCCGGTAGACGATCAAATACTGATAGACGCCGAAGAACAAGACGTCGCGGGCGGTTAGGTCGGCTCGCCTGTGGCCTTGGCCGGGGGACGTCGGCTAGGTCCTGGAATGCGTCCAACAGTTCGCTCTGGATTCGGTTGGCGACCGCCAGTCCAGCCGCGCCGAGAAGATAGCGCCAAATGTGTTGGAGGTCGTCCTCCGCTTCCGGCGCAACGGTGTAGGATTTCACGAGCCGGAGCGATCCGCGAGCCGCGCGGCCTTGTCGGCTTCAAGGCGGTCGCGCAGTTTGTCTCCAGGGATGCCTTCGCCGCGGTCGAGTTGGGCTAGGCCGCGCTCGATCTTGGCGTCGATGGCAGCTTTGTTTTCCTGCAGCCAAACCTCGCGCTCGGCTTGAATTTCCAGCGCGTCGGAGACAACGTCTTCCACGCTTTGAAACGCGCCGCTATGCAGCCGCTGCTGGATGAGCGCTTCGATTTCGGGACGGTTGATCTGGATGGTCATGGCTGGCCTACTCGATCTTGCTCTCTATCACCTTGCTTTAAGATTGAGTGTAGGTCGCTCTGTGGGCGTTGTCCACGCAGAATTGCGCTGGTTGATTCGATGGCCGTGCTGGCTGCTTGCGCGTCATGCAGCCCAGCAGATGCCCCTCCGCAATAGCCCCGGTACCTTGGGCATCATGTTGTTCGCCCGAAAATGCCGATAGAATGCAACAGTCCCTTGACGATAGCGTCGAAGGGATGAAACCTTTCGGAAAGAGTATCATCTAAGCTTGAGTGAGTTACACTCAAGGAGAGCCAATGAGCCAACAGCCGCTTTCCGAGCCGATTGCTAAGACCCGGGAAATAAACGATGTACGGGCGTTGCCCGTGCTTCCGGTGCGGGATACCGTTCTTTTTCCGCACGCCGTTCTGCCCCTTACCGTGGGGCGGGAAAGTTCCGTCCAACTTATTAATTCGCTCGGAGAGGATAAAACCATCGTAGTCGTCGCGCAGCGGGAAGCCCGCGTCGATAACCCTCAACCCAGCGATCTTTATACGGTCGGGACTTCCGCAATCGTTCATAAAGTCGTCAAGATGCCCAACCAGAGCCTGTTTGTGTTTGCCGAAGGGCTGGAGCGGGTGCGTTTAGGCGAGTTCACGCAGTTGGCGCCCTTTATGCGCGCCCGCGTTTCGACGATTCCGGAAGCCGCTTCGCCCGAAAGTTCGGAAATCGAAGCGCTGCAGCGCAATGTACTGACGCTATTCCAGCAGATCGTCGCCGGTTCGCCCACGCTTTCCGACGAGCTTTCCACCGTGGCCCTGAACATTGACGAACCGGGCCGACTGGTGGATTTCATTGCGTCATCTTTGCCTTCGCTATCGACCCCTGACAAGCAGGACACGCTGGAAACGCTCGACATTCGGGTGCGCCTGGAGAAGATCAACCAGCA
>PLUI01000040.1 GCA_003164855.1 Acidobacteriaceae bacterium
ACGCCGAGCAGCGTTAGCACGGAGCGCAGCTTATTCACCCACAGCGACTGCAGCGCGATTCGAATGGCTTCGGCGATGTTCATGGATCGGGCTTTGGCTTTCGGGCTTCGGGCTTCGGGCTTCAGCAATAAAACGTTTTGAACCGCGGCCCGCTTGTCGATAAGTCTATCAGCACAAGGCGTACAAGGCCGATTTTGTAGCCGAAGCCCGATAGCCGCAGCCCGAGGCGCGCGCGGTGACATATAATAATCAAGTTGGCAGCTGGACCGGACGGCCGCTTTCAGCGTCTTCGGGCGCGGGGAGAGGAAAGTCCGAACTCCGCAGAGCAGTGTGCCGGATAACGTCCGGGAGGGCGGGTTCAAGCCCGTTCGACGGAAAGTGCCACAGAGAACATACCGCCCGCGTCTTCAGGGATGCAGGTAAGGGTGAAAAGGTGCGGTAAGAGCGCACCGCCGCGGCAGTAATGCAGCGGGCAGGGCAAACCACACACGGAGCAAGACCAAATAGGGAGGAAGTCGGCGGCTTGATTTTCACGAGTCAGGTTGCGGACACGTGCCGGCTCGGTGCGTCAAACCTTCGGGTAGGTCGCTAGAGCCGCGCAGCAATGCGCGGCCCAGAGGAATGGCCGTCCTGCTGGAGCAATCCGGCGGACAGAATTCGGCTTACAGGTCCGGCTGCCATAATTATTTTAAATTCACTCAGGAGCACATAACATGTCAGCACCCAGCCGCCGGCCGGAGATTCGCCGGCGCCGCGCCCGTCAGCATAAGATCACCACGCTCCGCAAGCGCCTCGCTTCGGCTCAGACCGATGCCGACCGCAACCGGGTCACCGCCAAGTTGCACAAGCTCTCCATCGCTTCGCCGGGCCAGCCCTTGGTGAAATAGGTCCTCACTCTTAGGTCTTCGCTCTTCGCTCTTGGGCCGGGTCGGATGGAACGGCGCGAGAGAACCTCGCCTGCTCACGCTACGCCCATCGTGGGCTTTCGATCCGGCTCTGTCGACTGACCGGGAGGTTGCGCGCTGCCTGCCGGATGCAGAACTTCCTGGTAAACGTCCATGATCCGGCGTACAGATTTTTCCCAGGAGAATTTGGCCGCCTGGCGGTAGCTGCGCTCCTTCATTTTTTCCCGCAGTGGCTGGTCGAGAAGAACCCGGTGCAACGCGCGCATGATCTCGAAAACATTTTCCGGGTGGACCAGCACCGCGGCATTGCCCACCACCTCCGGCAGCGAAGACACATTTGACGTGACGACTGGCGTGCCGTGTGCCATCGCCTCCAGCGGGGGCAGGCCGAAGCCTTCATACAACGACGGGAAGACAAAAATCTTGGCCGCATCGTAGAAGGTGCGCAAGACTTCGATCGGCACGAATCCTAAGAAGCGCACGTCGTTCTGCACGCCGCTACGGATTACCGTCCGCCGCAGGTCAGGGTTGCCGGAAACGTCATCCCCGATAATGATGAGCTTCAGGTCAGGATACAACTGATCCTTTTCCAACTCCGTTTTCAGAGCCGAGAAAGCCTCGATCATGCGTACTACATTCTTGTGCGGGCTGATTCTTCCGGCGTACAGCAGGAAGGGATAAGTCACCTGATAGCGCTCGACGATCAACTGCCGGTCCGCGGGATTGGCGTGCGTGCGCAGCAGCCTTTCGTCGATGGCGTTATAAACCACCTCGATGCGCCCGGGGGGGATGCTAAACAACTTTTCCATTTCTAACTTGGTAAAGTTTGATACTGCGAAGATGCGCGCGGCCCCGCTCAAAACGCGTTTGGTCAACTGGAAGTGAAGGGTTCGCCAAAATCCGGTCTGCTCGCGCGCACGCGACAGATGCTCCAGGATGTCATGCACCGTCATTACATAGGGACACGACAAGGCGCGCGGAACGGAAAATAAATTAGGGATGTGCACCAGATCGCAATCCAGCCGCTTCACCACAGTCCGAAATTCACGGTAGCTTTTGAGCGAGCGCTCCGGCTCCGCCAAGGGAACCGTGTGAAAGTTCGGCGGGAGCGGGCCGATTTCCTTTACTTTGGCGGGAGAGCCGATGAGCAGATACGTGGTCTCGTGGTCGAGCCTTCCCAGAGTTCTGACTACATTGCGGATATAGGTCCCGACGCCGAACTCCGTCATGCGCCGAATGTCGATGGCGATCTTCACCGAAGGCATTTAACCACAGAACGGAGGCGGGGAAGCAAGCGAATTGAGGGGTGTGACGACAACGAGAACTGGAATGGCATCCGCCGGCGAGGTCCCGTGGGCTAGAGTACGCTGCTGACGTATTCAGCAGGAGTACGAATACGCGTCCCTTTGTAAGAGCCGAGAACCAGAAGATCTTTGTCTCCGGCGATCAGCAGATCGGCGTTCGCGCGTACTACGCACTCAAGGAACATATCGTCGTTAGGGTCGCGGCATTCTTTCACCGTCCCGCGAAGTCGTACGCGGATCGCGCGCGCCAATACGGCTTCCAGAGCGGTATGAGCGCGATTCGGCTTCCCACAAGAATTTTTGAGTCAGGACACGCTGTATCTCGGCTTCAATCTCCGTACAACTGGCGATTACATCTTCGCTCATGGCCTTTTCAAGCGCGCGTGTCGGCGTCCCGCGGTCCTTGGCAAACTGGAGCGCGGAAATCCAGACGTTCGTATCCAGAACGACGATCACCGGTGGGTACGGGCCGGCCGACGATCAGGCCTATCGTGGCGGACTTCCTTGATGAGGTGGGGCACGTCAGCGTCGGTATAGCCTGGATTCCGGCTGGCTGCATACTCGCCGATGTCCTCCAGCGTGCGGCGCGCCTGCTGGGCATAATAGCTGCGGAAGGCTTCGCGGAAGAGTTCGCTCATGGTCCGGCTGTCGCGCTTGGCAAGGGCTTCAGCCTTCAGCGCCAGTTCAGGCGGAAGACTGATGGTGTAAACGCGAGAGGTGCGTTTGGTGGCCATGCTGTTAATATTACAGTGTAATGGGATCCATTACAATGCACTAAAAGCTAGGCCCGGACTTCAGCTCGCGCTTTGGCTCGGCGATCGGCGTATAGCGGGAAAGCTTCGCAAAGGTCGAGGACTTCCTTGCGGATTCTCGTCAACACAACGGCATCAGTCCGGTGAAGCAGCGCATCCGCGATCCAGCGCCCGACCTGCCGCATCTCAGGTTCCCTCATTCCGCGTGTGGTAAGGGCCGGAGTGCCAATGCGGATGCCGCTCGGCTTCAGCGGCGGGTTGACATCGAACGGAATGGCATTCTTGTTGACCGTGATCCCAGCCTCGCCCAGCGCCTTCTCAGCTTCGCTACCCAGCATGCCCTTCGAGAAGACGTCGACCAGCATCAGGTGCGTATCGGTCCCGCCGGAGATAATGCGGAAGCCCTCGCCTGCCAGGGTTTCCGCCAACACTTTTGCATTGGCCACAACTTGCTTCGCATAATCGCGGAACTCGGGCTGCATCGCCTCCTGAAAGCAGATCGCCTTGGCCGCGACGATGTGCATCAGCGGTCCGCCCTGCATCCCGGGAAAAACTACTTTATCGATCGCCGCCGCAAACTCGGCCTTCGAAAGAATCAGGCCTGCGCGCGGCCCGCGCAAAGTCTTATGCGTAGTCGAGGTCACGATGTGCGCATGCGGCACCGGCGAAGGATGAACCCGGCCCGCCACCAGCCCGGCAAAATGCGCCATATCGACCAGATAGAGCGCGCCCACTTTGTCCGCAATCTGCCGCATGCGGGCAAAGTCGATGATGCGCGGATAAGCACTGCCACCGCCGATGATCAGCTTGGGGCGATGCTCCTCCGCCAGTTTTTCCAGCGCGTCATAGTCGATCGTCTCGGTTTCTTTGGTTACTCCGTAGGGCACGATCTTGTAAGTTTTGCCGGAGAAATTCAGGTGATGACCGTGCGTGAGGTGGCCGCCGTGAGCCAGGTTCAATCCGAGAATAGTGTCGCCCGGCTGCAGCACCGCGGCATAGGCCTCCATGTTCGCCTGCGAGCCGGCGTGGGGCTGCACATTGGCATGTTCGGCGCCAAACAGTTTCTTAGCTCGATCACGCGCCAAATTCTCGACCACATCCGAGAACTCGCAACCGCCGTAGTAACGCTTGCCCGGATATCCCTCCGCATACTTGTTCGTGAACACCGAGCCCGCGGCTTCGAGCACGGCCTCGCTGACGAAATTCTCCGAAGCAATCAGCTCCAGGCCCTCGTGCTGGCGGCGGGTTTCGTTGTCGATAGCCGCGGCAATCTGCGGATCGGATTCGTACAGCGGACGGTACATTTTAGTATCTGAAGAATTCTTCATATCGTTTTCCTAGGGCTTCTCGTATACGTTGGGCCGGTGAAGTTCCATGAATCGCTCGGGGGCCTTCACCGGCGTGAAGCCAAACTGTGAGTAGAGTCCATGCGCGTCGCGTGTGGTTAGAATCCAGCGCCGCAGATTCTGCAGCGCGGGATGCTGGACGATACATTCCATCAGCCACTTGCCCAATCCGCGCCCGCGCTGCGGCTCCAGCACGAATACGTCGCCGATGTACGCGATGGTGGCGAAATCGCTAATCACCCGCGCAAATCCAACTTGCGCGCCATCGCCATCGTAAATACCAAAACAGAGCGCGTGTTCAATTGACCGCGCAACGACTTCCCGTGGAATACCTTTGGCCCAATAGCAATTAGTCAGGAAACCGTGAACCACATCCAAGCTCAGGCGCTCACGGTCGGTGCTGATCACAAACTCATCGCGTCTGTACTCCGCAATTGCCGGTACCACGCTGCTGGCGAGGATCTCTTCCACTCAAACATTCTAACTCGCGGCGGAGAATGCATGGCATCGAATGCCAATTGCCAACTGCTAATTGCGAACACCGATCCTAGCCCTCAAACGCGGTTCGCAAGAACGAAGCCAGCTGCCATCCATCCATGTAATTGTAGGGCGCCTCGCCCATGGTGTAATGGCCGCAAGGCAGCACCACAACTTTGTGGTCCAGACCATAGCGCTCGAATTCTTCCACCACGTTGCGCGAGAGTTCGGGCAGGAAAGTCAGATCGTACTTCGCGTAAATGATCAGCGACTTTCGCGGCCAGCGCGCGAACTTATCGAAGTACGCCATCGGACTTACCGCAAGCCACGACTGCCGTAAAGTTTCCAGAGTGACCTGCGATTCCATTCCTTGCCGGATGTGCCGCGTCGACT
>PLUI01000145.1 GCA_003164855.1 Acidobacteriaceae bacterium
TCACAGCAACGCTGCGCGCGCCAAACGGTTCGGCCTCAAATCCGTTATGCTGCAGTTCGTCGGCAATCTCGGCAAACACCGCCTGCTGCGCCGGAGACAGCTCCAGCACAATCGGCATCAGCAGCCGCTGGCTCTCCACTTTCTGCACCGCACGCTGCTTCAGCACACGCTCAAACAGCACCCGCTCATGCGCCACATGCTGATCGACAATCCACAACCCATCTTCATTCACCGCGAGGATAAACGAATTGCGAATCTGCCCCAGCGGACGCAGNNCGCCACCGGAATCGCAGCATTCGCCTCCACTGCGATCCCACCTTCGAACTGAAACCGCGCCGAAACCGGCGGAGCCACCGGCGCCTGCAGCGCGAACCCGGCACCGCCCGCCGGTTCATAAAACGCTCGTGTCCCGGTCTCCCCAACGATGTCAGAAGGCGGCTCCCACTCCCTCGCACCGGGCGTCAGTCCCGAACTCGCCGTGGCATGCGCATGAATCTCCGTCATGAACTGCGGCGCAGGGCGCGCCTTCATCAGCGCCGCCCGCACCGTATCCCGCACAAAATCATGCAGCACCGTCGATTGCCGAAACCGCACTTCCGTCTTCGAGGGATGCACATTCACATCCACCTCGCCCGCGGGCAATTCCAGAAACAGCAGCACCACGGGATACACCGCCGGCGGAATAATATTTCGATAAGCCTCCGTCAATCCATGCTGCACCAGCCGGTCGCGAATCAGCCGCCCATTCACGAAAACATAAATCGAGTTGCGATTCAGCTTCTGAATCTCCGGCTTCGAAACAAAGCCATGCAACCGCATTTCGCCCGGCGTGGAGCGAGCGCCCTGCCCGCCTTCATCGTCATCCTGTTCTTCCTGCCGCCGCCACGGCGGAGGCTGCGGCAATCCCACATGTTCCAGGTTCTGCACCGCGGCCACTGCAATCAACTGGTCCAGCGTTTCCTTGCCAAACACCTGATACACGCGCTCGCTATACCCGGCCACCGGAGGCGCCACCAGAATCGCATTGGTCGCCGAGTGCAATTCAAAATGCTTTTCCGGATGCGCCAGCGCATAGTGCGTCACCAGCGAAGCGATATGCGAGAGCTCGGTCGACTCCGCCTTTAAAAACTTCTTTCGCGCGGGAGTATTAAAGAAAAGATCGCGCACTGTAATCGAAGTGCCTTCAGGCAATCCCGCTTCTTCCACCCGCGCCATCTTTCCGCCATTGATCTCAATCACAGTTCCCGACGCGGCCCCGCCAGACATCTCCGCCGCGCACGTTTCCAGCCGCAACCGCGAGACCGACGCGATTGAAGGCAGCGCCTCCCCGCGAAATCCCAGCGTGGCCACGCTCAACAAGTCTTCCGCGTCTTTGATCTTCGAGGTGGCATGCCGCTCGAACGCCAGCATGGCATCGTCGCGCACCATGCCGCATCCGTTGTCCGTAATCTGAATCAGCTTCTTCCCGCCCGCCTCCACGCTGATCTTGATCCGCGTCGCGCCCGCATCCAGAGCGTTCTCCAGCAACTCCTTCACTACCGAGGCAGGCCTCTCCACCACTTCGCCCGCGGCGATCTGGTTGGCCACCTGCTCGGAAAGTACGTGAATACGTCCCATGAAACAGTTTCTCAGTTCTCAGTTATTGTCGAGGATGTGGCAAGTTTCGCAGATGCGCCGCTGGAAGGCAAAGATGCCCTCGCACGGAAGGATGAAGATCTTGGCCGAAGCCCGTCAGCCAAAGCCCGAAGCCCACTACTGCTGGTACTATTTATGTTCTGATCTCAGTCCGGAGCAAACATGATTCGGCCCTTTAAAGGCACGAAACCCACAATTCCGGCGACCTGCTACGTGGACGACTCCGCGCAAATTATCGGCGACGTCGTCCTCGGCGAGCACGCCTCCGTCTGGATGAATGCCGTTATCCGCGGCGATGTCTACGCCATCCGCATCGGCGCGCATTCCAACATTCAGGATTGCAGCGTCCTGCACGGCATGAAAAATACTTACGGCGTCACGGTGGGCGAGTATGTCACGGTAGGCCACTCGGTCACACTGCACGGCTGCATCGTCGAGGACCGCTGCCTGATTGGCATGGGTGCGATCATTCTAAACGGCGCGAAAATCGGCACCGGATCCATCATCGCCGCCGGCACCCTGATCCCCGAGCGCACCGTAGTCGAGCCCGGCTCTCTCTGGATGGGCTCCCCCGGAAAGTTCCGCCGCAAACTCGAAAAAGGCGAAGACGAAATGATTATGCGCTACTGCACGAATTACTTGGGATACACGCAGGACTATCTGCGGGAGCGGTAAGTACGGAGTACAGAGTACCAAGTACCGAGCGAAAGCAACTGGCAATTAGCAATTAGGAACAAGTAGCTAGCATTGGTCAGCACATATCCCGGCCAGACCTTAGGGGCCAGATGCTAATTGCTAGCTGCTAATTGCTCTTAGCCGACGACCAACGACCGAAATGATCAAAGCCGTCCGAGGAACCCGCGACCTGCTCCCGCCCGAGACCGCACTGTGGAACTTCGTGGAGTCCGCCGTGCGCGATGTGTTCCGCGCCTACAACTTCCAGGAAATTCGAACCCCGATTTTCGAATCGACGGAACTCTTCGCCCGCGGCGTCGGCGAAGAAACCGACATCGTCTCGAAAGAAATGTTCACCTGGGAAGATCGCGGCCGCGCCGAGAGCGACAAAGGGAACTCCCTCACTCTTCGCCCTGAGAACACCGCCGGTGTGGTTCGCGCCTATATCGAACACAAGCTCTGGGATCGCGGTCTGAACAAGCTCTACTACATCGGCCCGCAATTCCGCCGCGAGCGTCCGCAAAAAGGCCGCTACCGCCAGTTCTATCAAATCGGGGCGGAGGTAATCGGCCCCGCATCGGCCGGCAGCGAGTCTCCCGCGCGCGATGCCGAAGTGCTCGAAATGCTCGCCACGCTGCTCGATCGTCTCGGAATCACCGGCTGGAATCTCGAACTGAACTCCGTCGGCTGCCCCAACGATCGCGCCGCCTTCAACACAGCTCTGAAAAAAGCTTTAGAGCCCGTAGTCGGAACCATGTGTGCCGATTGCCAACGGCGTGCCGTCACCAATCCTTTACGTGTCTTCGATTGCAAAGTCCCCGCCGATCAACCCACCATCGATACTCTGCCTCGCATCAGCCAATTCTTAGATGAAGGCTGCCGCACCCACTTCGAAGCCGTCAAAGAAATCCTGACCAAGGTCGGCGTTCCCTTCACGTTGAACGACCGCCTGGTGCGCGGCCTCGACTACTACACGCGCACCGCCTTCGAGTTCACCCATGGCGCTCTCGGCGCGCAGAATGCTATCCTCGGCGGCGGCCGCTATGATGGACTTTCCGAGGCGCTCGGCGGACCCGCCGCTCCCGGCATCGGTTTCGCCATCGGTGAAGACCGACTGGTGATGTCGTTGCAGGATTCAGCCTCGGCCGAAAGCGTTTTGAAAAAGCCCGATGTCTATATCGCTCCCCTCGGCGCCGGCATGAACCCCGAAGCCGCTCTTCTGGCGCGCGAACTGCGCCGCCACGATGTCGTCGTTGATCTCGGAGACGAAACCTTCCGCCTTAAAAAATCCTTCGAAACCGCGACCAAAGCTGGAGCAAAATACATTTTGATTGTCGGCGGGGACGAAGTGGAAGCCGGCGCCTTCGCGCTAAAAAATCTCGCGACCGGCGAGCAGATCTCCGTTCCACGCGCACAGTTAGCGCAGAAAATTCAGGAGTAGCCATGGGCACAACTCGCTCCACAATCGATGATGTTACCCGCCGTTTCATCGACGCCCAGAAAATATTCTTCGTCGCCTCGGCCCCGCTCGATGCCGCCGGCCACGTCAACCTTTCCCCGAAAGGCCTCGACACATTTCGCATCCTCGACCCCGCCACCGTCGCTTACCTTGATTTCAACGGCAGCGGCGTCGAAACCATCGCCCACCTGCGCGAGAAAGAGAACGGCAGAATCGTTCTTATGTTCTGCGCCTTCCAGGGCCCGCCAAACATCTTCCGCCTCTACGGCCGCGGACATGTCGTCGAACCTCACGACCCGGAATTCCCCGCGCTGGCAACCAACTTTCCGCCTAACGACAGCGTGCGCTCCATCATCGTCGTCAAAGTCAACCGCGTCACCGACTCCTGCGGCTACGGCGTTCCGCTCTTCAAGTACGAAGGCGAACGCCCGCAACTCCATGCCTGGGCCCGCAAACAGGGTCCCGAAGGCTTGCAGGATTACCGCCAGCGGAAAAACAAATATAGTATTGACGGCCTCCCGGGACTCACCGGCTAGCGCCGTCCGCATTCATTCTCTATATATTGAAGGACGTCAATATGAATCTCCGCCCTATGAACCTGCGCCGCCTGAATTTCGCACTGTCTTTCCTCCTGCTCGCAACTGCCATCGCGGGCACGGCTCAAACCTCCGCACCCACCGATGCTCTCGCTCGGGCTCTCACCGCCAGCGAAAAAACTCTCATCGAGGCCAAGAAGAAGGACGACAAATCCTTCTTCAATCGCATCCTCGCCGACAATTTCACCCTGGTCGGAGTCGATGGCTCGCTGCACGAAAAGCAGGAAGCCATCGACGAACTCGGCGATTCCGCGCTGCTCGAACTTACCCCCTATGACACGAAGGTCGTTCCCCTCGACGACACCTCGGCCATCGTCACTTATGATGCGGTCGTGCGCGAAGCTCCCCAGGAGGATCAAGGCCCGCCGCCGCGCTATCAGCATTTCAGTTCAGTGTGGGTAAAGCAGGGAGATCAATGGAAACTCAAGTTTCATCAGGCCACTGCAGCGCACTGGGGTGACTGGTAAAGTTGAACGGCAAAAAGCTGCTTCGAAAAATTTCGCTTGAAGTTTGGCACCCGAACTGTAAAATGTCGATCTTGTTGAAGCAACGCGCGGAAAAAATATTCCGAGGGGGCGCCAATGAAGCAACTCGCAATCGTTTTACTTTCGGCCCTGATGTTAGCCGCACCAGCCGTCGCTCAGGTGCAGCCTCCCAAGCCCGCACCCGAACTCAAAAAGCTCGATGTATTCGCAGGTTCGTGGACCCTCGACGGCACCATGAAGCCGGGCCCGATGGGCCCCGGCGGATCCATGACCGAGACGGAACAATGCCAATGGATGGACGGCGGCTTTTACCTCGTCTGCCACTCTGACTACAAAAGTTCAATGGGCAACGGCGTCGGCCTCTCCGTCATGGGATATTCCACCGACGACAAAGCCTACACCTACCGCGAGTTCAACAGCTTTGGCGAATTCGACGACTCCCGCGGCACTCTCGATGGCGACACCTGGACCTGGACCAGTGACGAGAAAATGGGCGGCATGACCATGAAAGGCCGCTTCATCATCAAAATGACCTCGGCCACCTCCTACACCTTCATCTTCGATATGTCACAAGACGGAACGAAATGGTCAACCGTGATGGACGGCAAAGCCAGCAAGAAATAAAGTCGTCATCCTAAACAAAATAACTCCGCGGGATGACAATCGGTCGCGCGGCTTCCTTTCCATCCTCTGCCGCATCTGAATGTCATGCACCTCGAGACGAAATTCGGAAGGCTGACGCTGCCTCGATTCCGCCTGCGCAGCCCCGCCGAACCGATGCCACCGCCGATCAAAGAGCCGCCGAGCCCGATGGAGAATCCCGACGCCCCCGTGCGCGAGCCCGATCCGGAAGAGNNAGCTTCTGATAGTTGTCGGTGAGAGCTTCGGTGAAATCTGAATCGGCACGCGCGTGCACGGCGCTGAGCGTAATGGCGTCCAATCGCATTCCGACGAACGACTGCATGAAGGTTTGCTTTTTCGAGGCAGCAAGGTCGCGCAGGATTTCGTTGCGCTCGCGCGCGACGTGCACGGGAACTTGGTTCGGCATGGCTGCGGCAGGCGTGCCCGGACGCGGGGAGTAAGTGAAGACGTGCAGATAGGTGAAGGGCAGGTCTTCGATGAGGCGACGCGTGGATTCGAATTCGGCGTCGGTCTCGCTGGGGAAGCCGGCCATAACGTCGGCTCCGATAGCGGCGGTAGGCATGGCGGCGCGAATTTTTTCGATCTTCTCGCGATAGTGCCACGGACGATACTTGCGATGCATGCGGCGCAATACCGCGTCACTGCCGGATTGCAGCGGCACGTGCGCGTGCTTCGCGATGCGTGGCGAAGAGGCGACGAGGGCGATGAGTTCGCTGCTCCAATCCATGGGTTCGACCGAGGAGATGCGGAGTTTTTCGATGTTAGTTTCAGCCAGGATTCTGCTCAGCAGATTTTCGAATATCGATTTCCGGAAGCCGAAAGCGGGAAGCTGGGCGCCCAAATCGCGTCCCCAGCGGCCGAGGTTAATGCCGCTGATCACGACTTCGCGATAGCCCGCGGCTACCAGGGTGTTGATCTCGCGAATAACCTGGTGCGGCGGGAGCGAGCGGCTTTGGCCGCGGACGCTGGGGATCACGCAGAAGGAGCACCGGTTATCGCATCCATCCTGAATTTTTAGATTGGGCCGTGTGCGGTCGTTCTCGTGAGAGCCGACGGAGTTTGCCGATTCGAAGACGGGAGCGGCGAGAAGCTCGGTGTGAGCGAAAATGTCCGAAACGAAAATCGAGTTCCCAGTTCTCGGTTCCCGGTTGTCAGTCAGAATTGAGAGAGGAAGAAATGCCGTATCTTGGCGATATTTGTCCGAGAGCACCAGGTCGGCGAGTTGATGCTTATGCGAGTTGCCGATCACGGCAGTGACCCCGGCCAGCGCGGCGATTTCCTCCGGAGCGCGCTGAGCATAGCACCCTGTAACAATGATCCTCGCCAGCGGATTTTGGCGCTGGACGCGGCGTATGGCGGCACGGGCATCCTGGTCGGCCGAATTCGTGACCGTGCAGGTGTTCAAAATGACCAGGTCGGCGTGGGCGGCGGAGGCGGGGGCGAGGCCGCGGGATTCGAACTGGTGGGCAAGGGCGGCGCCGTCGGCTTGAGTGGCGCGGCATCCGAAGTTTACGACATGGTAGGTGGACACAGAATTATGGTAGCGCAAGTGGCGGAATTCTGCGGACACACTTCGACGCGATTCCAGCCGGAGGCCGGTTGTGCGCCCTCGGCGGCGAAGATGAAGCGGTCAGGCTGTGGCGACATTTCTCTTCTGCGTGAAGCACTCGCGACAGAAGATGGGGCGGCCTTGTGTGGGTCGGAAGGGGACAGTGGTTTCCTTGCCGCACTGGGAGCAGGTGGCTCGAGTTTCCACGCGAGAAAAATGGTGCGCGTTGCCCATGCTGGGTGGGGCGGTGAGGACGGCTACGCGCTTGGACTTACAGGTCTTACAGCGTTTGGGCTCGTTTTTGAATTGTTTGTCGCGGAAAAACAGCTGTTCCCCGGCGGTGAAGACAAAGTCAATACCGCAATCGATGCAGGTCAGTACCTTATCCTGAAATTCCATTGAGGATGGCTCCCTTATGCCCGTGTTGCGCACGCCACACGCGGGGAAGGCGGTGACATAGGCAAAACAGGTTGTGTACATCCCCCCTCAAACTGCCCCTGGACTCGGCCCGCCACGCACCTGGAACGGACGTGGATACAGCTTTTCCTGCCTAAATGCCGAATGAACGATGAGTATTGAATAATCCCTGCTGCAACTCTATCTGGTGGGGGCCAGATGGAGCAGGGACGCCCCGGGAAGGGGGCGTCCCTTTACTGCCCCAGTCTTACTCCTTGAAACTGCTCTATCAATCCTGCTCCTTGCGAACTTTCTTGCGAGCGCGCTTGCGAGCAAGTGCGGCTTTCACGCGCTTCTTCTCGCCCGGTTTCAGATAAAAGGAGTGGCGCTTTACTTCTTTAATAATGTCTTCCTGCTGCACTTTGCGCTTAAAGCGGCGCAGAGCGTTTTCGAGGGATTCACCCTCTTGCAGTCGAATTTCCGCCAAACAGACACACCCCCAAACCCGATCCGGAAGGATCGCCCTACTAAGTTACTAGGACCGGATAGTTATTACAAGGATTTGAGTGGAAGTCAAGTAGGGAGGGTGAAAAAAGTTGCGGAGATGGACTGATCTTAAAGACACTTGATATCCCTTGGTCTTGGCGCCCGCAGAGTGCTGCAAAATCCCTCGGGGGATGCGGCGTGGTTCCCACGTCTCGCAAAAAGACGCGAGGCGCGGGGCACCCTTTTTCGTGCCACTGCACGCATTTAGCTGCTAAAAGATGAATTTCAGGCCTAGCTGGATTTGGCGGGGGGCGAAGGCGGCGTTGGGTTTCATGAAGTCCTGGGGCTGCTGGTAGTAGGCTGGATAAGGAAGCTGGTTGACGTAAACAGTATATGGCGTGAAGGTGGTGGCTTCGGCGGTGAGGCCGTCGGAGGTGATGGTGACGCGCTGGTTGTCGCGGTTGAAGAGGTTGAAGGAATCGGCGGTGAACTCGAGGCGGCAGGCTTGGGCGACGTGGATTTTTCGCACAAGCCGGAGGTCGGTGGAGGAATAATCGGGACCGGTGAAACCGTTGCGGCTGTAGCCGGGGAGACGGTCGTTGTCGTAGTTGCCGTCCTGGTTGGGGTCGCCGGTGACGGTGGCGTTGACCGGGCGTCCGCTGCCGGCGGTGACGATGCTGGAAAGCTTCCAGTCGTTGAAGATGTGGCCGAGGAGTTGGTGTTCACGATGGAAGGGACGAGGCTCGACGGAGAAGGCTGCGACGAAGCGGTTGCGCTGGTCGGTGACGCTGGGGCCGCGCTCGGCATTGGGCTGGTAGGCGTTTTGGACCGTGGCAGGTTCGCCGGCGACGAGCGCGTCCTGGCCATCGTCGATGGCGCGGGCGTAGGTGTAGGAGAGGCGAAGATAGGTTCCACGGGACATGCGGCGGTTGATGGTGAGAGTTGCGCCGTTGTAGACGCTGGAAGCGGCGCTCTGAAATTCGTCGATGGAGCCAAGTTGGGCGATGGGGCGCCCGAGAGGATTGATGCAGGGCGGGAACGGGCAGGTCACCGATTGGGTTTTCTGCCAGGTGGCGAAGGAATCGACGGTGTAGTATCCGCCCTGAAAGATGGAGCCGGTGGAATCGAAGATGGGATAGGTGAGTGGGACGGGCGGCGGGAGATTGACATCGAGGGCGCGGATCAGATGTTCACCGTGGACGTAGAGATAAGAGACGGCGACGGTGGTGTGGGAGGCGACCTCGCGTTCGAGGGTGAGGCTGGTTTGCTGAACCCGCGGGGTGACAAAGTTGGGAGCGAAGGCGGAAACCTCGTTGGTGACGCCTTGGGTGAATCCGGCGGGAAGATTGCAGCTGGTTGCGGTGAGCGAGCAAGTGACCAGCGGATTGGGATATGTGGGAAAGGCTTTACGGTCATAGTAGTCGTTGTTGTTGAGAAATACCTGGGCGTCAGTAATGCCGTTTTCGGTGGCGATGGCGGAGTTATAGATCTGCGGGATGCGGACGTAGAAGAGTCCGTAACCGGCGCGGATGATGAGCGGGTGGGTTTTGCCGATGGAGTAGGCGAGTCCGGCGCGGGGGCCGAAATTGCGAGGGTTGAAGGGAACTTTGCCAGAGGGTGGGAACAACGGGTTGGATTGAAGTCCGGCGGTGGTGAAGGTTTGGAGATCCCAGCGAACGCCTAGATTGACAGCGAGATGGTCCGTGACTCGGATGGCGTCCTGAGCGAAGGCGGCGTAGTCGTTGCTGTTGGGGTTGGAAGTGGCGGGTCCGAAATTTTGCAGATAGTAGTGCGGAACCGCGTGGGCGTAGGCGCGGAGTGGCGTTAGCGGTAGTCCGGCTTCCTGCGGTTCGAAGGTGAAGGGGTTGACTTTGATTTCGTCGAAGAGATATTCGCCGCTTTGCTGGCTGGGGAAGAAATCGTAGATCCAGGTAATGAGGGAGTCGCCGCCGAATTTGAAGGAGTGGCGACTGGTATCGAGGCTAAGGGTTTCGGCGAGTTGGGCGCGGTGCTCGCGAGTGGCGCGAGGGAGTTGATCGGAGCGTCCGATGCCATCGATGATGTCGGTAACTTTGATAAGGGTGTCGTTGGTGTTGGTGTAGGACTGGCGCAGATCGCGGGAGAACTGGGCGCGGAGATGGCTGATGAGGCGCGGGCTAATTCCTGAAATCAGCGCCACCGAGCCAGTATCGGTGGAAACAGTTTCATCGCCGTTATCGGAGTTGGAATCATAGGTAACGGGGCTGGCGGGATCGAGGAAGACGTTGTTCGATCCCCAGTAACGGGAAGAATTGAACCGTATGGCTAGTTGGTTGCGCGGAGTGAGATTGATATCGAGCTTGGCGTAAGCGGCATTGCCGATCTGCGCGGCGGGAAAGGCTCCGGCAAGCGACGTGAGTTGCGCGGCGGCGGCGAAGACGAGGGCTTGGTCACTGGCTTCGTAGTCGCCGGGAGTGTAGGGTCCCGTGCCGGCTTGCGGAACGACCTGCATGGTGCCGTCGAGGAATTCGACGACGTTGGGGACGTGGAAGTAGTGCTGGTCGAAGCCTCCGAAGAAGAAAATCTTATTTTTCTCGATCGGGCCGCCGATGGTGGCGCCGCCTTGCTGCTGGCGGCTATGGGGCTTGAAGTCCATCATGGGATCGGTGGCGCCGAATCCGCTGTCACGGATGTAATAGAGGCCGGTACCGTGCCAATGATTGGACCCGGATTTAGTGACCACGTTGATGACGGCGCCGCCCGCGCGTCCGTTTTCGGCGCCGAAGGAGTTTGTGGAGACGCGGAACTCCTGGACGACTTCATTGGAAAACTGGTACGGCGTCCGATAGAGGCCGCGAGCCTGGGCGAAGAAGGCGTTATTGAAGTCACCGCCATCGACGAGGAAGCTGTTCTGGAATCCGCGCAGGCCGCCGAAGGAAAGGTCGCCGTTGGTGGCAGACGTGAGGCTGCGTGGGTCTTGCGTGACGCCGGGCGAAAGCAGCATGAGATCGGAGAAGCGGCGGCCGTTAAGCGGAAGATCGGCGATGGCGCGTTCGTCAATCAGCGTCGAGACGGCGCTGGATTGGGTATCGACAAGCTTGGGCGCGCCGGAGACCGTAATGTTTTCCTGCGGTCCAGCGACGGAGAGATGGAATTCGAGTTCAGCGGCGGCGCCGACATCGACGTGGAGTGGTGGAGTTTCCTGCGGAGACATTTTGTCGGCGACGGCGCGCGCGGTGTAATCGCCGGGAGGCAGCAGATCGAGCGCGAAGCGGCCTTCGGCGTCCGACGTGGTGGAGTAACGGGAACCCGTGGCGGAGTTGACGGCGACGATGGAAGCCTGGGCAATGTGAGCTCCGGCGGGATCGAGGATGGTGCCGTGAATGGCGCCGGTGGCGGCGTCCTGGGCTGCGAGTGGGGAGAGTAATAAGCAACAGATGGCAATCAGAAAGAGCGCGGCACGTGGCATTGAGTCCCACCTTTGGATCGATGAGGCTCGGAGAGTGCGTCGCGCATCGCTTTGCCGGAAGCGGTGCGGGATTAGGGAAACCAAGTCCTGTATAGCATGGGTGGGGCGAAGAAGAGTGTGACGGAGCGCAGTTCTTTTTGGGATGAGTGCAGAAGTGGGAAAATGGGGGTTCGGCGTTCGCGATTGTTCGGAGTCGGGAACCCCTTTACTGATTTTTTGCTTTTGGGTGGCGCAGCGCTTCCAGCGCTGCGGTAAGGTGGCCATAGGACACGGCTTCAGCCGCCGAGGTACTTATGGCAGCGCCTGCTAGGGAAAACACCGGATATAGCGTTTATTTCATCACCGCGTCCACCTTTCAGCGAAGGTTGTTGTTGAGCACAGAGCCGATGGCGCGATTGTTCTTGGAAGTCCTATTTCATTATCGGGACAAGAGGAATTATTTTCTGCACGAGTTCGTTCTGATGCCTGATCATTTTCACCTGCTGCTTTCACCTACTCTCAGTTTGGAAAGATCACTGCAGCTGATCAAGGGAGGTTTCTCGTACCGGGCAAGGAAGGAACTGGAGTTCCAGGGTGAGGTATGGGAGAAAAGTTTCGACGACCGGCGAGTTCGAGGGATGGAAGACTACTACAATTTCAAACAGTACATTCGAAGAAATCCAGTGAAGCGTGGGTTGATCGGGCTGCCGGAGGAATATCCCTACAGTTCGGCCCATCCGGGATTTATGTTGGACGAGGTACCGGAAAGAGTGAGGTTGGGACTGACAGGCTGATTCTTCGTCAGTACGCTGCCTTTGGTTGGCGCAGGCCTTGCAGGCCTGCGATAAAGCTTGCAGTAAGAATGGGTTTTAGCCCCTGAAATACCTCGGCGCCTAGAAGCCGCGGTTATTTTGTGGGGAGGCTTATCGCAGCGCTAAAAGCGCTGCGCCACCCAAAAGCTATGCTATTTTTTCACAACAATCCCTAAATCTTTCAGTTGCGAATCACTGACTGGCGTCGGTGCGTCCACCATCAAATCCACCGCCCGTGCGGTTTTGGGGAACGGGATCACTTCGCGCAGGCTTTCGGCTCCGGCGATGATCATGACAATGCGGTCGAGGCCAAGGGCGATTCCGCCGTGCGGAGGAGTGCCGTATTCCAGAGCTTCGAGGAAGAATCCGAAGCGGGCGCGAGCTTCTTCCTCGGTCATGCCGAGGGCGCGGAAGATTTTGCTTTGAATGTCCTGGCGGTGAATGCGGATTGAGCCAGAGCCCAGCTCGGTGCCGTTCAGCACGACATCGTAGGCCAGGGCGCGGACTGAGCTCAGCGGCGATTGCGGATCGTTCAAGGACTCCACTCCTGCTTCGAGGAGCTTCATGTCTTCTTCATGCGGCGAGGTGAAGGGATGGTGCGCGGCATTCCAGATCTTTTCGCCTTCGTCCCATTCGAACATCGGGAAATTTGTGACCCAGATAAAACGGAAATCTTTGGCGGGGTCTCCGGTTTTCTTGAAAATGCCGTGGCGGTCTGCATATTTCTGGGCCAGAGCCAGGCGCAACAGGCCGGCGGAGGCGTAGATTGCCAGCTCCTGGGGAGTGACTTTACGGTGGGCGGGCATGGCGGTTTGCGGGCCTGCCTGTGCGGAGCCGGCGACGAGGACAATCAAGTCGCCTTCCTCCATGCTGGCTTTTTTCGCGATCGCAGCGGCCGCCTCGGGAAACTTGTTGGCAATGCGCTTGAAGTCTTCGAATATTTTTGCTCCGCCCTTGGAGTGGAACATGGGCTTGATGTCGTCGCGCTCTTTGCGCGAGAGTTCGCTAACTTTCGGGGTACGGATTGCGATCAGCGGCAGGTTGGGATTGATGGCCAGTTCCTGCAAATTCTCCGGCGTGAAACATTCGCGAACGTCCGTGAAGGCGGGGAGGCGCAAGTCGGGCTTGTCGATGCCATAGAGCCGGATGGCTTCGTCGTAATCCATGCGTGGGAATGGAGTTTTTATTTCGGAGCCAGCGGCGCGGAAGGCGGCGGTCAGAAATCCTTCGACCACTTCCCAAACACGCTCGGGCTGCGGGTAAGACATTTCGAGATCGATCTGGGTGAACTCGGGCTGGCGGTCGGCGCGCAGGTCTTCGTCGCGGAAGCAGCGCACGATCTGAAAATATTTGTCGAAGCCGGAGATCATTAATATCTGCTTAAACATCTGCGGCGATTGCGGCAGGGCGTAGAACGTCCCCGGCTGTACGCGGCTGGGGACGAGGTAATCGCGTGCGCCCTCGGGAGTGGAGCGCGTCATGAACGGAGTTTCGATTTCGAAAAAACCCTGGTCGGAAAGATAGTCGCGGATAGCTTTGGCGACTTTGTGGCGGGTTTCGATGTTGAATTGCATGACGTCGCGGCGGAGATCGATGTAGCGGTATTTCAGGCGCGTCTCTTCGTTGGTGAGCGCGGTGTCCGAAGGCAGGAACGGCGGCAACTTCGATTCATTCAGGATGCGCAACTCTTCGGCCACCAGTTCCACTTCGCCCGTAGGCATATTTCTGTTGATGGTGTTCGGGTCGCGCAGCTTCACCGTACCGGTAACCGCGATAACGTACTCGTTACGCAATCCGCCGGCTTTTTCGTGAATGGCGGCATCGCGCTCGGCGTTGAAGACGATCTGCGCTATGCCGGTGCGGTCGCGAAGGTCGATGAAAAGCAGGTTGCCGTGGTCGCGGCGGCGGTTGACCCATCCCATGAGGACGGCTTTTTTGCCGGCATCGGAAGCGCGCAGGGCGCCGCACATGTGAGTCCGTCGTAAATCGCCTAGAAAATCGAGCAAAGTGTGTCCTTAGTCTTTATCTTTAATTGTTAGAAATAGTTCAGAGTGTTGAACGCCTGAGTGATGAATCAGAGATTATAAACGCTGAGGGTTGGGGCAGGCGCATGAGACCGTGAGGATTTGCTTCCGAAGGCTCAGGGACTGGTCCCGAACCGCGAAGCGATTTTCTCCTGCCTGGCAGCGCCGAAATGGCATCTAAGGCTTGGATCCCGGACCGTGCCTCCGCACGGCCCAGTTTGGACTCAACGAAGACGAACAGTGTCAGGGGGATCGGCGGAGGGTATAAGGCAGGGAAGTTCAGATTTTTACTGTTTCTCTGAATCGAGCCAACGATCTATCTACGCCGGTCCTTGAGTCCAAGCGCGCGGAGATTATAGATTGACTCTTAGATTCATCTGAAGGTGAACCGTGAACGACACCGAAAAAGTCGATAAAGGACAGAAAGAGAAGCAAAAATTCGACTGGATAACGCAGCGGCATTCCTGTTCTCTGCCAAACGTGTTCAAGGAACTCAGACTGGAGGTGGAACAGGACGTTAAGACGCGCAATGGCCTGCGGCCCAACAATGCTCCTTATGAATTTTCGCTGGCGGACACGGACGGCGGCTTTAAGGTTCTTCTTAAGTCCAAAGAGTTAGAGATGGCGGTAACATTCACCCTCGCCGAGCATGCAATTTTGGTTCGCGATGACAAAGGAGTTCAGATGTTTGAGGTGACGCTTTCATTTAACGATCAGGGTGAGTGTCAACTGAAGGTGAATGGAGAAGAGCGGGACTACTGGCAGGTGCGGAGGATGGCGCTGGAAGAACTGATGTTCCGAGGAAATTAGTGAGCTGTCATTTCTGTTGCGAGCCTGTTGCGAAGCTCTTAGAAACGGGGTGCGATGACATTCCGCCGGATTTCAATGTTATAATTTTGTATTCCCAGTCGCTTAGAGCGCGGAGGGCCGTATCGACAAACGTTTTATCCGAACCAATGACCGCATCCGGGCGCGCGAAATTCGCGTGATCGGCGATGAAGGGGAACAGATTGGCGTGATGCCCCCGTTCGAGGCGCTCAGGTTAGCCCGCAGCAAGAATCTGGATCTGGTCGAGATTTCACCCACCGCTCAGCCTCCCGTGTGCCGCATCATGGACTATGGGAAATATTTGTATCAGCAGGAAAAGAAAGAGCGTGAGGCCAAGAAGCACCAGAAGACGATCACGGTGAAAGAGGTCAAGTTCCGCATCAATGTGGACGACCACGATTACGAGACGAAGAAAAATCACGTGCTGCGCTTTCTGGATGGAGGAGACAAAGTAAAAGCCACCATCTTCTTCCGCGGGCGCGAAATGACCCGCACCGGGTTGGGCCGAACGATATTGGAGCGGCTGATCAAGGACGTGGAACCGCAGAGCATCGTGGAGTTCCGGCCGCGGCAGGAAGGGAATACGCTGCACGCGATACTGGCTCCGAAGAAATCGGCGGCGGAACGCGAAAAAGAAAAAGAGAAAGAAGCCAAAGCCAAAGCGAAAGCCGAGCGGCAAGAAAAAATGTTGCAGGAAAAGATGGCCCAGGCTAAGTTGGCGCCGGAGAAAAAAGAAGAGCAGCCGGCGACGGCAGCGGCGGGAGTAGAAGCTCCGAATACTGGGTCGCAGGCTTAAGATCGCAGGCTTAAGATTTGGCCGAGGACAGGCGCATGTCGCGCCAATGATTCCAGAGCAATTAAACACCAAGAGTTGAATACTGAAAGTGTGCGGACGGGTACCGCCTGCCACTCGATTCCGAGGAACTATGCCGAAATTAAAAACCCACAAGGGCGCGTCCAAGCGCTTCAAGAAAACTGCCACCGGCAAGGTGAAGCGGGGACATTCGGGCCTGCGCCACATGCTGACGTCCAAGGCCCACAAACGCAAACGCAAATTGGGAACGGCCACGCTGGTAAGCGATGGCGATGTCCGCAAAGTGAGGCGGATGATTCCGTATCAGTAAGTCAGTGGTCAGTGGTCAGTGATTAGTGGTCAGTGATTAGTGGTCAGAAAAGGCGCGCTCTTCTGACCACTAGCCAAACTGATCACTGACTACCGATTGAGGCGTCAGAGGTCAGTGATTAGTGGTCAGTGGTCAGAAAAAGCGCGCTCTTGTGACCACTAGCCACTGATCACTGACCACTGTTTCAGGCGCGTGAAGAGGCAGTGATCCCCGCATAGGGTCGATCATCCTTACCTCCAGCCGCCAGTTGGAGAAAGCAAAAAGGAGAACAACTATGCCACGTGTAAAACGCGGAACCAAACGCCGCGCCAAGCGCAAGAAAATATTAGACCGCGCGAGCGGCTACTTCCTTACTAAATCCAAACTCTACCGGTCGGCAAAAGAGGCCGTAGAACGCGGGCTGAAGTTCGCTTATTCGGGGCGCAAACAACGGAAGCGGCAGTACCGCTCGCTGTGGATTGTGCGCATTGGAGCGGCGGCGAAGCTGAATGGGCTGAGCTACAACCAGTTCATCCATGGCTTGAAGAAGGCCGGAGTGGAACTGGACCGCAAAATTCTGGCTGACCTGGCGGTTAAGGACGCGCCTGCGTTTAAGAGCCTGGTGGAACAGGCGAAGGGCGCGCTGGCTTAGGAGCGGGCTTCGGGCTTTCGGGCTTCGGCTGTCAACCCTCATCATTTGTCATTTTGGGGCGCTCGCGGACGCGTAACGCGTGGTGAGCGCGAAGCGAGGTTATCTGCTGTTTGGCGCAGTGGTTGAAATTTCTACCACGCCGAAGGTTTGATTTAGCCAATAGGGATCCTTCGACTCCGTAAACCGATTCGCGAAGTGCGAATCGGTTTACTCCGCTCAGGATGACATTCTTTGGATACCGAAGAGAGTGGCTTATACCGTTTCCAAATTGACGGATTATTCGGCGGAGGCGCTGGAGAAGGCGGCTGCGGGGTGCGTCCGTGCGTGCGCGGACGAAGCGGCGGCGGTTCGGAACGATGCGGAACTCAAGGCGTTTCGCGATCGGTGGCTGGGACGCAAGAGCGGAGTGCTGACGCAGATTAACGATCTGTGGCTGAAAGGCGCTCCCAAGGACGCGAAGCGTGAGGCTGGAATCCTCGTCAACGAGTTGAAGGCGCGAATTCAGGAATTGGTGGACGGGGCGCAGGTTAGCGGAAGCGGCGACGACGCCGACGAGCAGCGCGTCGATATCTCCTTGCCCGGAGTCCGCCGGCCCATCGGCGCGGAGCATCCTGTCATCAAGACGACGAACGAGATGGTCCGCGTCTTCCAAAAATTGGGCTACTCGGTTGCCGATGGTCCTGTGGTCGAGACCGATTACTACAATTTTGAGGCGCTGAATTTTCCGCCGAATCATCCGGCGCGGGATACGCAGGATACTTTGTTCATCGCGGGTCAGCAAAGCAAGCCGCAGCGCGAGCGGTTGCTGCTGCGCACGCATACTTCTCCGGTGCAGATTCGCACGATGGAGACGATGCGGCCGCCGATCCGGATTGTGATTCCGGGGACGGTGCATCGCAACGATCCTCCGGATGCGAGCCACTCGCCGATGTTTCATCAGATTGAGGGGCTGGCGGTCGACACCAACATCACGTTTGGCGATTTGAAGGGGACGCTCGATCACGCGATGAAAGAGTTTTTTGGGTCGAGCGTGAAAACGAGTTTTCGTCCGTCGTTTTTCCCGTTCACCGAGCCGAGCGCGGAGATGTTCGTGAGCTGCTTCATCTGCGGGGGAAGCGGCAAGCGCGGAAATGATCCGTGCCGTCCGTGCAAACAGACTGGATGGATTGAGATTCTGGGTTGCGGCATGGTCGATCCGAATGTATTTGAGTTTGTGAAGGACAACGCTTATGACCCGAAGCGGGTTTCGGGATTTGCGTTTGGCATGGGTGCGGATAGGATCGCGCTGCTGAAATATGGAGTGGATGATTTGCAGTTGTTTTTTAACGGCGACGTCAGGTTCCTCGGGCAGTTCGCATAAGAGTGGCGAGGGTTCTGCCGGATACAAGCAAAAGCAGGTTCCTCGACTACGCGTGAGCTTCATTTCATGAAGCTCATGCTTCGCTCGGAATGACAAGGCTTTTTTGGCTTAAATGAAGATTTCGCCACAGTGGGTGCGGGAGTTTGTCGATCTCACAGTCGATGACCATCGGCTCGCTGAGGATTTGACTGGCGTTGGGATTGCGGTTGAGGGAACCAGCGGGACTGGCTCGGACACCGTGTTCGAGATGGAGATTGGGACGAACCGTCCGGACGCGATGAATCATTACGGCGTGGCGCGGGAGGCGGCGGCGGTTTATGACGTGCCTTTGAAACAGTTGTCAGTTGCCAGTGGCCAGCGGCCAGTTAAAACATCTCAGGAGTCGTCCTTTCCGATCGCGGTCGAAGAGCCGCAGCTTTGTCCTCGGTTTTCTGCGCGGGTTGTTCGTGGGACGAAGATCAAGGTATCGCCGGCGAAAATTGCGCATCGTCTGCAGTTGCTCGATCAGCGGCCCATTTCCAACGCCGTCGACGCAACGAACTATGTGTTGTGGGAGATGGGAAAACCAACGCATGTCTTCGACATGGACCTGCTCGAGGGCGGCAGGCTCATCATTCGAAAAGCAAGAGAGGGCGAGAAGCTGAAGACCCTCGATGGTGTGGAGCGCAAGCTTACCAGCGAAGATCTTGTTGTCGCTGATGCGAAAAGGCCTGTCGGACTCGCGGGAGTGATGGGCGGGTTTGACACCATGATCACCGACAAGACACGGAATATTCTGATCGAGTCGGCGTGGTGGGATCCGGTGACGGTGCGCAAGACTTCGCGGCGGCATGGGCTGCACACCGACGCTTCGCACAGGTTTGAGCGCGGGGCGGATTTCGAGTCGACAATTTTGTCGTGCGATCTGGTGGCGGCATTGATTCTGGAATCGGGCGGCGGAGAACTGGTTGGCGATGCAATCGATGTGGTGTCGAGAAAAATCGACCAGGCGCCAGTGGTGCTGCGGCTTTCCGAGGTGCAGAGAATTCTGGGCGGCAATCTGGATGCGGGAGAAATCTTCCGTATCTTGAAGAAGCTGGGGTTCGGCTTGATTCCAGAGGGCCAGGCGGACGCACAGATCCGAGTACACATTCCGAGTTGGCGGTTGGACGTGGAGCGCGAGATCGACGTGATCGAGGAAATCGCGCGGCTGCACGGATATGACAAGTTCGAAAACACTTTGCCGGCTTATAGCGGGGCGGTGGTGGAGCTGCCGAACGCAGCCATGGACGCCAGTTTGCGCACGCGAGCTTTGGCGCTGGGATACAACGAAGCCGTATCGCTTACGTTTATTTCGCATGCGGACGCGGAGAGATTTTCGTCGGCATCGGTGCTGGAGTTGGAGAATCCGCTGAGCGAAGAAGCGTCGGTGATGCGGACGTCGATGGCGCCGGGCATGCTCGACATGCTGGCATGGAATCTCAACCGCGATTCGGAAAATGTCCGCCTGTTCGAGATGGGACGGGTCTACGAAATGCGGGGCGGGGAGCGGGTTGAGCCGGCACGGGCTTGCCTGGGAGCGACGAACACAGCCGTGAAGAGTTCGCTGCCCGTGGGCGGAGCGCTGGACGTCAGCAAAGGCGAGCCGGCTGCGGCAGCGGAGGCTTTTCGTGGCTTCAAGGGCGACGTGGAGAATCTGCTGGCGGCGTTTGCGTATCGCGATTTGAGTTTCGATCGGGAGACGGCCGAGTATTTTCATCCGGGCCGATCGGCACGGGTTTTGATGGATGGGGCCGTAGTCGCGCAGTTCGGGCAGATTGCCGAAAGCGTGAAGGCGGAGCGGAAATTGCGGCAGGATGTTTTCTTGGCGGAGCTTGATCTGGAGCGACTGCATGCGCGCGGGCTGCGGACGGTGAGGTTCGCGCCGCTGGGGAAGTATCCGGCGGTGGAGCGGGATTTCTCGTTTGTGTTTGGCGATGATGTGGAATTTGAGGCGATGCGGCGGGCGGTGATGGGGCTCGGCTTGGGTGTTTTGCGGTCGTTTGCGCCGGTGGAGATTTTTCGCGGAGGGTCGATTGCACCGGGGAAGTATTCGATCCTGCTGCGGGCGCGGTTGCAGTCGGATGAAGGGACGCTGCGCGATGAGCAGATTGCGCAGTGGTCTTCGCAGATCGTCGCGGCGCTGCAGGGGCTGGGCGGAGTGCAGCGGGCTTAGGGTTCGCGCCGAGTGTACAGTAGCGTCCCTGACGGGACTGGGCTCCTTTCTCGCTAGCGTACCCCGCACTTACGTGCGGGGCTAATGAATGCCGTCGCTGCCGCGACTCGTGTCGGGTCGTTTCTTCCTGTGCTAATCTGCCAGCTATGGCGGACGTTATTTCTTCTCTATCCACTCAAAGAAAGCACTTCCTCAGCGACAAGGTTTCGCAGTTTACTGAGTCGGTGATTCGGGAGATGACCCGGCAGGCGATGCTTTATGGCGCGGTGAATCTGGCGCAGGGGTTTCCGGATTTTGCGGCTCCGGCGGAAATCAAACAGGCGGCGCGGGCGGCGATTGAGGCCGACGTAAATCAGTACGCGATTACCTGGGGCGCGAAGAACTTGCGCAACGCGATTGCGCGGCAGATGGGCGTGTGGCAAGGGATTGCGGTGGATCCGGAGAAAGAAGTTACGGTCTGTTGCGGATCGACGGAGGCGATGATTTCGACCTTGCTGGCAGTGTGCAATGCGGGCGATGAGGTGGTGATCTTCGAGCCGTTTTATGAAAACTACGGTCCGGACTCGGTGTTGAGTGGGGCGCGGCCGCGGTTTGTGAAGTTGCGTCCACCCGCGAGCGAGAACGGCGAGTGGACTTTCGACGAGAAAGAGTTGCGGGCGGCATTCGATAAGCACACGAAGGCGATCATAGTTAATACTCCCAACAATCCTACGGGCAAACTTTTCACGCGGGCGGAGCTGGAACTGATTCGAGATTTGTGCGTGGAGTTCGATGTGCTGGCGATCACGGACGAGATTTACGAACACATCTTGTATGACGGGACCGAGCACATATCAATGGCGTCGCTGGAGGGAATGGGGGAGCGGACGGTGACGATCAACGGAATGTCGAAGACCTACAGCGTCACGGGATGGCGCGTGGGATGGGCGGTGGGGCCGGAGAAGATCACGAATGCGATCCGGAAGGTGCACGATTTTTTGACGGTGGGCGCGCCGGCGCCGCTGCAGGAGGCGGGCGCGGCGGCGTTGAGTTTGCCGGCGGAATATTATGCGAAGCTGGCGGAGGGATACCGGGTGCGGCGCGATCATTTAATTCCGGCACTGGAAGCGGCGGGGTTTCAGTGTTTTCCTCCGCGAGGGGCGTATTACGTGATGACAGATATTTCGGCGTTTGGCTTTGCCGATGATGTGACATTCGTGAAGTATCTGGTGAAAGACATTGGAGTGGCGGCGGTGCCGGGATCGAGTTTTTATCGCGACCCACGCGACGGGGCGCGGCAGGTGCGGTTTGCGTTCTGTAAGAAGTTGGAGACGCTGGATGCGGCGTCGGAGAAGTTGGGGAAACTGCGGGCTCGGAAGTAGGCAACAGTCCTCGCTCCGCTCGGAGGACAGCCGAGGCGGCTGTCCCCACATCCTTCTAATCGACATCTTATTTTGTAACCACTCCGCAGGCTATGCGGTCGCCGGAGTTGCCGGAGGGATCGGTTTTGTAGTCGTCGGCTTTGGCGTGGATGACGATAGCGGTGCCGCCGTTGCTGAACAGCGAGTGCGCGCCTTCGCCGAGAGTTACGTCCTGGTCCTCCACGGTTGCATCGGCATTGCCTTTTGCATCGACGGTAAAGTTCCGCATATCGCCGGCGTGGTGGCCTTCGGGATTATCGAATCCGTGCTTCTTGCTTTCAGGATTGAAATGCGGGCCAGCGGATTTAAAGTCAGGGCCATCGCACTTTGGGTTCTGATGAAAGTGGATGGCGTGCTCGCCAGGCGGAAGATCGTGAAGGTGAAGCTTGAGGCTGACGCCCGAACCATGGGGCATAACGATGATCGAGCCTACATCTTTGCCTTGAGCGTCCTTGAGGTCAACTTTAGTTTTGGCTGCGCTGGGAAGAGCGAAAACAATCAGAGCGACGGCCGTGGCTAGCGTAGGGAGGGTTGTGTATTTCATGCCGGAATTATAGCCAAATTCGCGCCGGCAAAGTCAAATAAGCACCAATGGGCCATGCTCGATTCACGGGGGGGGTGGAGTATACTGCGTGAAAGTTTGAAATCTTTTCCGGGAAAGTGCAATCATGGCGTTGAACGCGGTGCAACAGGTGGCGGAGCAGGCTCCGGCGGACGATTTTCAGGCGCTGGAAGAGAAAATTTACCGTACGATCGAGATGTACAAAGCAGCGCGGCAGGCACAGCTGACGGCGGAACGCGATGCCCAGCGGGTGCGTCAGCAACTGGAAGAGCGCGAGGAACAGTTGGCCACGTTGAAGCGCGAGGCGGTGCAGTTGCGGAAAGAGCGGGAGGAGATTCGCGGGCGGGTGGAGAAGATGCTGCAGGAGATTGAGTCGATCGCGGAGGAGCGGGCTAGTTAGGAGAATCGGGCGATTGGGTGATTTGGCGATTGAACACCCAGCCTGAACGTAGCAGTTTCAATCGCCAGATTACTGAATTGCACAATCGCTAAATGGGAGCGGCGATGGCTACGGCGGCTAAGGATTCGACATTGAAGGATGCGCAAAACGGCAGTGTGCGGGTGGAGATTTTTGATCAGGCCTATAACTTGCGCGGGTCCGATCCGGAATACATTTCGAAGCTGGCGGAGTATGTGGACACCAAGATGCGGGCCGTGGCCGAGGCTACGAACACGATCGATACCGTGCGGCTGGCGGTGCTGGCAGCGCTNNGCGCATCTATTAGCAGATGCGCTGGATGAAGTGCTGGACGAGAATCGCAAGGCGGGATAGCCTGAGGCGGGCTCGAATCCATCTTATTTTGTTGACGCTGCTGACGGGCAGCGCTCTCTCCCAGGAAACAATACTCCGTAGTCAATCGAACGTGGTGGTGATTCCCGCGCTGGTAAAGAGCGCGCAGGGCGAAGCTGTGTATGGGCTCGAAGCCAAGGACTTTGTGGTTGAAGATGATGGCGTGGAGCAGGCGGTGCATCTGGATGAAGCGGCGGAGGGCCAGCCGGTATCGATGGTGATTGCGATTCAGCGGGGCCGGCGGGCGGATTACGAGTTTCCCCGGATGCGCGGGCTGAGTGCGATGCTGGATCCCCTGGTGGCGGAGGGACATGGCTCCGTGGCGATTGTGGAGTTCGACAGCAAGGTACAGACGATGCAGGATTTCACCGCCAGTTCCGAAAAAATTGCGTGGACGCTGAAGGAATTGCAGCCGGGGGACGGAGGGGCAGCGATTCTGGATGCGGTGGACTATTCGGTGAAAATGCTGGAGAAGGTTCCGAGGGAGCGGCAGCGCGTTCTGCTGCTGATCAGCGAGACTCGCGACCACGGCAGCCAGGCCAAGGTGGAGGACGTGGTGGCTGAGATTGGACAGAGCAGCACGGCGGTATATGCGCTGGCATTTTCGCCGTCGCGGTCGAACATTTTGGATACGATGCGGGGGAACAATATGAACGAGATGCATCCGTCGCCGGATTTGCTGGCGCCGTTGATCATGGCGGCGCAGGCGATGAGGAAAAATATGCCGAAGACGGTAGCGTCCATGACGGGTGGCGAGTACGAGATGTTTGCCACGGGAAAGAACTTCGATTTGCGGATGATCGACTTCAGCAATCATTTACATAGCCGTTATTTGCTGAGCATTGAGCCGAAGAGTCCGCGTGCGGGGTTGCATCAGTTGCGGGTGACTTTGCGGAATCAGGGGAATAGGACGGTGCTCGCGAGGAGCAGTTATTGGGCGGCCGGAGGGACGCAGTAAGCGGCCCATACCGAGACAGAGTCAATCCGTTCGCAGAGCCTTCATCGGTTCGATGGAAGCTGACCGCCGCGCGGGCAGCAACGAAGCTACTAAAGCCAGCATCAGAACCAAGACCGTGGCCAGGATCAAGCACCAGGGGTCAAAAGGGCTCACCCCAAACAGGAACGACTTCAACAGGCGCGAGGCTGCCATGGACCCAAGCAATCCGATGGCGCAGCCCACGGCGGCAAGTTTGGCGGCAGAGGTGAAGACCAGGCCGAGAATCCCCGACCGCTGCGAGCCTAAGGCAATCCGAATTGCCATCTCTTGCGCGCGGAGAGCGGCTGAGAAAGCAATGACGCTGTAGATACCAAGGGCCGCCAGCAGGACTGCCACGATGGCGAAGGCGGAGATCAGTGCGGTGTTGAAGCGGCGTGGGGCTTCGCTATCGGAGACCGCGCGCTCCATGCTTTGGACCTGATCAAGGGGCAGTTGGGGATCAATGGAGCGGACGGTGGCGCGGAGGACATTTGCCATCTGCTCGGGCTCGATCGCCGTGCGTAGAGCGACATAGCCTCCGTTGCCCTGCAGGTCTGTAGGCGAGGCCAAGGAGCCGAGAGAGCTTTCATACTGCTCGACCGACGTATAGTACTGTTCCTTAGTGGCCGCGTCAGGCGAGTTCTCTTTCACGTCGGCGACTTCCCCCACAATGGTCATCCAGGGTGTCTGCATCTCCTGTGTGCCTATGCGCAGGCGTTTCCCGATGGGATCTGAACCGGGCCAGTAGTGCTCAGCGAGCTTGTGGTTGACGATGGCGACTAGTTGCGTATTGGCGGTGTCCGCGGCGGTGAAGAAGCGGCCGGCTAGCAAGGGAATCTCCATCGCCTGCAGATAATCGCCCAGCACCAGCACTGGCGTGGCGAGGTTCAGGTTGGCGCCCGGGGGCGGGACGTAGCCATCGGCGACGATCGCAGTGTTGCTGTTATTGCCCGAAGCCGGCAGAAACGACGTAAGCCCGACGGACTTTACGCCGGCAAGCTGCTGCAGGCGGCGAATCAATTCGTTATTGAATTCATCCACTGCCGCCTGGGTGGCGTACTGTTTCTGCGGCAGTGAGTAGGCGGCAGCAAGAACATGGTCGGGGCGGAAGCCGAGATCGACGGCCCGCATCTTCTCGAAACTCCGCAGCAGCAAGCCGGAAGCGACCAGGAGCGCCAGGGCGATGGCAATTTCGCCCACCACCAAAGCGGAACGCAGACGCGCGTGGCCGCCGGCCGTGGCGGTGCGTCCACCTTCCTTGAGCGTTTCATTCACGCTGGTCCGCAGGGCGGCAAAAGCCGGAGCGAGTCCGCAAACGATGCCGGTAAGGATGGCGAGGATGATCGCGAACAACACTACCTGCCAATCGAGACTGATCTCATCGATACGGGGCAGCGTCTCGGGCAAGCGGCTCACACCCACGCGCAACGCGACTGCGGCGAGGACCAGGCCGAGCACGCCTCCGCTCACACTTAACACCAGGCTTTCCAGAATCGCCTGGCGCAGCAGCACTCCGGCACGCGCTCCCAGCGCGAGACGCATGGCGATTTCGCGGCGGCGCCGGATAGCGCGCACCAGCAGCAGCCCGGCCAGATTGGCGCAGGCGATCAGCAGCACGACCACTATGGCGAGAAACAAGGTACGCACCAGTTGACGGGCCTGCTCCACGGTTTCCTCGTGCAGCGAGCGCACTACCGCGTGTATGTGCAGACTCGCCATGGAAGCGGGATAGTTGCGCATCGTCTCCTGGGCCACGCGCTCGGCATCGCTCTCCGCCTGCCCCGGCGTGATTCCCGGCTTGAGTCGTCCCACCATGGTGAAGTTCCAGCTGGATGCTCCTCCCTCCGAGAGCTCCGTCTTTGTGAAGCTCATCGGAACCCAGAGAGCGCTGATGTTCTGGTGTCCCGGCACCAGCGGGAACTCAAAGTTGCGGGGCATTACGCCGATCACTTCATAGGGCTTGCGGTCCAGCAAAATCTTTGTTCCCAGCACACGTGGATCAGCGTGCAGCCGGTTTTGCCAGAGCGAGTAACTAATCACCGCTACTTGTACTTGTTGGTCATCTTCCTGTTGGGTAAAGAATCGGCCCATGAGAGGCGCGACCTCCAGAGCCGGAAACACGCCGCCCGAGAGCCGGGTTGCATTCACCGGCGCCGGCTCACCAATGCCAGACAGTTCAAAACCGGTTGGCTGATACCCGCCGAGACTCTCGAAGCTGTGGGTATCGCGCGTGTAGGCTTTGATATCGGGAGCAGTCACGCCGGCCTCACCATTTCCCCCCACATCTGCGCCTTGAATAATGTCCCCCAGCTGCACCAGCCTCTGGGGATGCGGAAAGGGCAGCGGGCGCAGCAGCACGCCTTCAACGATGGAGAAGATGGCAGTCGTGGCACCGATGCCGAGCGCGAGCATCAACACGGCTGTGGCCGTAAAGCCAGGCGACTTCAGCAAATGGCGAATTGCGATTCGTAGGTCGTGGAAGGGCATCGGACCGGCTCCTTGCAAAGACGAGGTAAGTCATTAGAAGCACTCACCTACCCACATACGGTTTAGTTTAAGTGATTATTCCTTCAAGACCTACGGAATCTGCCAGGGACGGCTGGATAATCAAGGCGTCCGATGTCGAAATACACTGTCCGAGAGTGGACATACCTGCTTGGTCGCGTCCCGGCTTAAAGTCAGCACTTTGACCTGCGGCCGGGCCGCTTTGAGTGTGGGGAATTGACTCCGAGCTGAAATTGCAAGCCTGGAGTGTTGCGGCATTGTTACTTTGGTTGCAAGTGCGCTGCCAACTATTTGCGTTTCCCCTATTGCTAATCGACGGGTGGTTCTCCTAGCATCCAGAGTGAAAGCCGGCCTGCGGGGTTGGTGATGACGGTAACCGATTTTTGAACCAATGCTGAATGAACGGGGACTCGACTCGAACTAGGATCCGGTGTGCGACGCTCCGCCATGCGGAGATGCCTAAAGGGTCTCGGCGGGTTCCCAACGTCTACCTGACGGTTCATTCTCGGCCCGTCACACGGCACAGTGGGTCGGCTTGATTTCTAGGACGTCAAGGTTGAAGCCCCAGCCCGCTTTCCTTTCTCAAGTCCAAATAAGCAGCCGTACGTGCGCACACGGACATTCATGATCTTCTTTCCGGTCAGAAAGGATATTCCGGTTGAGAGGTGCCTGTCGTGAACCACAAGACTATTCTTTATCTCGCGGCGCTCTTGGGGATGATAGTGTCCGCGGCTGCTCAAACGGCGATCGTATCCGCACAATCCAAGCCCGGAGATGGGATATTCACTCCTATCATTTCACCGGTCGCGGCCATCGACAAAACAAACCGTCCCATGACGGTCGAGGCGGACCGGCCCGAACCAAATTTTGCCGACGCAATGGTTGCCGGCAAGCCCACTGGGGATAGCTACGTCATACACTTCCCCACCGGCGATGCAGGAGGCGCTTGCCTCTACAGTGGGACCGGCAGGTATTTCATTGAGAGTACGGGAACTCTTACTTTTCAAATCATTGCACAGTGTGGAAACTTGAAGCGCGGATATAGCTATATGATCTGCAAACTGGATGAGGAGCTACGCTGCCACGAAGCCCCGTGGTGGTATTTCAGGGGCAGGATCTACTCAATCACAAGCCAAGGTGTGGTTGTTAACGGCTCCGCGCTATATCCGTGGAAGGACCCCTCCGAAGCGCCCCGGAAAATTCAAGCGATGGCCGCCAGCATCAAGCAGATGAATGAGCGGTTTGCGAATCTTAAAGATCCTCACGTTTTGC
Organism: Acidobacteriaceae bacterium; assembly: GCA_003164855.1. GTDB lineage: Bacteria > Acidobacteriota > Terriglobia > Terriglobales > Acidobacteriaceae > Sulfotelmatobacter. Next base: position 27,829 of record PLUI01000145.1, read on the forward strand.
ACACTCGGCTCATATCCTGCCGGAACTTCCAGCCGGAATCCAAGTCATACGGCATCCATGAAATCGCGACTGAATGTGCAGTAAAGAGCTTGTGCAACGGAATTCCAAACGTTGACTCTTTACGTGACGGCGACCCAATCGATTGGAGCACCCCGGTCGGGAAGTTTATAAAACAAGAGAAGAAGATTTCCGACGTTTCACACTGGGTGTGCTTCATGAGAACACAATGAAGAGCACGCGATAACGCAGGGGTCACCCGCGACCAGACAAGCATTCCTGCTACACTGATTCAGGCACAAATTCCCGCGTTCTTGCATCCAATAAACTGTGTATCCACAATTACTTCATTTCGGGCGGTTTTTTCTGCCGACGTATGGCTTCTTGGTTTCCCTGGGAGTGCTGCTCGGACTATGGATCAGCGTGCGCAATTCCGAGCGGCTCGGGATTGACGGCGAGAAGGCTTGGAACCTGGGGATTTTGGTGGTGCTGTGCGGGATTGTGGGCGCGAAGGTGCTCTACATCATCAATGAGTGGAGCTATTACGCGGCGCATCCTGGAGAGATTTTCAGCGTCACCACGCTGCAGGCCGGAGGAGTTTTTTCCGGCGGATTGATTGCGGCATTTCTGGCGGCCTGGTGGTATGTGCGCCGACATCACATGCCCGCGCTGGGAACGTGCGATGCGTTTGCGCCGGGGCTGGCGATTGGCCACGCCATTGGCCGACTGGGATGCTTTGCAGCGGGTTGCTGTTACGGAAAAGAGACGCATCATTTCTGGGGCGTGGTATTCCGCAATCCGCTGGCGAATCAGATTACAGGAACTCCGCTGAACGTGCCGCTGGAGCCGACGCAATTATTTGAGGCGGCAGTGGAACTGGCGAACTTCATCTTTTTGATGTGGTTGCTGAAGCGCAGAAAATTTGACGGGCAGGTTATTGGCGCCTTCATGTTCATCTATGGCGTGGCCCGGTTCTTCCTGGAGTTTCTGCGCGACGATCCGGGGCGCGGGTCGGTGTTTGGCGGGGCAATGTCGGGGACGCAGTTGATCGCAATTGGGTTGGTGATCGCGGGCGGCTTGATCTGGTGGCTGCGGCCGGGGTCGAAGGCGGTTCCCGCCCAGACGGTGGAAGCAGCCCGGTAGAATGGTCTGGCATCTGTCCCGAGGGCGAGAACGGCGACCATCGTAGAGATTCCTGCCTCATGAAGCCTCCAGGACCGGCCAAGTCCCGGGCATCTAGAACCTCTTTCGGAAGGACTCGAAAAGGATATAACCGATTAGCGCCGCTGTCAGCGCAATTGCAAAGTTGGCCGCGGTGAAGACATCTCTGATTGCCCAGGCAAACCCTCTCCTTGCCCCCATGCCCGAGCGCTCAAATTCTCCCATCAAGAGATTGGAATAAAACAGGAAAATAATGAAAGCCACCTCGATCACCGCTCTCCAAACATTTTTCTTCATAGCGAGTATCGGCTCCTTGAGCGCGTTATGTACAAGGTTTTAACTCGACTGAATCCATTATCGCTCCATCCCAGGCATCCGAGGGTCGTCGCGGTTTGACCCTCTGCGCCGACTTCCTTACACTTGAGGGTATTCTCCGCCTCGGCATGGCGCTGATTTTGTGGAGGGTTTCCTGAGTCTACGATTTCGAATTCTCTGGCTTGCGGCCATGTTGGGGCTGCTGGGATTGTGCTGTGTGGCGCAAGATCCGGTACCGCCCACACAGCCTCAGCAGGACCAAGCTTCGCAAAACCAGACTTCGCCGAGCCAGACTTCGCCGGACCAGGCTTCGCCGAACGAATCGTCTTCACGGGATTCTGCGCCGACTCCAGCTCCGCCGGTCCCGCCTCCCCCGATCCCATCGCCGCCAAGCAAGACTCCACAAAATCAACTCCCGCAGAACCAAATTTTGCCGGAGCGGTCTCCCATCGAACTGGACAGCAACGAGACGCTTTTTTCGGTACTGACGGCGCTGAACTCCTGCGGGTACGACCAGGACCTGACTATCTCGGACGCGACGCGCAGCAATGTGAGAGCGGAAGTGCAAAGGGTTTTGCAGGATTCGGAAGAAGCAGAGGCGGCGCGGACGGCGTTGTGCGAGTTTTACCAGATGCACACGGCGGACCGTAATACGAATCGTAGTTTGTCGCCGTATATTTCGCTTGCGCTGTATATGGAAGGTCCTCCGCATTTCAGGCCGCGAATCAAGGAAGAGGATCTGCCGCCGGATGCGGCGGCGATTACTGCTTTCGGCACGGTGCTGGAACGCTTCTACGACAAGGCTCGATTGCACTCGATTTGGGAGCGGCATCGCAGCGACTACGCCGCGGCGATGAACCGGTATCACGAACCGCTCGCCAAGATGGTGTTCGATACCGAGATTTATTTGAAGCAGCCCTCGGCGCAATATTTAGGGCGAAGATTCACTATTTATCTGGACTTTATGGGCTCGCCGAATGAAACCGATGCGCGGAACTACGGGACGGATTACTACGTGATCGTGTTTCCGGCTCCGAACACGCCGGGGGGAGCGACGCCAAGCTCAGCGCTGAAGATGGATCAGATCCGGCATACGTTCTTACACTATGAATTGGATCGCGAGGCGGAAAAGCACTTTACCGCGATGATGCGGCTGGAACCGCTGCTGCAGTCGGTGAAGCGAGCGCCGCTGGAGGAAAGCTTCAAGAGCGACATTTCGCTGCTGGTAACGGAATGCATGGTGCGCGCGATTGAGATCCGAACCAGCGGCGGCAAGCAGGTAGCGGATGAGGCGATGCGGGTGCAGGCGGTGGATGACGCCGTGAAGCAGGGCTACATTCTGACCCGAACTTTTTACCAGGCGGTGGTGGCGTTTGAAAAAGATCCGGCGGGCATTCGGGAGGCGTATGGCGGCCTGCTCGAAGGTGTGGATATAAAGAAGGAACAGATTGCGGCGTCGGAAGTTCATTTTGCCGACAAGAGTTCGCCGGAGCTGGTGCAACTGTCGCGTCCGGAGGAGCGGCGGATGCTACTGGCGGCGGAGAAGCGATTGGCGGCGGGCGATCCCAAAGGCGCGCAGGAACTGGCGCAGCAGGCGTTGGACAAGAAGATTGGGGANNAGCGTTGGACAAAAAGATCGGGGACCAGGGCCGGGCGCTGTTCATCCTGGCGGAAGTGGCGGTAGCCAACAAGAATCGGGATGGGGCTCAGGATAATTTCCAGAAGGCGATTGAGGCTTCGAAGGATCCCAAGGTGGTGGGATGGTCGCATGTGTACTTGGGAAGGATTCTGGATATGAAAGAAGATCGAGAGGCGGCCATGCAGGAGTATAAGGAGGCCCTGAATACCGCGGGAAAATTGCCGGAAATAAAAGCGGCCGCGGAACGAGGACTGCAACAGGCGTATGAGCCTCCAGCGAAGCCGCAATGATGAAGCGAGCCAAACGCGGTTAGAATGCAGTAACGGATTGCAAGCTGTGGATGTGAAAGGCAACGTGGTTCAAGGAGAACACATGAAGCGAACAGCAATCATCACTATTATTACAGTGCTGGGAATCTCGGCCGGGAGTTTTGCACAGAACAAACCAGCGGCTCAGACCGCGCCAGCGGGGCAAGCCGCAGCGCCTGTGGGAAAACGTCCACCGCAAGCCAAGACGCAGCCGGAGTTTGAGGCGTATAAAGCGGCCGCGGCGATTACGGATCCAACGGCACAAGAGAAAGCCGCGGACGACTTCGCGGCGAAGTTTCCTGACAGCGAGTTGCGGCCTCTGCTTTACAAGTCCGTGATGCACTCCTACCAGCAGGCCAACAACGCCGACAAGATGTTGGCCATGTCTCAGAAAGTTCTGAGCTTTGATCCGGACGAGCCAGAGGCTCTGCTGGGTGTATCTCAGGTGCTGGCAGAGCGCACGCGCGACACCGACCTGGATAAGGATCAGAAGATTGCCGAAGCCAGAAAGGATTCGCAGCGCGCGCTGGTCACGGTGGACACTGACGTTCCGAGTTCGGGATATCCACCGGAACAACTGGCTGCATTCAAAGGTTTTTTGCGCTCCGAAGCTTACGCTATTCTAGGGACGCTGGATTTCAACGCCAAGGCATACGCGGATGCGGAAGGAAATTTGAGAAAGTCGATTGACGCGTTCCCGCAGCAGGTGGATCCGATCGCGGTGTTCCGTCTGTCGGTGGCGCTGGATATGCAGAACAAATATCCCGAGGCGTTGAAGTTCGCCAACCAGGCGGTGGATCTGACGAAGCCGGGCACGGCGGCCGGGGATGCGGCGAGAAAAGAGAAGGACCGTCTGATCCAGTTGATCGGTGGCATCAGCGAACCGCCAGCGAAATAATAATAAGGAGGCGAGGCCGTCCAGGGCAGCCGTAAATCTCAGGGGCAAAGGCCCGCCTTGCTGTTGGCTCTTAGCGGCACGGTTTCAGGCGTGTCCTTCCCAAGACGGCTTTGCGGCAAATCTCCTGGCAGTGCAATCATGAAAGAACGGGAAATTACCGCGCTGGAAACGGCGTTGCGCTACCACTTCCACCGGCGGGGGGTGATTGAGCAGGCGATCACGCATAGTTCGCAGGCGCGCGAGCAGGAGTCGCAGCAAACCGGCGAGAATAAATATAGAGTCAGCGATAACGAACAGTTGGAGTTCCTGGGCGACGCGATTCTGGCGCTGGTTACAAGCGAAGAACTGTTCCAGCGGTTTCCACAGTTTCGCGAGGGTGAACTCTCGAAGCTGCGGGCGCACCTAGTGAGTGAGCGGCATCTGATCCGGGTGGCGCAACAACTTGAGCTGGGCCACTATCTCCGCCTGGGACGGGGTGAAGAGAAGAGTGGTGGGCGCGGCAAAACAGCGCTGCTGGTGGACGCGCTGGAAGCCATCCTGGCCGCGATCTACCTGGATGGGGGAATGCCGCCGGTCCGCGAGTTTATCTTGCGGGAAATTCTTGCGCCTGAACTGGAGCGCATGGAGCGCGAGGGCGGTGCGCTGCCGATGAACGATTTTAAGTCGGCCCTGCAGGAGACTTTGCAAGGATTAGGAATGGCGCAACCCTCTTACGTTCTGGTGGAGGAAGCGGGACCGGAACACAGGAAGACGTTTACCGTCGAAGTGCGGTTGCACACGACGAAGGGTGACAGCGGCGCGGAGTTCGTGGGACGCGCCCAAGGTTCGACCAAGAAGACGGCAGAGCAGGACGCCGCGCGGCAGCTATTGTCCTATCTGGCTTCGCGGCCGCAATCGGTGGGAGGCAAGCTGGCACGGGGATCGCGGGCCGCGGAGCAGCCTTAGACGTGGTGGGATGTATGGACTCAATGAATTCTCCAGGCGAACATTTTTCGGGCGATCGGTTATCCGGCGATCGGTTATCAGTCGATCAATTGCCCAACGACCAGTTGCCCAGCGATCGCTTGCCCAACGAACAAGTGCCCAGCGAAAGGTTGCCGGTTGATCGGCTTCCGGCGCAGCGGGCGGTGGCGGGTCACGGAACGGGGTTGGCCGGTGGGACGAGCGTAACCGGATCCCTGCAGTCGCTGCTGGGAACGGTGGTGATCGCAATATTTGTGATCACGTTCGTAGTGCAGGCGTTTCAGATTCCGTCTCCGTCGATGGAGAATACTCTGCTGATCGGAGATTATCTGCTGGTTAACAAGCTGGTTTACGGCGGGGGCGGCGTAGCGGACTTTTTGATGCCCTACCGCCGGATACAGCGCGGCGACATTGTGGTGTTTCATTATCCGGTGAACCCGGCGCAGCATTTCGTGAAGCGGGTGATTGGAGTTCCGGGGGACCGGGTGCGGCTGATCAACAAACAGGTGTTCGTGAATGGAGTGCCGCTGAAAGAGCCTTATGCGCACTTCAGCCGTCCGGCGAACGATTTGTTTCGCGATAGCTTTCCGCGGCTGGATGTGGCCGCGGGAGAGACTCCGGAGTGGTGGCTGCAGCTGCGAAAGCTGGTGGAGGATGGGCAGCTGATTGTTCCGCAGGGGCATTATTTTGTGATGGGAGACAATCGGGACGATAGTTACGACAGCCGTTACTGGGGGTTCGTACCCCAGGGAAATATAATTGGGCGGCCACTTCTTATTTATTGGTCCGTGCGAGAGGGAGAGGGCGAGATTGCGGCGCCGAATTCCATGGCGGGCAAAGTAGCTCACTTTGCCTATGCGTTGACCCACATCTTTCAGATCACGCGCTGGAACCGCACGCTCCGGTTGGTGAATTAAGCTTTCCGCGGATAAGATAGCGTTGCGAAGCAAGATTGGATGGACTGATTACGGTGGCGAAGAAAGATAGCAAAGCGAAGGACGACGTCGAAGAAAAACCGCGGGAAACGACCGTGGAGTTTTTGTCGTCGCTGGCCGCAGTGCTGGTTACGGGATTGTTTATCATCACTTTTGTAGTGCAGGCGTTTGAAATCCCATCCAGCTCAATGGAGAATACACTGCTCATCGGCGATCACGTATTCGTGAACCGCATCGTGTTTGCGCCAGAAACTTCGTGGGTGGGACCGCTGCTGCCCTATCGTCAAGTGAGGCGTGGGGATATTGTGGTCTTTCTGGCGCCGTGTGAACCGGGCTTGTATGTGGTGAAGCGGATCATTGGTGTGGCTGGCGACCGCATCCACCTGCGCAATGGCAATGTCTACCGCAATGGCGAAGAGTTAAACGAACCGTACGTGATTCACTCGCAGGATGCGGCACAGTATCCCAATCCTTACCGCGACAATTTTCCGGCTGTGCCGCCGTCGGAGAGCTATAACGTTTATCCGTGCTGGGAGCCGGAGTTGCCCATGCACATTCAGGGCGACGATCTGGTTGTGCCTCCAGGCCATTATTTCGCGATGGGCGATAACCGCGACGTAAGCCTGGACAGCCGCTACTGGGGCTTCATTCCGCAGGAAAACATTATTGGACGGCCGATGTTTATTTACTGGTCTTTCGAGACCCCGGCCGATCAATACCGAAAGACGGACATGGGCGACCGCATCGGCTTTCCGGCGCACGTCGTGTTGCACTTCTTTGATGAGACGCGGTGGCGGCGAACCCTGCGCGTGGTGAAGTAGATTTTTCCCGGGCGAACTTCCTTCCAGCGAGATGAATTGATCAGTGAGTGGAAAAAAGAAAAAGTCGCAACGTGACCTCGACGAAGCACCGCGCGAGACCACAGTGGAGTTTCTCAGCTCTCTAGCTGCGGCGGCGGTGAAGATTGCGTTCGTCCTCACGTTCATCGTGCACGCTTTCGAGATTCCTTCCAGTTCGATGGAGAATGCGCTGCTGATCGGCGATCACGTGTTGGTGAACCGCTTCCAGTTTGCGCCGAAGACCGCGTGGGCTGGACCGCTGCTTCCCTATCGCGCGGTGAAGCGCGGAGATGTGATTGTATTTCTGCATCCGGATGCGCAGTATACGGGAATGTATGTGGTGAAGCGGATCATGGGAGTGCCGGGCGATCGCATTCACCTGCGCAATGGAGTGGTTTACCGCAACGGCGAAGCGTTGAACGAGCCTTACGTGCTGCGTGATCAAGACTCGCCTCTCGATTTGTACCGCAACAATTTTCCGGCTGTAGCTCCGGCAGACCCAAACATTTCTCCCCGATGGGAGGCAGAGTTGCCGTCGCACATTCAAGGGGACGATCTGGTGGTCCCGGCTGGTCATTACTTTGCGATGGGCGATCATCGTGGAGTCAGCCTGGACAGCCGCTACTGGGGCTTCATTCCACAGGAAAACATAGTGGGCAGCCCAATGTTCATTTACTGGTCGTTTGAGACGCCGGACGATCAGTATCTGAAAACCGGTGCAGCCGATCGCGTGGGTTTTATGGGTCATGTGATGCTGCATTTTTTTGACGAGACGCGCTGGCGGCGAACGTTGCGAGTAGTAAAGTGAAGTTCCTATCTTCCAAGCGGCGAGTTGTGGCCGCGGGCGCTGTAATTCTACTCATTCTGTTCCTTCTGCGTCCGGGCGTTTCACGCCTGAAGTCCCGCATTGCCAATTCCATCAGCCGGGCAGTGGCGCGTCCGACAGAAATCGGATCCGTTAATTTGCGATTCCTGCCGCGGCCCGGATTTGATCTGGAAAACGTGGTTATCTACGAAGATCCGGCGTTCGGCGCGGAGCCAATGCTGCGCGCGCCGGAGGTGACCGCCGTGGTGCGATTGACGTCGTTGCTGCGCGGACGGCTGGATATTTCGCGCCTGGAACTGACGGAGCCAAGTTTGAATCTGGTGCGAACGGAAGATGGGCGCTGGAACTGGGAGGCTCTGCTGGAACGTACGGCGCGCACGCCGCTCGCGCCCACGGCGAAATCGAAGCGGGAAGCGCGTGCAGGATTTCCCTACATTGAGGCGAGTTCCGGCAGAATCAATTTCAAGGCGGGGCCGGAGAAAAAACCGTACGCGTTGCTGAATGCGGATTTTGCGGTTTGGCAGGAATCGGAAAATGAGTGGGGAGTGCGGTTGAAAGCGGAGCCGCTGCGCACCGATATGAGCCTGAGCGATACCGGCCTGCTGCGGATGAACGGCACCTGGCAACGAGCCGGAAGCCTGCGCGAAACGCCGCTGCGGTTCACTCTCGCGTGGGTCCGCGCGCAGTTGGGGCAACTGAGCAAACTTGTAACCGGCAACGACAAGGGCTGGCGCGGCGAAGTTGAGATGAAAGCAAACCTGAGCGGCACTCCGGGGGCGATGCAGGTGGCGGCGGATACGGCAATTCGCGACTTCCATCGCTACGACATCTCGACCACTGAGGGATTGGGCCTGGCAGCGCATTGCGAAGCCAAGTACAGTTCAGCGGAAGGGGTGATGCGCGCAATCTTTTGCAACGCGCCCGTGGGCAACGGCATGGTTACCCTGCACGGCGACGCGGGGACGAACGCAGCGCAAACATTAGACTTGGTCCTGAATGTTGAACACGTTCCCGCAGGTGCCGTGGCACAACTGGCGCGGCGCGCCAAGAAAGATCTGCCGCCCGATCTGGTAGCCACGGGAATTGTGCGAGGTAATTTCACCGTGAAAGAAGAGACGCCGTCACACGGCCCGGATTTTCAGGGGCGGGGCGAGGTTACCAATCTTCGGCTGCAGTCCGCGAGCAGTAAGGTGGAGCTTGCCACAGCGAACGTGCCGTTCACACTTGGTCCGGACGGAAACAGCGGTCACGATTCGCTGCGCGGGAAACTGGTTCGACGGTTCGAGGGCGAGCCTTCCCCCGTGGAGGGAGAGCTACGGATTGAGTTCGGGCCTTTTCCGGTCGCACTGGGACGGCCAGTGCCGGCGCAGGCGCGAGGCTGGGTGGGGCGCTCCGGTTACGCAATCGCGGTGCGCGGAGATGGAGAAGTTTCACACACCTTGCGGATCGCGAGCCTCCTCGGTTTGCAGGCGGTGAAAGCCGGTGTGGAGGGCACGGCTCAGATGGATTTGCAAATTGCCGGGTCGTGGGCGGACAACGCGTCGGGAAATCCTGCGGGATTTTCTTTGCCGAAAGTGACGGGAACGGCGCAACTGCACAATGTTCGTGCGACGGCGCGGGGGCTGCGAGGGCCGATTGAGATTTCATCTGCGGAATTGCTGCTTGCGCCGGAGGAAGCACGAGTGGGAAAGTTGAGAGCGCGGGCCGGGGATGCAGACTGGACTGGCTCAGTGGTCTTGCCGCGGGGTTGCGGAACGGCGGGAGCCTGCCTGGTCCACTTTAATTTGAATACCGACGAGGTTGGGCTGAGCGGTATTTACGAGTGGCTGGGTGCGCAGCCAAACCAGCGGCGTTGGTATCAGGTGCTCACCCCCGCCGCGCCTGGTGCGCCATCGTTTCTGGAAAACTTGCGGGCGTCGGGAGACGTGAACGCGGGCCGCTTGCGGATTCACAATATGGTCGCGGAACGCGTTTCCGCCGCCGTTGACCTCGACCATGGAAAGCTGAGGGTTTCAGATCTGCGCGCGGATTTGCTGGGAGGAAAGCATCGTGGGGATTGGCAGGCGGATTTTACGGGGGCATCTCCNNCTCCGTTGTACACCGGCGCTGGAACCCTGACGGGAATTTCTTTGGAGCAGATGGCGAGCGCGATGCACGATCCGTGGATTTCGGGAACGGCCGGTGGAACTTATCAGATCACCGCATCGGGAACGGATTCCTCGACGTTCTGGCAATCAGCCGAGGGCGGAGTTCGGTTCGATCTGCGGGATGGAGTGTTAGCGCACATTTCCCTGGCAAGTGAGGAGGGACCACTGCAGATCGCGCGCTGGCAGGGGCGCGCACGGCTGCATGATGCAAAGATTGAAATCGAGAAAGGTCCGCTGACTTCTTCTGGCGGAGTTTATGAGATCAGCGGCACAGCGTCGTTTGGGCAGGTGCTGGACTTCAAACTGACCGCTGCAACCGAAGTGAAAGCGGCAGGCGCGGGCTCGTTGGTTTATAGCATCACGGGTACGGTTGCAGAGCCGCGAGTCGCCGTGACGCCAGCGGCTGAGACGCAGGCGCGATTGAAACCGTAGTTACTCCGTCACTTTTTCTGTATCACGGGACATAACCTGCGCCACGCAGAACTCTTCCTGGCAAGGCGCCAGTCATCTTTGACTGATCGATCACCGGCACACCATTCACCAGAACATATTCCATTCCTTCGGAAAGCTGATTCGGATTGTCGAACGTGGCGAGATCGCGTATGGTTGCGGGATCAAAGATAACCACATCGGCCCACATGCCGGCCTTGAGAACGCCTCGATTTGTAAGCCGCAGGCGCTGGGCGGGCAATGCAGAAAATTTGCGAATGGCGTCTTCGAGCGTTAAGGCTTTCTCTTCGCGGACATACTTGCGGAGGATGCGCGGGAAGGTTCCGTAAGCGCGCGGGTGCGGATGCTCCTGGCCGAGGATGCCTTCGGGCGATGTGCCGGAGGAGTCGTTGTCGATGGCGACCCAGGGTTGTTGCAGCGCAAGCGTGACATCGGGTTGAGACATGCCGAAGACAGCGACGCCAGTGGTGGGATCTTCGATGAGGAAATCGAAGAGGGCGTCCATGGGATCTTTGTTCCAGAGCTTCGCGACCTCGGAGAGACGCTTGCCTTCGAGCGGAAGCATTTTGGGATTCTCTACGACGCCGATCATGACGGCATCAGGGCCGGGAATTTCCTGCCATTCGTTGTCCCAGTCTTTGGAAGGCGTGAGCATGTCTTTACGGATGCGCTCGCGGGTGGCGGGATCTTTGAGGCGCTCGACGAGTTTTGCGGTTCCGCCATCGTGTGCCCACTGCGGAATGAAAGCGGAGAAATCGTTGAACCAGGCGGTGTAGGCGTAAGTGTCGGCGGTGACGTCGGCGCCGGCAGCGCGGGCCGCGTTGATTTTTGCGACAACTTGGGGCATGCGTCCCCAGTTATTTTTCCCGGCGACTTTGATATGCCAGATCTCCACGGGGACGTGAGCCTCGCGTCCGATGCGCAGAGCCTCGTCAATGGCTTCGAGGACGGAGTCGCTTTCATTGCGCATGTGAGTGGAATAAATACCGCCGAATTTTCCGGCTTCGGTGGCGAGAGCGATCAGTTCCTCCGTCTTCGCGTAAGGTGCGGGAGCGTATTCAAGCGCGGTGGAAACGCCGACGGTGCCGTCTTTCATGGCATCGCGCACGAGAGCTTTCATCTGCTCAAGTTGCTCGGGCGAAGGCTGCACATTGTCATCGCCGAGCACCATGCGCCGCACTTGCGTGGCGCCGACATAGCTGGCGAGGTTAATACCCATGCCCTGTTTCTCGATACGCGCAAAATACTGGCGGAAGGTTCGCCAGTCGGGAGTGATGTGATAGTGCTCGTATCCGGCGCGATCGGATTGAATGATGGCATCGTTGAGCGGGGCGATCGTGCCGCCTTCGCCGGTGATCTCCGTGGTTATACCCTGGTAAATTTTCGAGGGCAGGCGGGGATCGACGAGAATCGTGAACTCGGATTGGCCAAGCATATCGATGAAGCCGGGGGCGACGACCTTGCCCGCGGCGTCGATGGTGCGCTTGCGAGGTGCGGCAGCAAGATTGCCGATGGCGGCGACTTTTCCGTCGCGAATGCCGAGGTCGGCGGAGTACCAGGGTGAGCCGGTGCCGTCGATGATGTGGCCGTTGGTGATGAGGAGGTCGAAGGCGGGCGAGGTCTGCGCGGGCGAAAGACGGGACACCGCGGTGAGTAGCGTGACAGCCAGTAAGAAGTTTAACCTGTGAAGCTTCATCGGTTTCCTTTTCTGCATTTCACTGGAGGGGTGCCTCCGAGATCTTCTCTCCTGCAACGTTCTGCGGACCATTGCGTGCATTGGCTTTCTTTATTGATCCGTCGGCTTCCTTTTGGAAATCGATCACAAACGGCTCGCTGATCAGGAAGAAACGAGTTGCTGATTCCGGAAGCAACTCTTGGGGATCTTTTCCAAAGACGTCATATTGTACGTACAACTTGCCGTTTTTCTGGGTAATCGTGAATTTGAAGAGGCCGTTGAAAAGATAGACGCCGGTGTATGCCGGAAGAGATGCGGGATCGATCTTGGCGAGTGTGTGTTCTTCCGCGCGTCCGTCAGGCCAGCCATATTCTTGGGCCGCGGCACGTTGGATCTCAAGGGCTAACGGAACTCCACCATCACCATTCGTCATGATCGCCAGGCCTTGGTTAATGTCCGGGTACCCCTCGAAGACACATCTATATCCGCTGTTGGCACCGGAGTGCCAAAACCTCAGTGGATGGCCGCGGGCACCCAGAGCGACTCCCAAGCCGTAGATCTCTTCACTTTGGTAAGCGAGCATTTGATGAGCCAGTGCAGAAGAAAGAAGTTTCGACTGCCCCGCATACGCGTTCTCAATCTCAATCGCGAAATGCGCGAGATCGGAAGGCGTTGTCCAAAGACCTGCTGGGGCCATTGCGGGATAAGTGAACCATCCGCCCTGAATTGGCTCTTTCTTAACATCATAAGACTGCGCCGCGCTCTGCCAGAGATTCTTTGGAAGAGGTTCTTCAAAGGTGCTGTGAGTCATCCCTAAGGGAGCTAGCACGAGATCGTGCATCAGCGCCGGAAAAGACTTTCCGGTGACATCCATGAGTAGGAGTTGAATTACGACATAGCCACCGCCGGAATATTGGAACTCCTTGCCCGGCGTCTTGTCTATTCGGACAGCTTCGTTGTTCGCAGGTTTTTCGCCATTCAGAATCTGCACCGTTGTCGGCAACGGTTCGCCTGGCTTGTAGCCCGCAAGCCCGCCAACAGTCAGACCAGCAGTGTGACTCAGCAATCGGCGCAATGTCACTTTTTCAATCTTGGTGAACTCGTTATCAGGAACCTTCCACGATTTGAGTTTCAGGTTTACGTCCTCATCGAGGTTCAGCTTTCCCTCCTGCACCAGCCGGAGGGCCGCCAGCGCCGTTACCGATTTGCTAACGGAGGCGGCCTGGAAAAGAGTATCCGGCGTTACGGGCTCGTTGGTGGCTATGTCTGCGAGTCCATAAGCGCGGGCCCACGCAATTTGGCCGCGGTCGAAAAACGCTATGCTAACACCCGGGACGCGGTAGTGGTTCATCCGGTCCTTGAGTATCATTGTCGGAGGTGGCTGCCCCTTGATAATTGCTGCGGGCAATAGTCCAGTTACGATCCGGTTGATTCTGGCATCCGCGTTGTTTCCCTGACTGTTCTCGTTGGACGCCTGCCCCGCAGCAATCACAGCTGAAGCGACCGCGAGCAGGATGAATAAGCTCGATGACTTCACCAACGATCGACAATTTCGCACGCGGGAATGATAAACGTACTCGAGGAAAAAGTGGAAGCGCGTCCGCGTCACACCTGATCCGCTTTCGGGCGGCGTCTCCCGATCGCGCCCAAGGCAATCCAGATTCCGAGCGCGAGCCATTCATAAGCGCTGAAATGGCCGGGGATTGCGGGGACAACTTTCATCAGCATCATCGCGACGGCTACGAGCAAACCGAACGTGGCTACGGTCCATTCGATTGCCGATAAGTCTGGCTGGCCGGGCAGAGTCCGAGAGCGTCCCATAGAAATGTATGCGGCGCAGGTGGCGGCCCAGCCTATGGCACAGGCGACGGAGCCGACCTCGGTGATTGGGACCAGAATTGCATCACCCAATAGCATGCACGCGGCGGTGGCGAGTCCGATGCAAAGAACCGCGATGGACGGCGTTTGATGCTGGGGATGAATTTGGCCGGCGCGTGAGTCGATCAGGCTGCGGCGTCCCAGAGCAAAAAGCAGGCGGCTAGCGGCGACGAAATTTCCGTTGAAGCATTTGAAGAGAGAGAGCAGTGCGGCGGCGAGGATTACGTTGACGATCCAGGGCGAGCCTACCGCATGCTGAAAGGCGACGGCGGTCATAAATTTCTCGCCGGTTAGATTGTGCCACGGAGCGGCGAAGGCAACGGCAGCAATGACGATGGTGTAAAAGAGGATGCCGACGAGGATGGCCATCCAAATAGCTTTGAGAAAACTCTGGCTGCGGAACTCGGGAGTGGATTCTTCGGCGGCCTTGCTGACGGATTCGAATCCAGTCATAAAGTAAGGAACGATTTGAATCATCAGCAGAAATGACACCAGCGGCGCGTGGGTGAAGAGCGGCGGGAAGTTCTGCGGCGAGCCATTGCTCGCGCCGAGTGCGATGAAAACGATGAACAAGGCCAGCGTGCCGAAGGCGGTCCAGTTCTGGAAGGTCGCGCTGAGCCGGATGCCGCGATAGTTCAGCGTGGTGAGCAGTGCCGTGAGGCCGAGGCCGATGATGAGGTGCGGAAGATAAACGGGGCGTCCGGCGATGCGGTAGATCTCGATTGAATCGAGCGCGGGAACGATGTAGCCGGCGATGCGGCCGACGGCAACGGCTTCCCAGGGGCAGACGACGAAATAGGCGAGCATCATCATCCATCCGGTGGCGAAGCTGACGGGGCGCGAAAAAGCTGCCGCGGTGTAGGCGATTTCGCCGGCGGCGTCCGGCATGGCGGCCACGAACCTGCCATAGACCCAGCCGATCGGGAATAACAACGCGCCGCCAATCGCGAAGCCTAGTAGCGCGCCCAGCGCGCCGCCGCGCAGCAGCCAGTCGTCCATGACAACGAGCCAGCCGACGCCAACCATGGTGCCCCAGGCCAGCGTGAAGTAATCGGTGAGGCGAAGTTTGCGGGCGAGATTTGGCATGCCTATCAATTCGTTCGCTGAGAGGAGCGCGAATTATAAAGCATGGCGAGATTGTTCGGAGATGCGCTACGCCTGCGACGCCCGCGGACCGATGTTGACGAAGCCCGATGTTGAGGAAAGCCCGTCGAGCGCGCTCGACCGGACAGCCGAGGACGGCTGTCCGCACATGAGCGTGATAATATCGACAGTATCCTCGCATGATAATGACCTGTGAATTTGGACACCTCGGTGCTGTTGCGCCCTGTCATGACTCGTTGAACAACCGATGACAACTTCGACAAACTTGACTAAGCGCGTGCTCAGCGGCATGCGGCCGACTGGGAAATTGCATCTCGGCAATTATGTGGGCGCGCTCGACAACTGGGTGCGCATGCAGGATGAGTATCAGTGTTTCTTTGAAGTGGCCGACTGGCACGCGCTCACGACGGATTATGCCGACACTTCGCGGGTGAAAGAGAATTCTCTGGAGGTTGCGCTCGATTGGCTGGCGGCGGGGCTCGATCCGGAAAAGTCTGTGATCTTCATCCAGTCGCACGTTCCGGCGCATGCTGAGTTGCACTTGCTGTTTTCGATGATCACGCCGCTGGGCTGGCTGGAGCGGGTTCCCACGTATAAGGAGCAGCGGGAAAATATCAAGGACAAAGATTTGGGAACGTACGGTTTCTTGGGCTATCCAGTGCTGCAGTCGGCGGACATTCTGATTTACAAGGCGGATGTGGTTCCGGTGGGCGAAGACCAGGTGGCGCATGTGGAGTTGACGCGCGAGATCGCACGGCGGTTTAACGGATTTTACGGTGAAGTTTTTCCGGAACCGAAATCTTTGCTGACGGTCGCGCCGAAGTTGCCAGGCAGCGATGGGCGCAAGATGTCGAAGTCTTATGGCAATACTATTTTGCTGACTGATGCGGAGCCGGTGGTGCGGCAGAAGCTTAAGACGATGGTGACCGATCCGGCGCGAGTGCGGCGGTCGGATCCGGGGAATCCGGATGTGTGCCCGGTGGGTGATCTGCATAAAATTTTCAGCGACCGCGCTACCATGGATAAAGTTAACGTCGGATGCCGGTCGGCGGGCATTGGGTGCATCGAATGCAAAAGCTGGGCGGCGGATGCGCTAGTGCAGTTGTTGAGTCCGATGCAGGAGCGGCGCAAGAAATTCGAGGAGAATCCGCGGCTGGCTTGGGATATTCTTGAGGCTGGCAGTGAACGGGCACGCAAGGCGGCGGGCGAGACTATGAAGGATGTGCGCGCGGCGATGGGAATGGGGTTGCAGTACGAAGGAGCGGACCAGTTCGGCTCTGGGTGAAGAACGCGAAGAGGATGGGCAGCGGGGTTGAGCCGTAAACTTCCCCACTTCTCGCGCAAAGAACGCGCGAGAAATGGGGCACCCGGCAGCGCTCAAGATGACAGTAACGTTGTCAGGATGACAAATTTTAGTGATGAGTGAAGAGATGAAACTTGGTACGGGTATCGATGCCCCGGTCGCGGTGTCTGCGATTATGGCAGACGGGAAACCGGCGAACGGCGCGGGGAAAAAAGAAGAGAGCGATTCTCCGTTTGCGGTTTCGGTGACCGATGTTTACGAAGGGCCGCTGGACCTGCTGCTGGATTTGATTCGCAAGCAGGACATCGACATCTACGACATTCCGATTGCGCGGATTACGGCGCAGTATCTGGCGTACGTGGAAAAGATTCGCGAGCTGGATGTGAATGTGGCGGCCGATTTTATTTATATGGCCGCGGTGCTGATTCACATTAAGTCGAAGATGCTGCTGCCCCGCGATCCGTCGGCGAAGGCCGAGGAGTTGGAAGATCCGCGCACCGAGCTGGTGAACCGGCTGCTGGAGCATGAAAAATTCAAATCCGCGGCGCAGATGCTTTTGCAGAAGCAGCAGATTGAAGAAGCCGTGCTGACGAATCCGGCGTTGAAGGAATTCATGGACGCGGAAGGCACCGAGCCGGAGATGGCCGCGGACGTGATCGACCTGGTGAAAACATTTCAGCAAATTCTGGAACGGGTGCGCACGCGGCCTGTGATCAACGTGAACGAAGAAACCGTCACGGTTGGGCAGATGATTGATTATCTGCGGCGGCGGCTGGCGCTGGAGTCGCGACCGATTCGCTTGAAGCAGCTTTTGCTGCGCGTGCCATCGCGGCAGGCGCTGGTTTGCATGTTCCTCGCGTTGCTCGAGATGGTACGGCTGCAGGCGATCCAGGTTCGGCAGGACGAGTTGTTTGGCGAGATCGCGGTGCGCAAGCACTCGGGCTTCGACGCAGTGATGGCCGAGCAGGCGGCGGTGCGCGATGATTGGAGATGAAAGAACAATTGTCAGCTGCCAGTTAGCCTTAGCGGCACGGCTGAAGCCGTACCTGCCCAAAACATTTGCGGGACGGCTCTTACCGGCGACTGACGACTGACAACTGACAACGGATTTTCTCTGTGAGTTTAAAAGCTCAACTCGAAGCGATTATTTACGCGGCGGAGACGCCGGTCACCGCTGAGCAGATGGTGAATCTCGTCAAAGAGTCAGTGGTCGCCGAAGGTGCGGCGGACGAGACCGAAGTGAAGTCACGGGTCCGAGCCGCGCTGGAAGAACTGGTTGCTGGTTATGGCACGTCCGATCACGGGATCGAGATTCGGCAGGTCGCGGGCGGATATCGCATGTCGACCAAGCCGGAGCAGCACGAAATGGTGCGCAGCTTCGCCAAGAGTTTGAAGCCGCCGATCCGGCTGTCGCTGCCGGCTCTGGAAACTCTGGCCGTGATCGCGTATAAGCAGCCAGCCACGGTGCCGGAGATCAACGAGATTCGCGGCGTGGATTCTGGCGGAGTGATTGCCACTTTGTTGGATCGCAAACTGATTACTACCGCCGGGCGCAAGCAAGTGATCGGGCGTCCGATACTTTATAAGACGACCAAAGAATTCCTGATGCGCTTTGGATTGAAGGACGTGAATGAACTGCCCAGCATGGAGGAGTTCGAAAAGCTGGTGGCCGAATCGTTTCAGGGAGAGTTGATTCCGGCGGAAGACGCCGCGGACGAAAGAGATTCTGATCAGCCGGCGGAGGTTGCGGAGTCGGCCGTTGAGAAGGAATAGATTTTAATTGGATGTCCGGCGACTGAAGCCGCGCCCTTTCAAAACTAAATCCGAAATCCAGATTGGAAGTTGTCGATGCCTGCTGAACGTCTGCAAAAAATTATCGCCGCCGCTGGGATTGCTTCTCGACGCAAGGCCGAGGAGTTGATCAGCGCGGGTCACGTGAAAGTTAACGGCACGGTGGTGACGGAATTGGGCACCAAGGCTGACCCCGACACCGATCATATCCGCGTCGATGGCAAGCTGTTGCAGGGCGCGCAGCATCACGTTTACCTGCTGCTGAACAAACCGAAAGGTTACGTGACCACGGTGAGCGATCCGGAACACCGGCCTACGGTGATGCAGTTGATTCGCGGCGTGAAGAAGCGGGTTTATCCAGTGGGACGGCTCGATTATGCCAGCGAGGGCCTGCTGCTTCTAACCAACGATGGTGCACTGGCGAACAAGTTGATGAAGGCGGCGTCGCAGGTGCCGAAAACATACGTGGTGAAGATTGCCGGAGTGCCGAGCCCCGAGTCGCTGGAGAAATTGCGCGCCGGGGTTTCGATCGCAACCGAGGATGGCCGAAGAGTGCGGACAGCACCTGCGGGTATCCGGCTGGTGAAAGAAGCGAACAATCCGTGGTACGAAGTCACCTTGATCGAAGGGCGGAATCGTGAGATCCGGCGCATGTTTGAGAAGGTCGGACATCATGTCGAAAAAATCAAGCGCGTGCGCTACGGGCCGCTCAAGCTCGATGTTCCGCCTGGAGAATTCCGCTCGCTCACCCGGGCGGAAGTTGATCGCCTGCAGACCGCTTGCAACAAACCGATGGCGGGAGCAAAGCCTTCCGTGGCATGATGGGCGGCAGGCATGAGCCGCTTCTTCGATCTGGTTTCCAAGCCGGCCCGCGACATGGGCACGACGAATGTTCCGGGCGCGACGCCCGCGGCGCTCGAGCGCCGGTCGCAGCTGATCAAACTCGATTCCAACGAAAATCCATTTGGCCCTTCGCCGCGTGCCATCGACGCCATGCGGAGCGCGCTGGCCGCGGCGGGATCTTATCCTGACGACGATTGCAGTTCCCTGCGCCTGAAGCTGGCTACGCATCACGGGCTGCCACCGGAGCAGGTGCTGGTGACCGCGGGCTCAACCGCATTGCTGAGCCTGCTGTGCCAGACGCTGCTCGCGCCCGGGCTGAATGCTGTGACCAGCGAGCGCTCGTTCATTGTGTACTCGATGGCGGCGCAGGCTGCGGGTGCGCATCTCATCGAAGCGCCTATGCGCGACGACAGTTTTGATCTCGAAGCAATTCTCGCCGCCATCGACTCGAATACGCGCATCATTTTTCTGGCAAATCCCAACAACCCCACCGGCACGGTGCTGGAAGCGGCCGTGGTGGAGCGCTTTGTGGCGCAGGTTCCCGGCCATGTGGTGGTGGTGCTGGATGAGGCTTACTACGAATTTGCCCAGCACTTCGCAACCCTGCGGGCAGTCAGCTACTCCAAGTCGCTGGATTATGTGCGCCAGGGTGCGAGCGTGGTGGTGCTGCGAACATTTTCCAAAGCGCACGGACTGGCCGGCCTGCGCGTGGGCTACGGTCTGGGCCCGGCGGAATTGCTGGGATATTGCGCGCGCATGCGCAATACATTTTCCGTGTCGTCGGTGGCCCAGGCGGCGGCATTGGCAGCGCTCGACGACCGCAACCACATTCAACGCGTAGTTGAGAACAACACCATCCAGTCGCGAGATCTCAGCCAGGGACTGTCGGCGCTGGGATATCGCGTGGTTCCAACCTCGGCGAATTTTCTGTTCTGCGACCTGGGAGAGGAAGCCACCGCTGTGGCCGACCGGCTGCAGGATGAAGGCGTGGCCGTGCGCCCACTGGGTCCCTGGGGGGCGCCGCATTGCATTCGCGTAACCATTGGCACGCCAGAACAGAACCAGACCTTCCTGAGCGCAATGCGGCGACTAGGATCGCCTGTTGAAAGAGTCAGGTCTCGAGCCTAGCGCGCGGAAATTAGCGCCGTGCCCAGTGGTCGCCGCCGATTTTCAGTAGACTGAGCGCAACAGGATATTTGAGTCCCAGAGGCGGCTAATGCCGCCCCCGGGACCGCGGTGGGGGAGGACCCCGTTTTCCGAAGACTGCTCGCTTCGGAACTTTTCGGATCGCGGCCAGCCTAATAGCGGCCTTGTTTGACCCAGAGACGAATCTGATCTTCAACGGAAAACCTATGCGCGGGTGAGCCCATGAATTTCGACTCAAGCGAAAAGGCATGAGCCTCAAGCGGCACAGAGAAATGAAGCTTGGTATTTACGAAGCCGCGGACGAAAAGCTCGGTGTAGCGCTCGAGCCCCAGCACTGCGAACTGCACGGCATGCACCAGTCCGTGAAACAGGCTCCGCTCGGTGACTTTTTCGTTGAAGACCACAACGTCGAGAAAAGTTAAGGAGTGCATGTGCGTGATTTCCGGGAGATTGGCAAACCCCAGGGCCCGGGCTTCGGCGTAAAACGGCGGATTGGGGAGGCGTTCGCCATTGAGCTCGACAACTCTTACCTGATCGAGCAGGGCAGGCGAAAAATACGGCCACATGAGGGCCTTTTGGTACTTGGTGAGCGGGGCGGCCGAGTGGAAATGGCGTTCCCGCTGGTCCCGCAGGTAGGAAGAAACCAAAGCGATCGCCTCGCCGATGCGTTCATCGGTCAGCTGGGCGGGAGCCTCGGAGTCGGCCTCCGCGGGGGGAATTTTATTTTCGATGGATGTGTAATATTCGCTGAGGGCAGCGGCCGCCTGGACGGATTTGCGGAGCACATCGCGCTGGCCGAAGCGGGCTAGATCGTCGATCGAAAAGCGGAGGCGAAGCTGGTGCGTGGCACAATGCGCGCTGAGCAGTTCCAGCTGCGCCTGGCGCAGTTCAGAATTCATATGGACGATAGAAATTCTATCGTCAGGGTTCTCCCACGAATACATCTGACAACTCCTAGGATCGAAATACCGGAAGGGGGCCCAGTTGCTAATTGTTTATACAACGTTATATTGACGATGTCAACACAATTTAGTAAGCAAACAATCGATTTTTTCAATTTTCTTTACATTGTTATGTTTACGGAGTATACATAACCTTTCGAGACCCCGGAGGACTACCGTGCCCCGCCCACCCAACCCTGACCTGGAAGAGCAGATCCTGAAGGCAGCGCGCAAGCTGTGGAAAAAGGGAGGGGGCGACGCGCTTACGATGCGGGCGGTCGCGGAGGCGGCAGGCACCAATACGCCCGCGGTTTACCGGCGCTTCCGCGACCGGGAGGACATTTTGCGGGCGCTGCTGCAGAGCATCCGTCTGGAATTTGGCGCCGTGCTGAAAGCGGCGTCATCCCCGGAAGAGGCTTGCGAGCGGTATGTTGATTACGGGCTAAGCCATCCCCACGAATACGAATTGTTTTATCGGCACGAATACGAGCTGTTTTATTCGGCGCGCTCCGTTCGCGCCGGCGCCAGGAACACTGTGGGGCGGCCGGCGCGAGACGCCATGAGCCAAAAGCTGGCTGAGAAGTTCGGTGGAGCGCCCGAGGACTACAAACGTCTTAACGCATCATTGTGGATGCTGGCCCACGGAGCAACCATGCTCATGATCGGGAAGACGATCCTGCCCACGGAAGTACAGGAATCGAGAGCTACCTTCACGGCGGCGGTGGCGGCGCTGTTGGAAAAGCACGATTCGTGAGGCGCGCGAGTGGCCCCGGCAACAGTCTTCCATCCACGCCCATGGCCGCCGATTGAGATTCCAGCAATTGGAAATTAGCGTGTGCTATTCGGGGGTTGCGGTTCGGCGGAGGCTCGCAGGCCGTTGGCGTCGAAGATGAAGGTGCGGACTTCCCCGGGATTGCCGTGAGTCGGGATTTCTTTGCCGTTGAGCAGGAAGCTGATGCCGGCGGAGTTGCCAGCTTTTACTATGATTTCATGGCTGGCGCGAACTGATGTGTTGGCAGGTGCGATCAGCGTTTCTTGCGCCACAGGTTGGCCGTCGGCGGAGATTGAGACCCAGGAGGTTTGGTCAGCGCGGATCAGCAGCGTGAAGCTGAGCGGCGGCTTGGGAGTGGCTTCGCGGGCGTGGGGCTTTTCCACTGGAGGGTTAGCGTCCGCATCGGGAAGGCTTGCGGCGGGTTGGTTGGCAGGCGCAGTTGACGGGGAGGAGTGTTTGCCGGCCAGCGACGGAGATACGGCAGACGGTTTGGTCGAGGCGAGGACAGGCAGCGCAACCCCAGGGGCATGATTGGCTGGGGTGGGACTGGGGGGGGTAGGACTGGAAAGAGCAGGACTGGCTGGGGAAGCGACAGCGAGCTGAGAAGGCGCTGCAATCTGGCTCCGGCGGCGAAGCGACCACACGCCCAGCGTCAATGTAATAACGATCAGAGCGGTGGCGAGTTTTCCCCAGGGGACGCGGCGGGAAGACTGATCCACGCCCACGGATGCTGACGCTCCAATTTGTTCGGAATCGCTGTCCGCCGAAAGCTGCGGAGAGGACGGCCCGGAAGTGAGGTTCAGGAACGAAAGAGGTGACGAAGGAATCTCATCGCTCCCTTTGGGACGACCTGCGTTCGATCGTACTTCGTGGGGACGGACGTGATCAGAACGAACTTCACGGTCCTCGCTGCGACGAGCTTCCTTTCGACGGTCATCTGCCTGTGTCCGGCGATCAGCAGGCGAATCCCCGGCTTCGTGCTTTCCGAGCCGGTTGCTGCGGAGACTGGTATTGCCGTGGTCCTGGTCCTGAGGGCCCTTGCCGGCAAGATTAACATTGGGATTGCGACGAACTGCTTCAGGACGAACTACCTCAGTGTGTTCCGCGGCATCAGCCGCGGACACGCCGGCAGAATTGCGGAAGCTGGGCAGGATGGCTTGGGATTGAACCTGGCTCTCGCGCAAGGCAGCCAGATAGTCGGATACGGTCTCTTCTTCGTCGAGGCCAACCTGGCGGGCGTAGGCGCGGACAAAGCCTTTGTTGAAAACGCCGCCGGGAAGCTGGTCAAAATGTTCGTCTTCGATGGCACGCAGCATGCGCGGACTGATTTTCGTGGTGGTGGAGATGGCGTCGAGCGAGATACCACGCTGCTCGCGCTGTTTGCGCAGTTTTTCTCCAAACGCACCCAAGATGGACTCCCGGCGGGGGTTGTGGAAGCTTACGCCCGCATCCCGATGCACACAATCATAGGATAAGTGCGAGGGTATACGCCAGAAGAGGTTGGCGACGGACGTTACCGTGGATAAGTGATAAGTAACGGGAATTCTAGAGGCTATCTCATAAACTGGTTTTGGGAAGGGCACGGCTTCAGCCGTTCCGCCTAGCGCCAAGAAAGACGCGGGCTTTAGCCCCTGAGGTACGCTCGCATCCAACCGTCGGGATTTATGAGATGGTTTCCAGCTATTTTTTCCGCAGCACAACGGTGAATTGGGTTTTGCAGGTCTTAGCTGGATCGTCGAAAGCGGAGCCTTCGCGGTCGCCCTCGGAGGCGCGGAAGAAGAGCCCTTGCTTCGTCGTCTCGGGAAGGCCTACGAAACGGGCCTTGCCATCGGCGTTGGTTCCGACCTGAAGGTCGAACTTGTGGAAGTTCATGAATCCGTAGGTGATGTGAACGCGGATGTTGGCGGCATAGACTGGAGAGCCGGCATCGTCGGTGATGGTGAAATCGGCGCTGCAAGGGCCAAGGCCGGCGTCGACTTCGGCGATGGTTTTCGGGTCGGGTTTTGGATCAACGGGCGAGGCGGCCTGCGCCCGCACGGCGAAAGAAAACATTGCGATGGCGAGCAGCGTGGGGAGCGGAGATCGGTGACGAACCATCCAGAGCATACCGTACTAGAGTACGCCAAAGGCCGGTTGGCGGGTCAAGGGCGAAACCCGCCCCTGTCGGCCATCGTTGCCAAGTGAAGAAGCCATTGGCGTTAGGGGTACTGGTTACCAACGGTCATTGCCGTCAGGGGGATGCGAATCTATAATTTTTGGAACTGTCACTCGTCCATGCAACGAATCGTAGTCTCGAAGCTTGAGTAACGATTCGAAGATCAAGGCTCAACGTAAAACACATGCGGGCCGGAACGCCCGCACTAACGGGAGATGAATCAAACCCGCATGTCCGAGGCCGCCGGCACGCAGCTAACCCGCCAGAGCCAGGAGCTCAATATTTTTCACGACGTCGCCAAAGCACTGACGTCGTCGCTGGACCTTGACTCGATTCTGCAAACCATCATGGAGAAGATGGCGGAATACTTCCGTCCCGACACCTGGTCGCTGCTGATGGTCGATGAGCAGAAGGATGAACTCTACTTCGCCATTGCGGTGGGCGCTGCGGCGGAAGCGCTGAAGGACATCCGGCTGAAGGTCGGCGAAGGCATTGCCGGCTGGGTGGCGAAACACGGCGAGCAGGTAATTCTGTCCGACGCGGAAAGCGATCCCAGGTTTGCCAAACGCATCGACGAAGCCACGCATTGCGAGACGCGATCCGTGATCTGCGTGCCCTTGCGGTCGAGACTGCGGGTGCTGGGCGTGATCCAGTTAGTGAATGCGAACATTTCGCAATTCAACGAGCAGGAAATTTTCTTTTTGCAGGCATTATGCGACTACGCGGCCATTGCCATCGAGAATGCGCGCTGGGTCGAGAAGATTCAGGAACTGACGATCACCGACGACTGCACCGGACTTTATAATGCGCGGCATCTTTATAAAACGCTGGAGACCGAGGTTTACCGTTCGTCGCGTTTTGGCTATGAGT
>PLUI01000074.1 GCA_003164855.1 Acidobacteriaceae bacterium
GCCGCCGCCGACGCACATGGTCACCATCCCGTAGCGTCCGTTGCGGCGCTTGAGTTCGCGAATGATCGCCGCCGTTAGCTTGGCTCCGGTGCAGCCCAGCGGATGTCCCAAAGCGATCGCGCCACCGTTGGGATTTACTTTCTCGGGATCGAGCCCAGCTTCTTTGATCACGGCCAGGGACTGCGCGGCGAAGGCCTCGTTCAGTTCGATCACGTCGATGTCGGAGAGCCTCAACCCTGCCATCTTCAGAGCTTTCGGGATTGCGAACACTGGGCCGAGCCCCATTTCTTCGGGCTTGTATCCCGCGGTTGCGAAGGAAACGTAGCGCGCCAGCGGCTTGATGCCGAGTGCTTTCGCGCGCTCGGCGGACATTACCACCGCCGCCGCCGCGCCGTCGGACATCTGCGACGAATTTCCCGCGGTCACCGTTCCTTTCATGTGGAATGCCGGCCTCAGCGAAAGTAGCGCGTCGAGCGAAGTGTCGGCGCGTGGGCCTTCATCCATTTTGAAAACAATTTCCTGCCGCTTGGGCTTCGATCCATTCGGTGTCGTAAAGCTCACTGGTACGGCCACGACCTCTTCGTCGAACTTGCCGGCTTGAATCGCCGCCAGCGCCTTCTGATGGCTGCGCAGAGAGAATTCGTCCGCCGCTTCGCGCGTGATGCCGAAGCGCTGGCCCACTCTTTCGGCGGTGAGTCCCATATTCAGATACGCGTCAGGATAGTGGTCAACCAGCCATGGGTTCGGCGAAACTTTGTGCCCGCCCATCGGAATCATCGACATCGACTCCGTACCGCCGGCAACAATCGCCTCCGCGCCCCCGCTCATGATGCGCTCGGCTGCCATCGCAATCGCTTGCAGTCCCGAGGAGCAGAAACGGTTGATGGTGAGTGCCGACACTTCCACTGGCAGCCCGGCACGCAACGAAGCGATGCGCGCTACGTTCATCCCTTGTTCGGCCTCGGGCATGGCGCAGCCCAGGATCACATCTTCTATCTCTTTGGCATCAAGCTGCGGCACGCGTTCCAGCGCGCCCTTGATCGCGATCGCCGCCAGTTCATCGGGGCGAGTGGCGCGAAGCGTGCCCTTAAAGGCGCGTCCCACGGGGGTTCGGACGGATGAGGCAATAATAACTTCACGCATAACAGTCCTCGGTTCTGCTTGTCGAATATATATCGCGGTATTGGATGCGTGGCATGTTCCACAAGCTTCATTTGGCCGGAGCGTAGAAATAATAGTCCGCAGTGTAACTGCTCTTGTTCTCGGCGTTGAGATGCGCGGCGTCGCAGCCTTCGGCCGGAGGTTTGCCGCCGTGCGTGTGAACTCGCTGGATCGTCGTCACGCTGCTGAGTAGACCGTTCCCCGCGTGGCTCACAACATTCACCAGCAGCCAGGGAATCGAATCCGCATCCAGCGAATCGACGTGGGCCGCGGCTTTCCCGGTCACTTCGCTGCCATCTTTCAACTTCCACGAGGGACCGGCGGAATGTTGTCCGATTACTTTGTCTTGCCGGTCGTGCAGCTCCGCATCGGGCGCCTTAAGTGTCCAACTGAATTTGCCATCCGCCGCGGTCTGGCAGGTGTAGATCTGTGATCCGGTTGCGTGGGCGTACACCACAACATCCAGTCCCGCCGGAACCTCAATCGCATCCGGAACGTCAGGCGCAGGCTCCTTTTGCGGAGCCGTTTGGGCGGCTACTAGCACTGGCCCTGAGAGGAGGAGAAAGAACCCAATCACGGACGCGACTCGCATAAGTCTTCGCATAGAAATCAATTGTAGCGCTCTTGCCGGATTAAGGCTTCGCCCAGTCTTGCCACATGAGTCCCTTCACGCGAGAGAACTCGGAGATGTTGGCTGTCATCAGAGTAAGTTGCCGCGCCAAGGCCTGACCGGCGATCAGGTAGTCGTATGCGCCGATGGGTTTGCCGGCAGCTTCCAAAGTCGCTCGGATCGAGCCTGCCGCGAGCGCGTCGTCGTTATCGAAGGGAAGAACAGTGACTAGACCCGACAAGAATGTTTCGAGCCGTTCTGTATTGAATGCTATCCGTGTGCTGTTAGCGACTCCGTACCACAATTCGAAGGTAACGACGGAGGGAACATAGACTCGCCCGCCCGCGTGAGAAACCTTCTGAAAGCGGCTGCGAACCAAGGCGTCTGTGTTCTTGATGAGAGCGATACACACATTGGTATCGAGAAGATAGTCCACGGGTCAGTCGAAGATGCGCCGCTTTGGCGTTTTCGGTTGCTGACGGCCTTCGGGCATGAACCGCTCCGAATTGAATTCGTCAAGCTTCCGAAACCACTCCTTCGTATCTTGGATCANNGCGGCAGCCGCACCGCCTGGCTGCGGCCGTTTCGGAAGAGCTTGGCAATGTCGGTTTTCGGCATTCTGGAGGCCTCTTATCTAAAACAAGAGTATATATCATTAATATATACCAAGCAAGGGCAAGAAACCCTAATTCCTCAGCGTCTTCCCCGTCTTCAACGTGTACTGAATCCTCTCCTGCGTTTTCTTCTCTCCGCACAGTGATTTAAATCCTTCACGCTCCAGATCGAGAATGTACTGCTCGCTCACCGGCGTGCCCGCCGTGAGGTTTCCGCCGCAGAGTACCTCGGCAATCTTGCCACCCAGTTTTACTTCGTAGTCGGTGACAAAATCTCCCTGCCGCATCATGTGGACGCCCATCTTCAACGTGGCCAGAAGGTTTTCGCCGGGAGCAGGAATATCGGCGCGCGGGACGGGCGGTTCGTAGCCCGCGCGCGCAAGTTCGAGGGCGCGAGTCTTGGCGTCGGAGAGCACGCGCTCGCGATTCATCGTGATCCGGTCGTTGTCTGACAAGAAGCCCAGGCCGCGGGCTTCGTGCGCGGAAGTGGCGACTTTGGCGGTCGCGATCGCTTCAAACGCGCGCTTCATCGCTTCCAGCATCTCGATCGATCCTGCCAGTGCCTCGGCGGAGCCTTTGCCGCCGCGGGCTGCGGTTGCGCCATCGACCGCGCGCAGCAGCATTTCCTTGCAGCCTCCGCCGCCGGGGAGCAAGCCCACGCCGACTTCCACCAATCCCGTATAAAGCTCCGCGTGAGGCTGCCGACCCGCGGCGTGCAGCGAGATTTCCGTTCCGCCGCCCAGGCATAAGCCGAACGGCGCAGACACAACCGGCTTCGGCGAGAATTTGATGGCTTGCGTCATGCCCTGGAACTGGCGAATGGCGAGGTCGACATCGTCCCACTCGTCTTCCTGCACGCTCATCAGCAGCAGCATTAGGTTGGCGCCGACGGAAAAATTTGTCGCGTCATTGGTAATGACAAACGCGTCGAAGTTGTCGCCCGGCCCGCCAGCTTTGAGGGTTTGTAAAATCAAACCGACAATGTCTGCGCCGAGCGAGTTCATTTTGCTGTGGAACTCGATGCATCCCACCCCGTCGCCAAGATCAACCAGGGAGGCTCCGGAATTTTTCTTCACCACCCCGTTGGATTTCTTTGCCACGGTGACCGACCACACGCCGGCGGGAACTTGTACCGCTTCCCAGTCCTCAGTCCCCAACTCCCAGTACTTGCGTCCGGAGGGTGACTTCGGATCATCGCTGTACCACGTTTTCCGCCCCGCGGCCAGCAGCCTTTCGACATTCGCCGCCACCGGCTTGCCTTCTTTCTTCATGCGGGAGACGGTGGCCTCGACACCTGCGGCGTCCCAGAGTTCGAAAGGGCCGAGTTCCCAACTGAAGCCAAGGCGCATCGCGCGGTCGATTTCTACGATTGAGTTCGAAATTTCGGGCACGCGATTCGCCGAGTAAGTCCACAAATCAGACAATGCCGACCACAGAAACGCTCCCGCTTTGTCGCCCTTTTGCGGGGTGCCTTCGAGTCCAAGCAACATGCGCAGGCGTGCGCCGGTGTCTTCGACATTTTTCGCCATATCGAGCGCGGCGAATTTCGGCTTCTGCCGGGGATGGTATTCCAGCGTCTTCCAGTCGAGGGCCATGCGTTCTTCTTCTTTGTCTCCGCCCTTCGACTTCTTATAGAAGCCGCCCTTGGTTTTGTCGCCCAGCCATTTCCGCTCGATCATCTGCGTGAAGAAGTCCGGCAAGCGCAGGTCACTGCGTTCGTCGCGCACATTCGCGGTCAT
>PLUI01000032.1 GCA_003164855.1 Acidobacteriaceae bacterium
CTTGATATCGAGAATTCGAGCTTCACAAACAATGAGGGCGACGGCATCTTTATCTCGAATGAGTCGCAGATGACAATGGGCACCTCCCCCACGCAACGGATTCTGATCACCGGGAATGGATTTAGCAGCGGCAGCGGCAGCGGCAACGGGTCGCCTGGGCTGCAGATTGACGGCTCGCAGGTACAGCTAAACTTCGGCGTGCTGACCATCTCGGGGAATTCGGGCCCGGGCATTTACATGGAGGGTGGCCGTCTGCAGTTCTATGGCGGCGCAGCCGACTCTCCCGGAATAATTGAGAACAACAACACCGGAATAAGCATGAACGACGCGGCTTCGGCTACTCTCTGGAGCGCATTCAACATCGCGAACAATGCCAGCACCGGCATTTCGGTAAGTGGCGCGTCTTCGATTACGTTCTACTCGGGAATCGACTCCCAGGGAAAGAATGCGGTCACTAGCATCGCCGGACATTCTTTAGTGGGGATGGCGCTGAGCCAATCGTCTGCTGCGCAAATGTACGGACCTCATGTTGTTACCAAGAACGGCAGCGCGAACGCGGATCCGACTGCCCGCGGCGGCATTTCGCTGGAAGGCTCGTCACTCACGATCGGCAGCGGCGCGTCGGTCAGCGGCAAACTGGGCCGGGGGTTCGTTTGAGCGTAAAGAGCGACCTCATCATGTTTGACATGACCGTCTCGAACAATACGGAAGAAGGCGTTCTTGAGCAGAATTTGAGCGGCGGAGGTTTCTACAATCCGCTGACCTTCAGCGGTAATGGCGGAGCGCCACTGCTTTGCGACGCCTTCTCGGTCGCCTTTGGTGACGCCGGCACGATTCAGGGCGAAGCCTGCAAGAACATCACAAAGGGAGCGGGGAAGGCCCCGAATCTTCGCATTCCGAACACGCACTAAGCAGGAGATTTTGTATGGAACGTTATGCCCAGCTTCTGAGAAAACCTTCGATACTCTCCGCATCGATCCACCAAAAGCTAAATCTCTACGCACTCGCCGCGGGCGCAACCGGCGTCGCAATGCTGGCTGGAGCACCTTCGGCTGAAGCGGAAGTAGTATTTACGCCAGCGCATTACGTAATCACGACCAATCGCAAGATCACGCTCGATCTGAACCACGACGGTATCGGCGATTTCATCATCTCAAACCATGCCTTTTGCACCACCGATATCTGCGGCCGCACGCTGCGCGCGCTTCCAGCGGAAGCGGGTAATCGGGTCGAGGGCATGAAGAGCATTTTCATCCTTAAGTTCGCCTCGGCTTTGCAACGCGGAGCGCAGATCGGCCCGTCAGCAGTTTTCTCCGGCAAGCTGATGGCGGTGTCGGGCACGGAATACGGCTCCGGAGGCCAGTGGCAGAACGTTGCCGACCGTTATTTGGGCCTCAAGTTTTCCATCTCGGGATCCATTCATTATGGCTGGGCGCGTTTCAGCGTGACCTCGGGCAACGAGACGATTACCGCGACGCTTACCGGCTACGCCTACGAAACGGTCGCGAACAGGCCGATCACTGCCGGAAAAACCAAAGGCCCCGCCGAAGTGGGAGCGCCCGCGGAGTTAGGCCCGGCTACGCTTGGGCTGCTGGCTATGGGATCTTCGGGATTGGCTCTCTGGCGGCGGGATTAAAACTCGGGCGGCCTTCGCTCTTCTCGATGGCCATCCACGGAAGCGCGAAAGGATTAGTGCGCCGCCGCTCCTGCGGCTAATTGTCCTAACGTAGCTGGCGGCGTAGCTGCCTCTTCGGCGCCGGATGTTTTGCCGGCCAGGATGGGGGCATTCGCAACCGTCTCGTAGGCGTATCCCGTGAGTACGGCTTGCAAGTTGCCGTGCAAGGGCTGGCGAACCTGCACGTTGAAGCGGGCCCAGCCGTAGTGAGTTTCGCCATCGATTACAAACTTCAGGCCTACGTAGTGGTTTTTTACGTTCCCATCAGCGGGAGCCCAGGGACCGAAATACCTTGCTGGCCCGCTGTCGGTGGCGGACACTGCGCCCATAAAAAAATTGCTAGCTGCAAACTTTCCTTTGGGGCCAACCTTAACTCCCGCGGGCAGGGCCGACACAGCTCCATTCACACCCCAAACCTGATTACTTTGCACCTCTCCGGCGACTGCCAGAGTAGCGTCGGAGTTAAAGGTGTAGGTATCTCTTCGCACCGCGCCGCCGAGGAATGTGCCGGCGGTAAAGTTAAAGTCTGGAATACCATCGCCGTTCACATCGAGAGCGAAAGTTGTGTTGATCGGCAATTTCTGGTTTGTGGGAGTATATACAACCTTGGCTTCTGCGCCTGGAGCGAGCGCAAGCATTGCCACTCCGCTGGCGGCGGCTAAAATTGCGTATCCCGAGAGCTTCTTCTCCGTAGCCGAGGTTAGCGGGGTTGTGTTACGTGACTTATTCCGTGACTTACTACGTGACTGCCAGGACGAATCGGTGGAAGTGTGTCGCGGCATAGAGAACCTCCGTGAGATGGACGCGCCTTCACGCAAGGAGCATGACTTTCGCGCGAACGATGGGCGCGAACCGGGGGAGGGGTTCATTCTCCGCCGGGCTTATCTCGAAGTCAAGATGAAAGTTCCAGACAGTCGCGGGCCCGCCGCAGAAGCCAACTTCCAGCTGACTCTTATTCTTGATCTCAGTCACGAAAGCCCGTCCCCGAACGTCCGAACCTGTAGTACACTTGTGCTCCCCCAGGGATATCCATCCCGCATTGGACCTCCATGCCAGCACTCGCCAAAAAAGTTCTGCTCATCGGCTGGGACGCGGCCGATTGGAAAATTGCCAATCCACTGATCGATCAGGGCCTGATGCCCACGCTGGACGACTTCATCAATCACGGCGTCATGGGAAATATCGCCACGCTTCGTCCGATTCTTTCTCCCATGCTGTGGAATTCGATCGCCACCGGCAAGCGTCCGGACAAGCACGGAATCCTCGGCTTCATGGAACCCGATCCGCAAACCGGCGGCGTCCGCCCGGTCACCAGCACGTCGCGAAAAGTGAAAGCGCTGTGGAACATCCTTACGCAGCGTGGATATAAAACCCACGTGCTGGGCTGGTTTGCCGGACATCCTGCGGAACCAATCAACGGCGTGTCGGTCTCCGATCTTTTTCCTTACGCGGTGGGCGCGCCGGACAAGCCGTGGCCGCTGCCGCCGGGAGCGGTGCATCCCGAAAAACTGCGCGACGAATTCGCCAAGCTGCGCATGCATCCTGCGGAAGTGAGCGAAGCGGCAATTCTGCCGTGGATTCCCCGCGCCGCCGAAATCGATCAGGAAAAAGATAAAGGCCTGCAATCGTTCGCGAAAATTCTGTCGGAGAATTGCTCCATCCACAACGCCGCCACCTGGATTCTGCAAAACGAGCCTTGGGATTTTCTTGCGGTCTATTACAACGGCATCGACCATTTTTGCCATGGCTTCATGCACTACCATCCGCCGCGTATGGAAGGAATACCGGAGGAGAAGTTCGAGATTTATAAAGATGTAGTCAACGGCGCGTACCGCTTTCACGACATGATGTTGCAGACGCTGCTCGATCTCGCCGGTCCCGACGCCACCGTCATTCTGGTTTCCGATCACGGCTTTCACTCCGATCATCTGCGGCCCCGCGGCATCCCGATGGAACCCGCTGGTCCCGCCGTGCAGCACCGCCAGTTCGGCGTGGTCTGCATGAAGGGCGATCACATCAAGCAGGACGAAAGAATTTATGGAGCAACGCTGCTCGATGTCACGCCGACCATTCTTACTTTGTTCGGTTTGCCGGTCGGCGAAGATATGGATGGCCGCGTCCTGGTGCAAGCCTTCGAAAATCCACCGCAGATTACTCGCATTCCCAGCTGGGAGGCGGAACTCGGCGAGTGCGGAATGCATCCTGCCGATNNCGATCTCCGCATGGATCCCGCTGCTGCGCAAGCCGTTCTGCAACAATTCGTCGCGCTGGGCTACATTCAGCCGCTCAGTGAAGATCAGGAAAAAGCCGTCGCCACCGCCGTGCGCGAGCAGCAGTACAACCTGGCGCGCTCTTACATGGACTCGCGCCGCTACACCGATGCCCTGACAATCTTCGCCGAACTTACCGAGAAGAATCCGGACGAAGCGCGCTTCATGCAACATCTGGCGCAGTGCTACCTGGCTCTGGGGAAGCGAGCGGAGGCGAAGGATCTGCTGCAGAAGTTGTTAGTACTCAAACCAAAGCCGCGGCCGCAGCCAAAGCAAGAACCGGAAGCCGAAAAGGAAAACGCCGAGCACGGAATCGCAGCCGCGGCAGTCGCCCCAGAAACAGTCGCCGAAGAACAAATCCAAGCCGAAGCCCGCAGCCCGAAGCCCGAAGGCGATTCTCCCGCAGCCGATTCTCCCGCCGAGCCTAAGCCGCGCCCCTGGGCCGATTTGCTCATGGGCATCATTCAATTCGAAGAGGGCGACATGGACGCCGCCCTCGCTTGCCTGCTCAAAGCCGAAAGCGCCGACCCGCACCTACCCGATCTCCACCTGCGCATCGGCGAAACTTATCTGCGCCAGAAGCGCACCGACGACGCCGACCGCGCCTTCCAGCGCGCCCTCGAAATCGACGGCGACAGTCCCGAAGCGCATTTAGGATTGGCCGTCGTCCGCCTGCGCCAGCGCCGCAACGAAGAAGCCGCCGAACAGGCTCTGCTCGCCGTCGGCCTGCAACATTTTCTGCCGCTCGGCCACTTCTATCTCGGAGTCGCCCTCGCCCGCCTCGGACACCGCGACCGCTCCGCCCTGGCCTTCGAAACCGCGCTTAGCATGTTGCCCGGCCTAATCGCCGCCCACCGCTGGCTCGCCGCGTTGTACACGCATCCGAATGGTGATTTGGAAAAGGCTACGCGGCATCGGGAGATTTTTTTGAGGATGAGGAGGCAGCGGCAGACCCAGGTTAAAGCGTGACCCGTTGCAATCGATCGACCAGGGTGGGTGTTGGCTAACCCCACTCTTGCGGGCGCCCCGTCCAGGCTCCGCTTGGGCGGGGCTCTTGACCTTGATCGACAGCTAAGTCCGATCCTTCCAGTAGCCGGGCCGCCG
Source organism: Acidobacteriaceae bacterium (assembly GCA_003164855.1). Taxonomy (GTDB): domain Bacteria; phylum Acidobacteriota; class Terriglobia; order Terriglobales; family Acidobacteriaceae; genus Sulfotelmatobacter. Next base: position 5,050 of record PLUI01000032.1, read on the forward strand.
TTTGTTATGGGCGACCGCGATGATGGTGACCGTGTCGGGATCGTCAACGTAAACGACGAAGAAAGGGAATCGCTACACGATGAAGCGTCGCGTTCCGTGCAAATATTTCGGCCAGCGCTCTGGCGATTGAGAAATCAAGCGAACCCCGCCTGAGACACTCAAACGAAATTCCACCGACACCAAGGGATTTTGCACGCGATACCAGCGGATTGCGTTTCGAAATTCCTCCCCCGCCTCAGGATGAAATCGAAACGGCTTACTTCCCTTCCGGGAACTCTTCGGCCAGTTCTCGAAGCACCTGCTCACCCGGGACGGTCTTCACTCGTCCAGAGCGAATGTCATCCACCCGACGCTTGATCTCTTCGCCCCAGGCCGCTTCGACGCCTTCCTCGGCAGGCTCGTTATCCAGCGTTTCAATCAAACGGTCAATCAGAAGCCCGCGTTCCTGCGCGGAAAGCCCAAGGGCTTTCTCCAGCAACTCCGAAACCTGTGGCGTCATCTGCGCCATGATCTGACCTCACAAGAGATTGTCTTAACACCGGGACAACTGCGGGCGGCCCACTTTGCACCGTACGCCAAAGGATGCGCACCCCGAACCTCATCAACCTACGCACGAAAGCCCCGGTAGTGATCCGGGGCTCATGATACTGAGACGCTGTTCGCGCGAAACAGCTAGTCGGGACAGCTCTGGTAGCGCCATTGTCAAACACATTTACATTTGTCGAGTGACGGCGGAGGGCGACGGAGTCGAACCTACTGGATCGCGCTGCCGACGTTTGAGAAGACATTGCTGGCGTTGGAGCCGATCAAGTGGATCGTGCCCATGACAATGACCAGGACAACGGCAAGCATCATGGCATACTCCGCGACGTCTTGACCTGCTTCATCGGACCAAAGCTTGCTCAGGAAGTTATTCATGATTCCCCTTAGATTTATGCCTGCTTTCATGCTGCGCTTAAAATAGCCGCGGCTCGTGCTGCAAGAGGCGTGTTGGAATGAGGCACGCCCAATCCCCAGGGATCGCTTTCCTGCGCTACCATCTGCAGGCCTACTTGATACTCGCCCGGCGCGTCGTTCTTGTCCGCCGCGGGTTCAACCATCAATTTGGTCCACATCACGGTGAACTCGATGCGGCGTTTGCGGAAGAGGACGACCAGCGTATCGAGCGCTTTCAGTTCGCGGCGAACCGCACCCAGGCGCACGCCGGTGGGTGTGAGGTCGAGCGTATGCACCAACGCTTCGAACTGCGCGCCCGACGCTTCTTTTCCTCGTACCCGCACCGGCAGCACGCCGGGAATACGAGTCTGACTGCGTCTGGTTATTTTTGGTCTGGTTAAATGCATCACTGGTCAAGAAGCAGTGTGAGGCAAATCCATCAAGAGGGGAATGGCTCCGGTGTGTGAGGCACGAAGGTAACCATCCGGGAAGTGACTGAAATTCTTTCGCTACTGCACCGACTGCACCATGGTGCCGAAGCTCCCGAGATAATCTCCCGCGCCCGGATACGTGGCCTTCAGCGTAAAGGAACCAGTGTGCGTGAAAGTGGTGGTCAGCGTCGCGATTCCATTGCTCAGGGTCGCGGTGCCGAGAATTTTATTGCCGTTCGCGAATTGCACTTTGCCTGTAGGGACGGGCAATCCAGCAGGAGCAGCGACGGTTGCGGTGAGCGTGACACTCTGATTCACTTGGGAAGGATTGGGGGACGAAGTAAGCGCGGTGGTGGTCGCCGCCTTGGTAACGGTCTGCAGAAACGCAGGCGAGGTGCTGGCCGCGTGCGTAGCATCGCCGCTATAGACGGCAGTGATGGAATCCGTTCCGGCGGAGAGTTGGGTCGGGGATGTTGTGTAGGCGGCGCTGCCGCTGCTCAAGTTCGCTGTGCCCAAAGTCGCCTTGCCACTTTTGAAGGTCACGCTGCCGGTCGGCGTTCCGGTTGAAGTGACCGCGGCGGTAAACGTCACCGCCGTTCCGTAGGTCGAAGGATTCTGCGAGGAAGATTTGATGGCCGTTGAGGTAGCGAAAAGATTTCCGATGGCGATGAGGTGCCCGGCGTTTTCGCCGTAGATGGTTCCATCTCCGCCGATCGAGGTCGGCGTGTATCCCGCGCTGATGGCGCGTTCCAGAAAAATCTGCTGTACCGGCGTTCCACCCTGCTGAATGGCGTACAGGTAGCCGTCTTCATTATCGGCATAGACAACTCCATTCATGTCCACCGCTGCGGCGTTCACGCACCATTCGTAGCCATCGGGGTGCTGGTGGTTGATGGTGACATCCTGATATTGCCACTGTGGAACCAGGTCAGAATCGAGCTGTGTGATGTAGTAAGGTCCCGGCGGTGCCGGCGGACACCAAGTAGGATCATTGCAATACGATCCACTGTCGTAGTGGTTGTCCTTCAGGATCACGGAATAAGTGCCGTTGTTGGGATAGATGGCGGGAGTGGTATCCCAGCCGAAGTTGTAATTCGCCAGATACTGGCCCTGCGGGCTGAACTTCAACAAGTGGCCACGCCCATAGTTGTAGGCATCATTGGCTCCGAACAGGATGCTGTCATCGGGAGCCACCAGCGGCGAGGCGGACGCCTCATCGGAATCAATACCCGCTCCATTTGTATTCTGTGTCGGGTCCACGCCAGTCGCGCCGTAGATGCTGCAACCATCGGGCTGGCCGTCGGGCGGCAGCAGAATATTGCAGCCGTCATCCAGCAGGCCCACAAATGAAGCGGCCCATTGCAAACTCAGGTCAGCTGTATTGAGGGCCAGCAGATAAGCGATGCGTCCGTCGAAATGTCCGCGGCTGATGGTGTACAGCGTTGTCCCGTCGGCTGAAATGGCCGGAGCAACATTCAGGCCGGGCCGCTGATTCCCGCACTTAATCTGTCCTGGGTGCGCATTCGCCTGGGGAGGCCAGGGCAACTGGCTTTGCGAGAATTCTCCCGTACACATGGTGGGGGCGTCGGGCAGCAACGACGTGTACGTCGAGGTGAGCACCTGGCCGCCGGGTTGCACTTCGACAATCCAGGAGTTAACCACTTCGCTGTCCCAAGGCCAGGCCAGCACGACCTGGATTACGTTGTAATAAATGTCGCCCAGGTTGTCGGCGGTCAAACCGCCGGAGACGAATTTCGTCGGATCTTCCGTGGTGCCGAAGGGATTGATCTGCTGCAACACCACTCCAGTAGTCTGGTCGAGCTGATAAATTGTTCCGCCCGCACCGGGCACATAAACATAGGTCCCGGCCAGAGCCGGCTGAAACAAAGGCTCCCAGCCGCCAAGGGCGTAGTCGTTGGGCACCGGCGTCCAGTCGGTGGCGAAGTTCCAGACGGGGATGAGTTGTCCGTTCTGCCATTGCAGATCGGTCTCATTCCAGATTTCCGTGCTCCAGTCGTTGGGCCCACAAGGAAAAGGCACGCCCGATCCGGGAGGATCGCAGGAATTGTAAGTCCCGGTCTTGAACATCATGTAGATGTTGCTTCCATTCACCAGCGGGACCTGGTAGTGCATCAGCAGCGCACCCTTGGATTCCGCCATCTCCTGCGCAGTAAAGGGATCGAAGATTTGATCGGAGAGCTTGGCTTCCAGGGATTGGCCAGCGACGGCGAGAAAGCCAGTGTGCTGCGGGTTTTGGCCCCATTGCGGCCACGCGGGATTTTGGGCAGAAGATGGAAGAGGGACGACTGCCGCCACCAGCATTGAAAAAATTGCCGATCGTAATAAAAACGCCAATCTTGAAAGGAACATCGAAGTGAATAAGTCGCTGTCGCGCCTTGGCCCGCTCGCCGTTGCGTACCCGTGTTGCATGAGGAATTTTGAATCAACTGCCTAGAACGCACAAGAGCCCAAAGTCCCGAGCAGGTTTTCTATACGGATTGCGCTTTTGAAGAATGGCGTTATTTTTCCTCGGGGAGGTCGAGGGCGATGCATATCGCTCTCCCGACTCTATTTAGAAACTCTCGGCTGAGAGAACCAAGGGGAGGATATACCGCGGAGTCTTTTTCCAGGGTTGTGACCTGATCGCATTTTACCCAGGAATCAGGGTTGAGTCCGCCTTGTCCGGCCGGCAGCTTAGGGCGCAAGGAGAACTGCTTGTGCTCAGTAGTGGAGATGGGCACGACACACAGGTCTCGAGAAAACCGGTTAAGAGTATCGGTGGAGACGACCAGCGCCGGACGTTCTTTGTCCAGATTGAAGAGGCATATATCTCCTCGTCGGGGAAACCATGCCGGCGGCTTTGGTGCTCTTTTCCACGCCATTGCATTAATCCGCGAATTTAGTCTCTGAAGGCGGCTTTAACGGAGGCGCTCTGGAATGCCTTACGCGACGATCGATCCTCCGCGTCGCCTGAAAAAAAGGCACAGGCCTCATTTTCCAGACGTCGAACGCGTTCGACTTCGAGGCCAGCTTTGAGCAAGTTGTTCACCCTCTCGCTGGCCGAGGCGTCGCCTTTGGTACGCTCGATTTCTTTCAAGACCTCGGTTTCGAGGGAAAAAGTCTTCGTAGTTCTGGTCGCGGTGGCCATAATACAATTCCTAATATAAATCCTATTAATGAAAATAACAATGATTCTGTCAACAACGCTACTGGTTGGAGCACAGTGGCTTGAAATTCGGCGCTAAGGTGTCCTTCTAAGGGCCGCACCTCCTCTCCGGAACCAGTCAAAATTCAGTGTTCAGAAATGTGTCCCATTCTCTCGAGAGGCGGCCTCAAAAGCAGAATGCATGGCATTCAGCAGCGGCTGGGTGGTGCCGTTGTAGTCCTGGGAAAGCTCCCACATGAAGACGCCGCCAAGATGGCGCTGGCTCAGGGCGTAGCTGACTTTCCTGGAGGTTGAAGTGGGATTGTCGTAGGTGATAAAGCCGAACGTGGGAGCGCTGGGATCGAGGAGATAGGGCGCGTCGGCGAGGTCATCCCAATTTTCAAACCAGTCGCCTGTTTTGAGCAGCTGCTCGACTTGCGAATAAGTGACAGTTGGTGCCCCTTGGTTGCCGCAGAGCTGGTCGTTCGCGCAGAAAAACCAGAGGCCGTAGACATCGAAGGCGTATCCGTAGAACGCGGTTCCGAGATTGATTTGTTCGGCGGGGACACCGTAAGTGGTCAGATATTCGCCGGTGGAGGTATTGAGGCTGCCTTCCTGTCCGGGATCGAGCGGGCTGAGATAGAGCGGCGAGTTGTGGCCGGCGTGGTTGGTCCAGGCGCCGTGGAAGTCATAGGTCATGACATTGTAGAAATCGAGCAGCGGAGTAAGGCCGGGGAAATCGTAGACGCCGTAGCCGCCGGGACTGGAGGAAACGGCCGCAGAAATAAGGTATTGGCCCGCCGGCAATAGATTGCGAACGTCTTTGACCAGCTGCGTAAAGTTGTCGGCCTGCTCTTCGCTATAGGGAACTTCGTAATCGAAATCGACGCCGTCATAGCCGTTAGCGATGGCGAAGTTGGCGATGTTTTGCGCGAAGGTGGCGCGGAGCGTGGGGTCGGCGTCGATGACGACGAACAGGTAGGCGGAGCCGCTGATGCAGATTTCTACCTTCACTCCGGCGGCGTGGGCGCGCGCAATGAGATTGGGCTCGAGGAAATCGGCGGGCACGGCGAGGGAGCCGTCGGCCTTGTTGGATGGCCCGATGTTGGAGTGCACGATGTGGGTGAGACTTTGGTAGGGGATGGTGGAAGCGGTGTAGGGCGGGACGTTCCACTTGTCCCAATAGCCGTAGTAGGCGAGCAGGCGCGGGGTGGCGGCGTGGAGGGTGGGAGCGAGGGCCAGGGTTAAGATTAGGGCGGCAAGGGAAGGCTTTAGTGCTCGGGTCATGGCTGCGGCCTCGGACTGTAAGTTTAGGATGGTGGGAGGGGCGGGTCAAGGCTTCGTACTCGCAGCAACGTTCTCCAGATTCGTGATATAGTTTTTGCCCTGCGGAGAAAGCCCCTCCCTCCTGGTCTCCGCCACATCCTGTTCCGAGGTGATCTTATGAAGCAGCAGAACTTGTGCGTCCTGACTCGTCTGGCCGCAGCGTTCGCAGTCACCCTTTGGTTGGCTGTCCCCTCTTACGCGAGCGAGCAGGTGATTTATACGTTTAGCGACACGTCTGGTGGGTACACTCCATTGACGAAACTGGTCTATCGCTCCGGAAAGCTCTACGGTGCAACCACCAATGGAGGGGCCGCGTGCAAGTGCGGCGTGGTATACGAACTGGCGCCCGATAGCAGTGGCGGGTGGACTTACACGACACTGTATGAATTCAAGGGAGGGGAGGACGGTTCCGTACCAGTTGGCAACATCATCTTCGATGCTGCCGGAAATATTTATGGTGTTACCGGCAGTGGAGGCGAAGGGCAGGGATTTGGCACGGTTTACGAGTTGTCTCCCGGCACGGGAGGAAAATGGACCCATGCGGTGCTCTATTCCTTCTTCGGTAGTGAGGGCGATGGAAGTGATCCCGACGCGGGTTTGATCATGGACGCCGCGGGAAACTTTTACGGTACGACCTCCTCCGGCGGCACTAACTTCAATGGAACTGTTTTTGAACTCACCCTGAACTCGCATGGGGTTTGGATCGAAACCGTGTTGTACGACTTCGACGGAACGGACGGCGACAGCCCGAGAGCCGAGCTGATTATGGATGCGAAGGGAAATTTTTACGGAACGACCTTCAGCGGCGGGACGAATTCCGATGGGGTGGTCTTCAAGTTGTCTCCCAGTTCCGGAGGCGGTTGGTCCGAGCAAGTGTTGTACAGCTTTACTGGAGGGCAGGACCAGGGATTTCCGCAGGCGCCGGTAAGGATGGATTCGAAAGGTAATCTTTACGGTACAACGATTGGCACTGAACACAACATTCTATTCGGCACAGTTTTCCAGCTGACGCCCACCTCCAGCGGTCCGTGGACGGAAACGACGCTTCACACCTTCGGTCTGGAGCAGAGCGATGGCGCGGTGCCGGCTGGAGGCCTGACCCCCGACGCAGACGGCAACCTCTACGGCACGACCAACGCCGGTGGCACCGACTATGCCGGCACTATCTATAAGTTGACGCCCGGATCCGGCGGGACATGGAATTATGACCTCTCGTATACCTTCACCGGCGGGGACGATGGCGGCAATCCCTCCGCTCCGTTGACTTTTGGAGGAGGAGCTGCCTTCGGTCCGACCACGGGCGGGCCAGAAAATGGGCAAATTGGCAACGAAATAGTTTACGAATTCACACCCTAACCTAGATGCCGGATAAGTCCTGTGCCCTGACGGTGCTCAATGGCTGGGGTATCCGCACAAATGATAGAAGATGGCAGGCGTTCGCGGACGCTGGAGCCGCCGGCTGGTAGTGTATAAAAGACTTAGTTATGTCGCAGGCAGCGCCAGCAATAACGCGGAGCCCCGCGGATGTGGTCCGGATGACGCCGGTTTCGCAGGCGGCCAACGGCGTGTGCTATGCCGTGGCGGGCGAGACATCCATCAGCTCGTTTGATTTGGAGCGGATGATAGCGGCGGTGCCGACCAAGGCGGCGGGGGCGCTGAAGCGCAAGGCTTATTATTTTGTACCGCTGACGATTACACAGGGGGAAGAGATCCTGATTGCGGACCGCTATGATGTGGCGCTCAGCGACAATGCGGT
>PLUI01000146.1 GCA_003164855.1 Acidobacteriaceae bacterium
GAATGTTCATCGCGTTCGTCGGGCTGCGGAATGCGAAGGTCGTCGTAGCCAACTCAGCCACATTCGTCGGCCTCGGCAGTTTTGCCGACAAAGAAGTGCAGACCGCCTGCTTTGGCCTCGGCCTTACGCTGATCCTGATGTCACGAAAGCTACATGGCGCAATCCTTATCGGTATCTTTGGCACAGCGCTGCTCGGAATTTTGCGCGGGATCACCAATTGGCCAGCAGCAATCTTCTCCATGCCACATCCTTCCTCTACCTTTTTGCAGCTTGACTTTCGAGGTGCGACTCACCTCGGCTTGCTCGAAATTCTCTTTGCGTTTCTATTTGTAGACCTGTTCGATAATGTCGGAACTCTCGTGGGAGTCTGCGAACAAGGCGGTTTCGTGAAAGACGGCAAAATTCCCCGAGTAGGCCGAGTGCTGGTGGCAGATGCCGTGGGAACCATTGTTGGCTCTTTGACTGGGACTTCGACGGTGACGAGTTACATCGAAAGTGCAGCTGGAGTCGCCGCCGGAGCCCGCACCGGGCTCAGCAACGTCGCCGTGGCCGCGCTCTTCCTTCTGGCCACATTCTGCTCACCCCTGGCAACTGCAATTCCCGCTTATGCGACGGCCCCTGCTCTGATTTTGGTTGGGGTCCTGATGACGCAATCCATCGCGCAAATTAACTGGCAGGAATTCAGTGAAGCTGTTCCGGCATTCATCACTATGCTGGCCACGCCTCTTACCTTCAGCATCGCCACCGGGCTCAGCCTGGGCTTGATTTCCTATACCGTCGTGAAGGTTGCGGCTGGGAAGATTCGCGAAGTCAATGCGCTCGTCTGGATCTTAACGATTCTCTTTATTTTGCGTTACGTCTACTTGGCCACAGCTTAGGTGAAAAATATCCGGCAACACCTTCATCGTGCCCGAAAAAAAGTTGCATGGAGTCCGTGATGTTCGCCAATATTAAGCGCGCCTTAGCGAGGACTTATAATGACGTCCTCAAGAATCAGACTTTCCAGGCCGCGGCAGCGCTTTCCTACTACACCATCCTTTGCATATTTCCGGCCCTAATTCTTCTTTCTGCAGTAATGGCATATATTCCGCTACCTAATTTTTTCCAAGACTCGTTGATTGCAATGGGAAGAGTGTTGCCGCCCGGGACAATGCCGATGGTCGATTCCGTGCTCAAGGACATGCTCGGAGCAAATTCCGGAACATGGCTTTCACTTGGAACGCTGGGCACACTTTGGTTAGTGTCTTCCACCTTCGATGAAATGATTGAAGCATTGGATATAACTTATGACGTAGACGACAATCGGCCGTTTTGGAAGATGCGCCTTTGCGCTCTGGGCTTGGCCGCTGTAAGTGCGGTGTTTCTGATCTGCGCCATCGCAACCATAATCGTTGGCCCATGGGTGGGCGACTGGTTGGCAGCTAGACTGTCACTCACCGGAGCTTTTGTCTTGTTCTGGCCGTACATTCACTGGACGATCGCCGTGGCTTTCACGGTGTTGGCGGTTGCGACAATTTATTTCCTGGCTCCCAATCTGAAGCAACGCTTTCTTGGTACCCTGCCAGGCGCAGTCCTTTCTGTTGCCTGCTGGATGGGACTGTCCTTCCTGCTCAGAATCTATTTCCGATATTTCGGCAACTATAACCGAACTTACGGAACTCTGGCGGGAGTAGTGGCCCTCTTGACGTGGCTCTATTGGGCATATTTCATTTTATTGGCCGGGGGAGAATTGAACGCTGAGTTGGCAAAGGCAGGCAGCGTATCCCAGCTATCGGCAGGGAGCACTCCTGCTAAGAACGGAGGGGGAACCGACCACATTGGCCAGCACGTTAGTAATTGATGAAACGGCCTATCAGAACTTCGCGCGGTACTTACCATCCACAGAAACTCCGCCGTCGTTGCGGGTCTGCCGCATTTTGTGTGGTTTAATCAAGTTATGTTTGCCCGCAAGATTCGCGTCGAGTACAACGACAAAGAGCAAAGGCGGCCTTGCCCACTGAAATGGCTGGATAGCTTTTCCATGCGCAGTTTTACCAATGCCAGCGTATTCGACGATACGTTGCCAATTACTGACGGAGAGATGGAGATTGGCACGAGCGTTCCCTTGGATAAACTCCGGGAAGCTATGGAAGATTGGTTTCACCGCAAGAGCTATCTGTCGAAAGACTCCGGGCTGGTTCTGGAGGAAATCCAACGCGCTCCGCAAACACAATTGAAGGATAGCGAGTCAGTGAACAGCAAGTAATCGTTGCTCCTCAGCCATTGCCTAGGGTGGGTAGGTGCGGCGGGGGAGCGGGAAAAATATCCCACTCCCAGGCGTTTTTAGCGCAGCGCATGCAGCAGCGAAAACCTCCCGGGGCGTAAATGCATCTGATCTTTCGGTATTTACAAAGGCCTCAGGCAATGGCGAGCGATTTGCAATAATGCATTTCTGAGGTGCGGATGATGAATTACAAAATGCAGCTCTCCCCAATATCCGGCGCTCACGAGTCGCACATCCAGCTGCCACTTACAAGCGCGCAGGATGCGAGGTTTTTCCGCTCGTGGCTCGTTTACGACTCTGACTTGGACACGACCCGCAGCCATGGCCGCTTGAACTGGAACATGTTTGCAGGCTTTGCGCTCATGGCGGCTGTTAGCGTGGGTGGATGGTTCGGCATTGCCTTGTTGCTGCAGTATCTTTTGAAATAGCTGCAAGGCTCTCGCCGAAATGCCCGCAAGAAAATCCAGCCGCGAGACTCTATTTCTCGTAATGCAGCAGCGACATAACGTTGTAACCCTTGAGTTTCTCCCTGCCCTTCAGGAAATCCAATTCCACGACAAATCCCAATCCTGCAATGTCTGCGCCTAGTAGAGACGCCAGCTTCGCTGTGGCCTCGGCCGTGCCGCCTGTCGCCAAAAGATCGTCCACAATCAGTACGCGCTGCCCTTTCTGAATCGCGTCCTTATGCATTTCCAGCGAGTTGGTCCCGTATTCCAGCGCGTAATCGAACTTAACGGTTGCCGCCGGAAGTTTGCCGACCTTGCGCACGGGAACAAATCCGGCGTTCAAGCGGTAGGCGAGCGCGGGTGCGAAGATGAATCCACGCGCTTCCATGCCGAGAACGAGATCGATGTTCTGCTTGAGATAGTGCTCGGAGAGCCGGTCGACCAGTGTGGCGAAACCGACCTTGTCCTTCAGCAAAGTTGTGATGTCGTAGAAAAGGATTCCCTTCCTCGGGAAGTCCGGCACTTCGCGGATCAGTTGCTTAAGTTGGTCAGCATTCAGGCTTGAGTTAGCGAACAATCTACCATGCTCCTTCAATGCGAAATGAACTTATTCCCGCAGCCGGGCGGGATTCGGATTCTTCGACGCCATCCACGCGGGCGGCACGCGGACCCTCGCGCAGCCGCGATCGCAATCCGGACAGTTGATCGCGGGTTCCCTGAGCGAACACTTCTACGCCACCATCGGCGTTGTTGCGCACCCATCCGGCGATGCCGAGAATGTGCGCCTCCCGCTCCACAAACCAGCGGAATCCAACCCCCTGCACGCGGCCCCGCACGACAAAGCGGCGGGCTTCAACTGCTTTTTCGACGGAAGTCATGCTCTGAAATGAAATGCTGAAGTAAGAAATCAGAATGAAAAAGTAAAAACAGTACTGCTTTTACTTCTGCATTCTGACTTAGTTCTGACTCGAAGACTACGCCCGCGACAAATAAACCCCCTCAGCCGTATCCACCTTGATCTTCTCACCTTCATTGATGAAGGGCGGAACCTGCACCACAAGCCCCGTCTCGGTCCTCGCGGCCTTGGTGACGCTGGACGCAGTCGCGCTCTTCAATCCCGGCTCAGTCTCCACCACAGTGAGCTCCACCGTCTGCGGCAACTCGATCCCCACGGCCTTGCCGTCGAAGAATTCAACTTTGATCTCGAGATTCGCGATCAGGTAATCCACTGCGTCGCCCAGAACCTCTTTGGTCAGATGCGTCTGCTCGTAGTTCGACGTGTCCATAAAGTAGTAGCTGTCGCCGTCGGCGTAGAGGAACTGCATATCGACCTCGTCCACGTTGACCTTCTCGATGGGATCGGGCGAGCGGAAGCGGTGCTCGAACATCGCGCCGGTGCGAAGATTTCGCAGCTTGGCCTGGATGAAGGCCCGCAGGTTGCCGGGCGTCCGGTGTTCGACGCTGAATACGGAGTGCAGATCATTGTTGTGCTTGATGATCATGCCGGGGCGCAGTTGAGTGGCAGGGATCGACATCGCTCGAAACTATCTCCTTCAAATAAGTGCGGTTTGCAGAGCTGACGGAAGGCGGGCAGGCCACATTTTCCGCCGCACACGAGGACCGAAACCATAATTCTACACTCCGTGCGCGAGAAAGGAAACCTTTCCCCAGGCCAATTCATCCCATCAACTCGTGTCCGCCGAACAAGTTCGCACCACCTCGTCCGCGCGGGACTAGAATTGGGTAAGCATGAATTGTCGGGCACATCATCACCGCCCGGTTTTCGCTTACTGAAAATGAAATGAGGTCAAATCATGAGTTCTGGACGTTATGAATCTTCCGACAACACAAGTTTAGGAACCGCCGTGACCTTCTTGCTGATTGGGATTGGAGCAGGCGCTCTGGCGGCCCTTGTGCTCGCGCCGAAAACCGGCAAACAGTTCCGTCGCGACCTGAAGCGCGGCTATGAAGATGCCAAGGAAACTGTCCAGGATTGGACCGAAGAAGCCAAAGACCGCGTACGCGATGTGAAGGAACGTGTACGCGACGCAGCCGAACGTGGCGCAAGCTTCGCGGACGACTTGCGCGAAAAAGCGGAGCCCTTGCGGCGCGCGATCAATCGCAGGTAATTTGCCGACCTGTGCCTCTGTATACGCCGATCACCCCTGTCCTCTATTGAAAGATGGCACTGAAAATGCTTTTGATCCGCCGCAGAAATCGCCGCGGTGCAGAGGCGGGCTGGGCTGAAGAGTGCGGCTCAGCGGGTGGCGGCTGGATCTGCATTGCAAGCTGGCTTCGCGCTGGAGATGGCTCCATGGCTGGGAGCAAGGCAGCCTCCTCCATAGGTGGCGGGGGCGCGGCGTCAGAGCCTTTCCTCGCATGAAATACCAGTGGCGCATCGACCTGAACGTGAATGTCGTTGGGCTGCGACGCTGGGAGGGACTGAGTTTCAGTTCCGCCTTCCGCAAGTTTGGCATTCGGAGGTAAGTGAGATTCTGGAGTTGCAGGAGCGCTGGCTTGCATCACTGGAACCGGTGGCGGGCAGCCACACTCTAGAGGGACGTTGCTGTCCACCTTATCGATCCGTCCCGCGCGAAACACCGCCTGCTCGGCCGGCTTCACCTGGTAAACGCGGTCTCCCATCAATTCTGAAACGATCGCGGAAGAGCCATTTCCCGTCAGCCCGCGTACACAGGTATTGCCGTGCGAGTCTGTGCTGATGGCAAAGTCAAAGTCTCCCGGCCCTGCGAACAGGATGCGGAAGTCAGGTGTCAGCACAGTATCGGCCGAGGCTTCCAGCGCGTAGTGTGTCTCCAACGCTCCCGTGCTCATGCCCAGCATCAAGTCTTTCTTGTTCTTCGAAGGTGTCACCGAAACCGTTGTGCGCGGGCAAAGGCGGACCTCGCCTCCGCGCGACAGCTTCAGCACTGCGGTATCGGAACCGGTAGTCAAAGACGATCCGGCCGCGATTCGGTTACCCGCAAGCGTTACCTCACCGCCGCCTCCGGTGACCGGGACTATAGCTGGCACCGCCGGGCTCAGTGACAATTCTCTCGGGGCCTGGAGCGGCGATTTCTTGTTCCGGGCATTCACGTCTTCGGGAGCCTTTAGCCGGACCATCAATCGATTCCCCGCCTCATCCCAGGTATAGCTGTACGGGGCGAGAAGATCGAGCACCACCCTCGCGATCGGAGGATCTTTTTGAAATTGCTCCGCCCGGATACCAACGATGTTTTCCTGCTGAACCTCGATCTTCTTTTCCTGTAGTCCGATCTGAGCATGCAATAGATCGATAACCAACCGCGGCGGCGAATCCAGGAATTGAATCGACGGCACCGCCGGTCNNAAGAATTTCCAGCGCCGGAACACCTCGCTCGACTACCACACGCACACTAGTGACGACTGTGATCTCTGGTTTTGTAGAACTCGATTTTGGCTTCACCGCACCAGGCGCAGGATTTTGCGGACACGCGCCCGGGACTGCCAAAGACGCCAGCAGCAGAATGGGAATAAGTTTAAAGAGTGGTTGCCGCAAAGAGATTCCTCGAACCTTCCTGAAGGAACCTTATCATTTGCTGAGAGAGCGGTGAAGTACCGGCGCCAGGAATGTTGACGGCGTCCTGAGGCTTACTCAGAAGCAACGATGACCGCGCTCGTCCCTCCCCGGCTCCGCTTCAACTCTCAGGAAGGAATTCGTATTCTTCAATGATCGCGGCCACGGCCATCTTCCCATTCTCGGCGGCGCTATCAACCCTCAGAACTCGCCCTTTGCACTGCACGCGGATGCTTTCCGTCAGAGTAATTTCGGGCGGAAGGGTGAGAGTAAAGCCAATGGGCGACCCCTGCTCGATGGGCGAATCAAGATAAAGACAAATCCCCCGCGCGCTTACATCTCGTAGTTGAGCGGGTTCGCTGTGGTCTTTTTCATCGCGAGCCACGGATACAGGAATCCGAAGCGCGAAGCGTCGTGCAGACCTTTTCTCCTGCTGAACTTCTGCCATGCCTAACTCCCAAGCCAGTAAAAGTGGCGACTAAAGTGTTTCCAAGGAAGAATGACTTTGCCCGGCGGTTCCGTCAATACCACCCTTGGGGAGGGGAATGGCCCGTTCTGGCGGCAAATGGAAAGGCAATTATCTTTCGGCAATTCCATCAAGATCCAATTCACCTTCCGTCGCGGGGAGGGTGGTAAGCTAAAAATCGGACAAAGCCAGTGGTCTTCGTGCTCGACAATTACGATTCTTTTACCTACAACTTGGTTCAGTATTTCGGGGAACTCGGTGCTCAAGTCGAGGTTCGCCGCAACGATCAAGTCACGGTTGCCGAAATTGAAGCGATGCACCCGGAGCGCATAGTGATCTCACCAGGTCCCTGCACGCCGCAAGACGCCGGCATCAGCATCGATCTGATTCGCCACTTCGCCGGCAAAATACCCATTCTCGGAGTTTGCCTCGGACATCAAGCCATTGGCGCGGCTTTTGGCGGAGACGTGGTGCGCGCTCCTCACTTGATGCATGGCAAGACCAGTGCAGTGACCCACGATAACAAAACCATTTTTCTTGGCCTGCCCATGCCCATGACCGCGACTCGTTACCACTCGCTCATCGTGGCGGAAAAGGATTTGCCAGAGGAACTGGAAGTCAGCGCCTGGACGACGGAGAAAGATGGAACCCGCACGATCATGGGCCTGCGCCACCGAAAGTTTGCCGTCGAAGGAGTGCAATTCCATCCTGAAAGTGTGCTCACGGATGCCGGCAAGAAGCTGGTAGAAAATTTCTTGAGCTTGTAAAACCTCCAACTGGTGCGGAAAGCATTTTCCCATGCACCAACCCATCAGGCGCACAAATATCTCTCGAAGAGTCGTGGACGCTTGGCCGCGCGCATAAGTATGAGCGCGGATACGGGCGAGTACGGTGATCCTCCAGAATCCGAAAGAGCCAGTCCGTGAAATTTCGCTGATGCGCTGGGGGCTCATTCCATCATGGGCGAATCGCCCTTCCTAAGGCCGTGCTACCCTAGCCGTTCAATTCAGCGGTGTTCCACTTCGGAAAGGCGAAATACCATGATCTTCATGAAACAAATTCTACTGCTCTCGCTGCTGGCCGTTGATCTGTTTGCCCAAACCCCTCCAGTGCAATCCAAGTACAAGCCTGAATACTTCAATTACCAGGAGGTCATGATCCCGATGCGCGATGGCGTCCGTCTGCAGACCGTGCTTCGGACGCCGAAGAACGTCGACGGTCCGCTGCCCTTCCTCTTCGTGAGAACTCCCTACGGAGTCCCCGAAAACGCCAATTCACTGACGGAATCCGGTTTGTTCGATGATCTCATTGCGGATGGCTATATCTTCGTATCGCAGAACATCCGGGGCCGCTTTAAGTCTGAGGGCACATTTGTAATGCAGCATCCGCCCCGCGATAGGAATGATCCCAAATCGATTGATGAAGCCACTGACGCCTATGACACCATCGATTGGCTGGTCAGGAATGTTCCGAACAATAACGGCCGAGTCGGCATGTGGGGGATTTCCTATCCGGGATGGCTGGTGACGCAGGCGCTGCTTGAGCCGCACCCCGCGCTGAAGGCTGCGAGTGAGCAGGCATCTCCTGACGACATGTTCATTAATGATGACTTCCATCACAACGGCGCGTTTCGACTGAGCTATGGATTCGAATATTCCGCTTTACTGGAAACCTCCAAAGAGAAGAACACAAACTTCGAGTTCGACCAATATGACACCTACGCCTGGTACCTGGCGCTCGGTGCAATCTCCAACGCGAATGCGAGGTACTTCCACGGAAAGCTACCGACGTGGAACGACTTCGTTGAGCATCCGAACCACGATTTCTGGAAGCAGCACGCCGTGACCACATATCTGAAACACACTACCGTTCCAAACCTGAATGTCGCCGGCTGGTACGATCAGGAAGACTTCGTCGGCCCGACGCGCATTTATGCCGCGCTGAAGCAGACCGATACGGAGCATCTGAACTACTTCGTTGCTGGTCCGTGGAACCACGGCGGGTGGATGGATCAATCTGGCCGCAAACTGGGTGAGATCGATTGGGGCAGTGACATCTCCCGTTATTATCGCTCGCATATTCTGGCCCCATGGTTCGCGCATTGGCTGCACGACAAACCGCTCACGGAGCCCCAAGCATTGACTTTCGAAACCGGCGCCAACGTCTGGAAGAGCTACGACGAGTGGCCACCCAAGAAAGGCATCACCGAGAAGAAACTTTACTTGCACGCGGGAGGCAAGCTCTCGTTCGAGCCACCCTCTGAGCAGGATGTCTTTGATTCCTACATTTCTGATCCGGCCAATCCAGTGCCGTACCGCAATCGACCNNCAGCGCTTCGTGGAGCATCGTCCTGATGTGCTGACATGGCAGACTGATCCGCTGACCGAGGATGTTGCGGTCACCGGAGACATCGTCGCCGACCTGTTCGCTTCAACCACGGGAACCGACAGCGACTGGATCGTGAAGCTGATCGACGTGTATCCCGAGGACTATCAGAAGATCACAGAAGAAGATGCCACTAAGGGTGCCGGACCTGTGCTCAACGGTTACGAGTTAATGATTGCAGATGACATTTTGCGAGCGCGTTATCGCAACAGCATGGAAACACCGCTTGCCCTTACCCCTAACCAAGTTACCGAATACAGAATCGACCTGCACCCCAACGACCATGTCTTTCTCAAGGGCCACCGTATGATGGTGCAGGTGCAGAGCACGTGGTTTCCCCTATATGACCGCAACCCGCAAAAGTTTGTTGAGAACATTTATAAAGCCGGGGATGCGGATTACGAAAAAGCGTCACAGCGCGTCTATCGCTCGAAAGATGCTCCATCAGGCATAGTACTGCCGGTGGCTGAGAAATAAAGAGTATCAAAAAGGATGAAGACCCCGGATGGTGCGAGGCACTTACGGATACCGGAAGGTAACCGGAGTGGCATTACGAACAGGTCATTGCGCACATGCAGATCAGACCGTAAGCTGGTTGTGAGCAGCTTTCGGGGGAGGGCTGATCGACATACGTCCCACGACTCGATTTTGAGTCTGGGGCGTTTTGTTTTGCGCCCTTCGCGCTATGACCGCGGATGATCCGCCGGTTCCCACTTCCACGTACGGGGCATGTGCAGTTTACGATACTATTGCCCTGCTCGCGTTTTCGACGGAGCCGTGTCGCAAACATCCATGGACGGGGTATCACAAATGTGCAAGGTTTCGAGCCTTCGCCGAATATACATTTCTGTGTTACTGATGGCGTTTTCGCTTCTGACTGCCAGCGTGCAGCCTATGGAGGCTCAAAGCAATCAAGCCGCCGGCGTTCAGAGCCCGCCTGCTCAGGTTCATTCGCTTAAGGTGACCTTGCTATCGACCATGTTAGTGGGCAGTACAACCGGGATGGGAGAGTGGGGATTTTCTGCTCTGATCGAGGCGGATGGTCATCGCATCCTGCTGGATACGGGAGCCCATCCCGATACCGTATTGCAAAACGCGCATGATTTGAACATTGATCTGTCCGACGTTAAGGAAGTCGTTCTTACGCACAATCACTGGGATCACGTCACTGGGTTGATGGCTCTTCGCCGAGAGATGATGAAAAAGAATCCCTCGGCACTCTCGGTGGCGTATGTCGCACGCGGTATTTTCTACAGCAGACCAGCACCGCAGGGTGAAGACAACCAGATGATTGCAATGAAGAAAGAGTATGAGGCAACTGGCGGAAGGTTCATCGAACGTGAAGAAGCGGCGGAAATCTTCCCGGGTGCGTGGCTGACCGGCCCGGTGCCGCGCAAATATCCAGAACATAACTGGAGCAGTACGGGAAAAGTGCAGACCCCAGCGGGCTTGGTCGAGGACAATATCCCCGAGGATCAGTCACTGGTGCTTAACACCCCGGAAGGGTTGGTCGTGGTCACTGGCTGCGGGCACGCAGGAATCATCAACATACTCACTTTTGCGCGGGAGCAATTTCCCAGCGAGCCAGTGGAGGCAGTCATCGGGGGATTGCACCTCTTTCCAGCGACGGATGAGCAACTGAATTGGACTGCTGACAAGATGAAAGAGTTCAAGGTGGCGAANNCATCGGCGGTTGTGGGCAGCGTGGGATCAAGCTTTGTCCTTGGCGAAGGCATCCATCCCGGTCCGCTTGCCAAGTGACCGTAAGACCATACACCTCTCGCGCAGAGGGGAAAAGGGGCAAAGGTTGCGGGAGGGAGCAGTGCTGACCAGGGTTACGAGCGCTCTGGGATCGCAAACCACTTACTGCAAGCCCACCTCCGCGGATGAGCCCCATCCTACCCGTCCGAGATCCCACCCGGATATAAGTTGAAAAGCTCCTAAGCGCCGCAGTTATCAATCAGCCTGTGGAAGCCGGAAAGCAACTCCGCTGGGCTCTGGTTTGCCGAGACCTTCCCCAGGATGTGACAATACTTAAATGCACAAATCCTTTACAACAGCGGTAAACATATTGGCGGTCGCTACATTGCTGCTCGGGAATGCCCTGGCACAGCAGACTCCGCCCGCGACCACTCAACCGGCTGCACCATCTTCAGCTAGTCCAACCTCGAGCGCAGCCAAGGCGCAGACTCCGGCGACCAAGCGGCCAGCCGCCAAGAGCGCGACAACTCTGACCCTCAAAACCCAGAAAGAAAAGTTCAGCTACGCCCTGGGGATGAAAACGGGACAGAGGATGGCGGAAAGCTTTACCAAACAATCGGTTCCCTTCGATCCGGCCATTCTTGCACGCGGACTGAAAGACGGCTTATCGGCCGGTAAGACCCTGATGACCGACGAAGAAGCGCAGGCCGTGATCAAGGCAGTACAGGAAGAAGTTGGTAAGAAGCAGCAGGAGAAGATGCAAGAGGCCGGGGCGGCCAACAAGAAAGAGGGAGAGGTTTTTCTGGCGGCGAACAAGGGCAAGGAAGGCGTGGTCACGCTGCCCAGCGGCCTGCAATACAAGATTCTGAAAGAAGGAACCGGACCAAAGCCCACGGCGAGCGACACCGTGGTATGCAACTATCGCGGCACACTGATCGACGGTAAAGAGTTCGACAGCTCCTACAAGCGCGGGCAGCCGGCGACATTCCCCGTGAGTGGGGTGATTAAGGGATGGACCGAGGCTCTTCAACTCATGCCGGTAGGATCGAAATGGCAGCTGTTTATTCCGTCCGATCTGGCCTACGGCGGGCGCGGAGCCGGTGCCGACATCGGCCCCGATACCACGCTCACCTTCGAAGTCGAACTGCTCTCCATTGAAGACAAGAGCAAGGAAAAGGCTCCGGAGCAAGGCAAAGATCCAGATAAGAAATAGTGGTTCGCTGGCAGCCTATCTTTCGATAGCGGAGCCCGCAAAGGCTCCGCTTTTCTTTTCCCGCCCCGTTTCGGTCCTGGGCGATTAACCATTTTGGGGCGGACTTACTTCAAATCGTTGACAGGCCTATCTGACCAGCGTAGCTTGACCTAAGTTCAAACCATGGGCTTTTGATTTGCAATTTGTGTTTGTTCCAAGGAGGCCCGCAAATGTTGTGCAGGTATATCTGCGCAGCGGCGATTGTATGTCTCGCCATAAATTCCGCCCTGGCACAAGACCCCACCAAGGTAGCGCCGAAACACTACAAACTGCACTTTGAAAATGAACGCGTGCAGGTGGTGGATGTCCACTATGGTCCGCACGAGAAGTCAGAAATGCACGACCACCCCGCTGGTGTGTCCGTGAGTCTGACGGGCGGGCACCTCAGGTTTACTGACGAGAACGGCAAGGTCACGGATGTCTACGCCAAGGCGGGCGAAGCTCGGTGGTTCCCTCCCCATAAGCACAAGGTAGAGAACCTCGGCGACGAATCCTACAACGCGGTTTACGTCGGCATTAAGGGAAAAGTTACCGAGGCGGGAGCCAATCCAGGACAAGAATCTCCGGTGGTCCCAGCCGAGTTGGCGAAAATACTGGCGGAGTATGCCGCCGCCACGACGAAGCCCTGAGATCATCTGCGGCTAGGTGTTTGGTCCTCACTGTATCCCCTGTTTGATTCTTCGGCCGCCTTCTCGTGTAATAATCTTTAAGGTGACAAATTCCTGAGCGAAGGAAGTGTATGGCGCACACCGTACTCTGCGTGAAACTGAAAAGAGAACTGCCCGGGCTCGACGAGCCTCCCTTCGACAACGATCTGGGCCGCAAAGTTTACGACAACGTATCCCAGGAAGCCTGGAGGATGTGGACGGAACATTGCAAGATGCTGCTCAACGAATACCGGTTGAATCCCGCGCGCCGCGAAGATCAGGAAGTCATCGTCAAGCAATTGGAGCAATTCTTTTTCGGGGAAGGTTCAGCCGTGCCCAAGGAATATGTGCCACCAGCTCAGAAGTAAGTGCTCGATGGCCAGCGACTATCGGTTCGCGAACTAATCAAATTCTCACCGCTGTAACATTTCGCCGGACGCCGCGGCTAAACTCTTGACTCCAAGCGGTTACTCCCCTAGTTACTACTGCACTGATTTTGATGCAACTTTCATCATCCGTTAACACTCATCCGCTACAACTGAAGTATGGATCTGTCCGTGTACAACACGCTGATCCTTTCCGACCTGCACCTCGGTGCGGAGACGAGCCATGCGCGGGAAGCCACGCGCGTGCTGAAGGGAAATCGCTTTCACCGTCTAATCCTCCTGGGTGACATTTTCGCCGACCTCAATTTTGCCCGCCTCACCAAAGACCACTGGAAGTTTCTCGGCTACATCCGCAAGCTGTCGAATCCCAAGCGCAATATCGAGGTTGTGTGGGTGGAGGGCAATCACGACCACGGGCTAGCCAACATCATGTCGCATCTGGTGGGCGTGCGAGTCTACCAGCGTTATGCCTGGCAATACGCCGGATTGCGCCACATCGCGATTCACGGCCACCAGTTTGACGGCTTTCAGGTGAACAACGTTCGGCTCAGCCGGCTGGGCACTTCGTTGTATCTCAAGCTGCAGAAGCTGGATTTTAGAAGTAAGCCCATCGTGCGGTTCATCGACCGGCTGAACACGCGCTGGTTGCGCATGTCGCCGACAGTGTCTGCCGGAGCTCTGCAGTATGCGCGGCAGCACGAGGCTGGCCGGATTTTTTGCGGCCACACGCACCAAGCTCTTCATGTCGAGGAGAACGGAATTGACTATTACAATTCAGGCGGCTGGGTCGATTCCCGTCTGACTTATCTCACCATTGACGAACAGGGGGTTCGCATCCATGAGTTTACCGGGCATGAGTTCAACCAGCATGAATACGACGAGCGAGCTGACAATCGTGATTCCGGCCAAGAACGAGGCGAAGCTGATTCCTCGTTTGCTGACTTCGCTGATGAATCAGGACTACTCGAAGATGTCGAGTACGAAAGTGTTGGTGGCTGACGCCAATTCGACCGACGGCACTCGCGAAATTGTTCTTGGTTTTCGCGATCGATTGAACGTCAGCGTGATCCGTGGCGGCATGCCTTCGGTAGGCCGCAACCTGGGAGCGGCTCACGCGGAGAGCACTTACGTTCTTTTTCTCGATGCCGACATTGAACTCGCGCATCCTTCGGTGGTTCGGCGCGCCGTCGAATTAGCCCAGCGCAAACAACTTCACTGCGTAACCACCAACATCCTGTGCCGCGATGGCAGCTGGATCGATAAATTGTTCTACGTGGGCAACGATCTCTTTCAATACTTGTCGCGCCTGCACCATCCCTTCGCCACCGGAATGTTCATGTTGTTTGAACTGAAACAATTCCGGAAACTTCGCGGATTCCACGAGCAAGTCTCCTTCGGCGAGGATTACCTGCTCAGCCAGCAAGTGCAGCGGAAACGCTTCGGCATCGTTCGCGGCGGAGTCTATACGACCAACCGCCGCTTCCAAAGAATGGGACATTTTCGGGTAGGGTGGCTGTTTCTGAAAACCGCATTGAACTACTGGAATCCCAATTACTTCCTGCGCGATCACAAATACTGGCCGACTTAAACCGGGGACTCGTTCTGTTCGCGGTTCGGCCAGCAACCGCTTTTGATCCTGCTGACCACCGTCCACTGCCCACGTTCTACACGATCTCTCCGTCGGTTTTAGAAGCGCAGCACAATCCCGGTCGAAAGTCGTATATTATCCTGCGTCGCACCGAAGAAACGTGTCTGCACGTAGTCTCCCTGAAATCGCCACGCGATGGGGCGGATGATTTTGTAATCCAGACCGCCACCCAGAGCGGTGGCGAACGATGTATCGGAGCCAACGCCGTTATTCACGTTGACATGGGCAGCGCCGAAGAGCGCTTCCGCGAAGGGGCGGAACTTTCCCACCGACACTGACACTCTCGGACCAAACAGAAAATTATGTTCGGTGATGTTCGCATTTACGGTTAATGGACACCCGACGCCCGGGCACGCCACAGAAAAGTTTTGCGAGCCGTAATGGCTGTCGAAGTCAGCCACCATCCCGAGGAAGGGAATCACTTTGCCTTCTACCGAAGCCTCCCATCCATTTGTGTTGGCGCGGTTGACCGAGGAAAGATCGGTATTGTAAAACGAGTAGCCGAAAAAGACGTTCCCGCTGGTGGGAATCTGGGCGCCGGCCAAACCCGATAACACAAGCAGAGCAAAGAGGACGAATCCAATTTTTCTCATAAAGATGACCTTACCTTTCCTGGCTGAATCAACCAGGCTCAAGCGCACATGGTGAGTTCGCGAGTCAGTGCGCCCCCGAAGTTCAGCGACAAAACATGAATTTCCTCGCCCACTCCCGGGCACACTTCTCCCAACCCGAGGCCGACCCCGAAGTTTCGTAGAGAAAAAGAGAAATGGAGAAAGGCTTGATCGGGGAGCGGAATGATTTCTCAGAACCGCCAAACTAGTCCGGCTGATCCTCGAATATCGTTCTGAGTGGCGCTCAACATGTGGGTATGCATGTAGTCAAATTGCAGGCGCCAGGAAAAGTGCTTCATAAAGAGGAACTGGAACTTGCGATCCACGCCGCCGCCGACATCCTCCGCCACTACATCGTGCGCCATGCCACCCGATGTCATGCGTTGCTCGCCGCCCAGCACGTGCACAAACGGCCGCCACTTTCCATAATTCATGGAAAGCCGGGGGCCCAGAAAGAGGTTGTACTGCTGGATTCCTGTTCGGTAGAAGCCGCTGCCATCCAATACCGCGCTAAGATGCGGGAATCGCGAAAACGGGAAATCTTCCACCGAGCCATTCCACCCGCGGAAGGTGTAGCGGTTCGTAGGTACCACGTCGACGGAATCGGCATAGGCAGCTCCGACATAAACATTTCCACTCGGGAACAGCTGGGCTCTCGATGTGGTCGCTAACAGCATAAAGCTCAGGAATGCCAGCACCACGGCTGCGGTTTTTGACACGAAAATGATTCCTCCTCCGGCAATTTATGCCAGCAGCAAATTCTACCTGATTGCGTGAGATTCGTTAGATGCAGTGTACCCGACCCCTAAGATGCCCGCGTTCCAAAATTGTGCGAGTGCAAATCCGGCACAAACTACTTAAAATTCACGTTCTTTTTATGATTCCCAATCGCCTCTGCCTGCGTCTATCTAATAGGATGAAATTCATCGATAGCACTTGGCAAACATGGCCGCCGCCGCAGCATCTGGCTGGCCTCGGAATTCAACCCAAGGAGTCGAAGTTGAAACTTAGTTTGGAAACTCGATATCGCGGCGATGTGGTCATCGTTTACTGCCAGGGCCGCATCGTCTACCGCGACGAGGCCGCCTCGCTTTCGAGCCTGGTCGGGGAAGTTCTGAAAAACAGCAGTAAAGTCGTCCTCGATCTCAGCGGCGTCAGCTCCATCGACAGCGCTGGCATCGGCGAACTCGTGCTCCTACACACTTGGGCTCAGGCGAAAAACGCGGATCTGCGATATGCCAGCCCCAGCCCATTCGTGCGCGATCTGCTCGGCCTTACTCGTCTCGATTCGTTTTTCGAGATTCACTCCAGCCTGCACGAAGCCTTGGCCGCGTTCCAGTCTAAGGAAGTCTGCGCAGACTGCTGATTCAGCAGCGATTGGCAGTTAGCAATTAGCGGGACCGCGGCGCCCCGCGCGCCTATTTACTAACCGCCAATTGCCAATTGCTTGGGAACCATTCTGGCTGCCCCTTCTAGCTCTCTCGCTGAAAGCGATACCGCCCCGCTCGCTCCGTGGCCACCGCCTCGGCTACTTTCAAGAAAGCTCGCGCCGCGTGGGATAGCCCCGCTTCTTTGCGATAGATGAGACGCAGCTTGCGTTGCACGCGCAGCTCGCGGACCGGAATCCTGACCAGTTCGCCGCGCGCCACTTCGGTTTCCACGCTGATCTCAGGCATCAGCGCCACGCCGCTTCCCAGCGCAACAAACTGTTTGATCGCTTGCAACGTGGGCAGTTCAAGGTCCATGTGCAGCGGCGTTTTGTATTTCAAAAATGTCTGGATAACTTTTTCCCGATAGGGCGACGAAACGATGTGCGCGACGAAGGACTCAGCCCCCAGTTGGCGGATGCTAACCTCCGGCGCCGTGGCCAGCGGATGCCGGGGAGGAACCACCAGCACCAACTCGTCGAGATAGGTGATCACGGAGTGCAGCCGCGGTTCTTCCGGTTTGTACGACAGCACTCCCAGTTCAGCGCTATGCTGCAACACATCATCCGGAATGCGGCTGCCCAGCGACCGCTGCACCGTAATTTTGATCATGGGATGCAGCCGCCGGAACTCCGCCAGCACCGGCAGCAAATAGAGCGCGGTGAGTTCGTTGGCTGCGATCACCAGCTTGCCCTTCTGCAATTCCCGCAGTTCGGCCAGCGATTCGTCCGCGTCAAACTCTGGAATGCTCGGCTTGTTGGTGGTGGGCTTTCCCGAGGTCGAAGACTTGCCGGCGGCGGACGCCGCATCTCGAGCCGCGTGCGC
>PLUI01000285.1 GCA_003164855.1 Acidobacteriaceae bacterium
GCCACTCGGCCATCTCTCCGGCAAGACCTGGAAGAACAACTTGCTGCGACGGAACGCTGCAGCGATTGCACGGTTGGCAAATTTGCGGACCGCGTTCTTTCATTCTATGGGGCATTGATGCATCGGCGCAAATGGGAAGCTGCGAGATTGAGGATTCGGTTGGCTGGCGATCTACGGAAGCTTGTCCGGGCCCGTTGGACTGGGTCGGACTGAACTGGAAACGGCGGACGCTGTGCTCGACGTAGCGGAGCCCGCCGAAGCGCTTGCTGCGGCCGCGCCGTTGGTTGGGACGGGAGAGGAAGCGCTTACTGCCGGAGAAGCGCCTTCGGGCATCGGAGGCGGCTTGACGCCATCGACGACGTGATGACTCAGGCAATAGAGCGCAAGTTCCAGACGATCGGCGACGCCCAGTTTGTCATACACTTTGCGCAGGTAATTTTTTACAACCTGTTCCGTCGTTCCCACCCGAAGCGCAATCTCTTTATTCTTCATGCCCTGGGTGACGCACGAAACGATCAGCGTTTCTTTAGGGGTAAGTTGGACTTTCGGGCGCGCTCCAGAAGGCCGCAGGTTGTGGCCGCGGAACGCTTCCATCACCCAATGCACCGCCTGGTTTTCCAGCCACGGTTCTCCGGCGGCAACTTTGCGCAGGCAGTCGACCAGCACCTCCGGTTCAACTTCGCGCGATAGAATCCCGTGCGCCCCGCGGCGAAAAAGATCGAGAGTGAGTTGTTCGTCCGATGCGGGGGTGACGACGACGATTTTCAGTTGCGGCGCCTGACGCAGAAGTTCCGTCACCGCTTCCACCGGATTGGGCGCGAGCGCAGATTCAAAAATCAAAACGTCCGCGGAAAACTTGGTCACCGCAGATTGAGTCTGAGGCAGCGTCTCGGCTTGGCCAACAACACGGATATCGTCTTCGAGCGCGAAAATCTTGCGCAGCCCGGCGCGAAAGATAGCCTGGGTGTCGGCCAGGATCACGCGGATCAACTGCGTCGAGCCGCTATCCTCGTGAACCCCTTGACTTTCTCCGACGCTGACCGTGCTGGCCATTGGTTTCCTTCTGCTTGCTTCTGCCTTATGCTCGCTCGAAATGGTACTCGTCAATCACTACGCCCACGCCGCGGCGCCCTTTGTCCTCAAAGCTGCGTACTACGCGGCCGTGGCAGTCAATCTGTACATCGCAGGGAGATCCCACGATATCTCCCGGAAGCAGGATAGTGAAATCCACCATCGAACCTACGGGCACGTCGCGATCCATGGCAAAGAGCACGCCATTGGCGGAGATGTTTTGAGTTTCCGCCGAATATGCGCCGCTCTGCGATTTCAGTTCCACCGGCAGATGCAGCGGAAATCGCGGAGCACTCTGCATTTCAGCGTAGTGCTTGATCGCAGTCTGCTGCTGCGACTCCGACGTCGATTGCTGCTCTGTCGCTTCGCCTGACACGGTCCCGACGAACCTTCCTTCCGGACCGATGGCCGTCCGGATTTCCAGGAAATTCTTTACCCACAAACTTTTAGCGAACTCAAGGGCAGCGTACACCCGGGAATCAGGCTCGCAAAGTTACGGAAGTCATGGAACGATGGGGCGTTAACTGCTTGAGGATGAGAGGATTACAAGCAAATCGATACCCAGGGTTCACTGCACAACTGGGTTCAGGACGGGATCGATCTTGGCCCTCAGAATTTGGTCACTTCCGTGAAATTGAACTCGCGGATCTTCATGGCAGGCACCACCATGTCGACCGATTCCTCGCCACAAGAACGCAGAGGCACGCTCATGGCGTCGACACTGGAAAGCATTTGGATGAGGCTTTGGTTGAAGCGAAAATTGCGCACACCTTGCCGCACCTTGCCGTTTTCCACCAGAAAAGTCCCATCGCGGGTCATGCCGGTGACAATTTTTTCATAGGGATCGACTTCGCGGATGTACCACAGCCGGGTCACCAGCACGCCGCGTTCGGTGGAGGCAATCATCTGAGCGAGTGTTTGCGGATCTTGCGGGGCAGCAAAAACAACGTTGACCGGCACCTCGCCCATTTCGTTGGGCAGGGCGAATCCATGGCCCGTGGCTGCGATCGGCCCGACTTTGTCTTTATGCTCGGAACGCCGCATGCGCTCCGCCGTCCCCCGCGCATACACCACGCGCTTGACGATTCCATTCTCGACCAGCGGCACACGCTGCCGCGGCATGCCTTCACCATCGAAGGGAGATCCAGTCTGCAAGGGATGAGCGACGTCGTCCCAGATCGTGATGTTCTCGCCAAACAGTCTGCTGCCAATTCGACCGGTGAGGAATGAACGCTGGTCGAGGATTGCCATGCCGGAATAGTCCCAGAACATGAAACCAACAATGTCGAGTGCAGCGGAGGGTTCGAGAATTACTGTGTACCTCCCTGCCGGAATCTCCGTCGGATTCGCGGAGTCGATCGCTTTTTTTGCGGCAATTTCGGCCAGCCTAAGCGGATCGAGATTGCTTACGTCGGGCGAATTGGACTTCTGCCATCCCGAGGAATCGGCGGCCAGCATGGTGATGGAAACCTCCGCCAGGGTTTGTGTGTGCCAGTGGCTGAGGCCGTGCGAGTTGAATATGCCCTCCACCGATTCGGAGCTGGAAAATATTCCCGCGGTCGTGAGTTTGTGCGTCTGAGCGACGTTGACGATCCGCCCCACGGCCTCGGCACGAAGCTGAGGTGTGATGGCCGCGGTCTCGGCAAAATGGCGGGACGGAATTTTCGTAACTCGGGCGCCCTCGGGAGCCTGCCCTGAGCGAAGCCGAAGGGCGCCGCCGGCGGCTTCGGTCGAGTCTGGCATGGGCAAGAGATCAGAATCGGGATGCTGCACTTTCGCCAGACTCTCCGAAGATGCGACTACACGCCTTAAGCCGTCCTCGTCAAACCTGTTGGTGGAAGCGCGAGCCGTGCGTCCGCCAAAGACTGTGCGCACCGAAACGGTATGGTTTTCTTCCTCGACGTTCTGATGAATGGTGTTGTTGGCAAAGCGCGTCAGCGCGAACCTCCCACCCGAAAAAAGAACCTCAACCTCGTCCGCAGAGCAGAGTTTCTTAATCCGGTCAAAGATGTCGCTAGCTTCGTTTTCAGTCAGCATCAATTGATCTTGTATGGGCTGGCCTTCGTTCTCTGTGTCTCTGTTTCTCTGTGGTGAACTAGCTTCCCTTATACGCGCTCCCCACTGTAATCGCCCGAAACCGCGATGGCGCTGCTCCATGTCCTGTGCCCATCACCTGCTGCGGCTGGCCTTTGCCGCAATTCGGCGTACCCCAAAGCGTCCACTCATCGCGGGAACAGATCGCATCCAGGGAATTCCAGAACTCCGTGGTGATGCCGGAGTACGATGGATTCTTCATCATACGTACCCGTTTGCCGTGCTCGATCTCCCAGCCGATCTCGCAGCCGAATTGAAAGTTGTAACGCTTATCGTCAATCGACCAGGAACGGTTCGTCTGCATCAGAATACCGTGATCGGTGGAAGCAACGAGTTGCTCCAGGCTCAGCGGCTTCTCGCCCGGCAACAGGCTGATGTTGGTCATGCGAATCATCGGCAGCCGGTTCCATCCCTCCGCGCGCAGCGTACCTCCCGAGCGAGTCTCGCCGATGGTGTGCGCCGTCTCGCGAGAGCTGAGATATCCGGTGAACAATCCATTCGTAATGATTGGCGTGCATTGTGCAGCTACCCCTTCGTCGTCGAAGCCAAAAGTTCCGAGTCCTGGTCCATGCTCCTGGCGCGCGTCCGCAACCACATTCACCATCTCGCTGCCATAGCGCAAAGTGCGCAGTTTGTCGAGAGTCAAAAATGACGTACCCGCGAAGTTTGCTTCCATGCCCAGCACGCGATCGAGTTCGATGGGATGTCCGATCGATTCGTGAATCTGCAAGCCCAGCTGAGAACTATCCAGAATAATGTCAAACGTTCCTTCGGGGCACTGCTCCGCATAATGGAGCGCGACCGCCTCTTCCGCGATGCGGCGGGCATTTTCCACCAGCTTCAATGCTTCGATCAGTTCATAGCCTTTGTTCTGCCATTGCCCGCCATAAGAATTTGGATAAGAGCGTTTCTGTATTTCGTTCCCCGCGAAAGCATACGCCGTGTAACCCGCACCCGCGGAATACTTGGTCTGATGGATGTCGCTCCCTTCCGACGATAGAAACCATTGCTCCTCGCGATTGAAGTTGAGGTTGCTTTCGGCCAGAGTAATACCGGCAACCGCGCATAACTCGGAGTCGATCTTCAACAGCAGCGCGATATTTTGTTCGACCGAAATCGAGAACGGGTCGATAACATGCGGCGTTGTCCATTCGGCGGTCACCACCTTCTCGGCGGCAAGCCGGACATCCTGCTGCTTCACTTGCGCCGACGCGCGGGCGATCTCGACAGCGCGAGCCGCCGTCGCCTCAACCCCGGGGCGCGACAGGTCTTCGGAAGCGGCGAAACCCCATGCCCCATCGGCAAGGACGCGCACGCTCATGCCGACGGACTCGGCGTCAGACGCGCTGCCCACCTTCCCGTTCTTGGTAGTGAGCGCACGGCTGCGCTGGCTCACGATGCGCGCATCGGCATAGCTCGCGCCGCGCATGGTCGCGACATTCAAAGCCCAGTTGGCGATTTGCTTCATGCGAGATTCAAATTTATCACGGTAAGCGCTCGGAGCAATCGGAGCCCTACGGCGTGGCACGCGCCACATCCAGCGCATTCCTGACCGCCAGCAATTCCTTCAACACCTCGCGCAGCTTGGTGGATTCCAGCGCATTGGCTCCGTCAGACTTCGCAACTTTCGGATTGTCATGCACTTCCAGGAAAATGCCATCCACGCCAGCAGCGACGGCCGCACGCGCCAGAACTGGAATAAACTCCGGCTGTCCTCCGCTGACCGCAGGACCTTTCTCNNATGGCGAGCGATCGCATGTCCACGACGAGATTGTTATAGCCGAAGCTGGTGCCCCGCTCCGTCAGGAAGACTTGCGTGTTCCCCGCCTCGCGGCATTTTTCCACCGTGTGCCGCATGTCCCACGGCGAAACGAATTGACCTTTCTTGATGTTGACCGCGCGCCCGCCGAGCGCCGCGGCCACTACCAGATCAGTTTGGCGGCACAGAAACGCGGGTATTTGCAGCACGTCAACAACTTCTGCAACTTTGGCGACGTCCGCTACTTCGTGCACGTCCGTGAGCACCGGAAGCTGAACTTCGTCTTTTATTTTTTTCAGAATCCGCAGACCTTCTTTGATTCCGGGCCCGCGAAAGCTGCGAATCGNNGTTCTTCGCTCTCGATCACGCAAGGACCGGCAATCAGGAAAAGATTTCCCGAGCCGATCCGGACATCGCCGACTTGGAAGGAGGTGGGCAACAATCTCAAAAATCATTTCACCACAGAGACACAGAAGCACAGAGAAATGCAGGTCATTGGTTTTGCCTCCTCTGTGTCTCTGTGACTCTGTGGTGATCTAAAGCCTGTGATGCTACCTGCGCGCGACTTTTTCCGGACGGTGAAACATCTCCACCGCCGCAGTCTCTTTCTCCGTACGCCGTTTCGACCCGTGCTCGTACGCCGCCGCGATGAACGTACTGAACAATGGATGCGGCTCCAGCGGCTTCGACTTGAACTCAGGATGAAACTGGCAGCCGATGAAATGCGGATGATCGGGCAACTCCACCATTTCAACGTAAGTGCCGTCCGGGGTTGAACCCGAAATTCTCAGGCCCGCAGCTACCATCGGCTCTTCGTACTCGCGATTGAATTCATACCGGTGGCGATGGCGTTCGCTGATTTCCAGCTTGCCATAAATCTTGTGCGCCAGCGTGTTGGGTTCAATCTTGCAAGTCCACGCGCCCAAACGCATGGTGCCCCCCAGTTCCTCCACCCCGCGCAGCTCGCGCAACTTGTAGATCACGCGATGCGGCGTCGCCTGATCGAACTCGCTGGAATTCGCCTCCGCTAGTCCAACTACGTTGCGGGCAAACTCAACGCAAGCGGTTTGCATTCCCAGGCAAATCCCAAAGTAAGGAACTTTATTCTCGCGCGCATAGCGGATCGCGATCAGCATCCCCTCAATGCCGCGCTTGCCAAAGCCGCCAGGAACGAGAATCCCATCGTAGCCTTCGAGCTGGGCCTCAACACTTGCCTTGTCCGCTTCCAGTCCTTCAGCCTCAATCCAGTTCAACTGAAGTTTCAGATTATGCGCCAGAGCGCCGTGTACCAGCGCTTCTTTCAGCGACTTGTACGAGTCCTCATATTCCACATATTTGCCGACAATCCCAATCGTGACCGTATCTTTCGGGTTGTATACCCGATGCACAATATCTTCCCACTTAGAAAGGTCGCGGTCCTTCGCTTCCATGCGCAGATATTTCAACACCAGCGTGTCCACGCCTTCATTGGCGAACACCAGCGGAACTTCATAAACCGAAGCTACGTCCTTGGCCGTGATCACCGCTTCTTCCTGCACGTTGCAGAAGAGAGCAATCTTGGACTTAAGCTCCTTCGCCAGGAAGCGGTCGGTGCGGCAAAGCAGAATGTCAGGTTGAATTCCGATGCTGAGCAGTTCCTTCACCGAGTGCTGCGTCGGCTTGGTCTT
>PLUI01000257.1 GCA_003164855.1 Acidobacteriaceae bacterium
GGCTGCATCCGGGAATTCTGGATGGTCTGACTCGTAATGGAGTGCAGGCGATCGAGATTTTTGCGGCGCGGCAGCACCTCGACTATGCCAACCGCAAGGCTCATGTGAAGGAAATTGCGGAGTGGTTTCGCGGCAGCGGAGTGCCGTTGAACTCCGTACACTCGCCGCTCTATGCCGACTATGAGTGGGGGCGTGCGGGAGCACCGCCGGTAAACCTGGCTTCCACGGATCGCGCGGCGCTGGTGCAGGCGATGGACGAAGTGAAGCGGGCGCTGGAGATTGCGGAGCAGATTCCGTTTCGCTTTCTGGTGCAACATCTGGGGTTGCCCAATGAGAGTTTCAGCGAGAAGAAATTCGAATCGGCGATGACCTCAATCGAGCATCTGCGCGCCTTTGCCAAACCGCTGGGAGTGCGCATTCTGCTGGAAAATATTCCGAATGAACTTTCCACTCCGGATCGATTAATGGAAATGATCCGTGCAGCGCATTTTGACGATGTGGGAATCTGCTTCGACTTTGGACACGCCCACATCATGGGTTCGGTGAGCGAGGCATTCGAGATTGTAAAAAAGCTGGTGCGCTCGACGCACGTTCACGATAATGCCGCAGTCCAGGATTCGCATTTGTGGCCGGGAGAAGGAACCATCGACTGGAAGGAAGCGATGGCACTATTGCGCTCGGCTCCGCAAACGCCGCCCTTGATGCTGGAACTCGGGGAAAACGAGAAGGTGAATCCCCTGGAAAAGTTGAAGCAGACGTTCGAGAAGCTGGAAGCAATTTAGCCATTGGGTAATTTTGTAATCGGGCAATTTGAAAAGCTCGGTCTGATTTAAAACTACTCAATGACCCAATCACCAAATACAAATCAAACTATGTCCTCGCCTGTAACTACTATTGCAGAGATCGGAAAGCACGAAGGCCAAACCGTTACGCTGCGCGGATGGCTCTATAACCTGCGCGAGAGCGGAAAGCTGTTGTTTCCGCAGTTTCGTGACGGCTCGGGCGTGATTCAGGGTGTGGTGCCGAAGAACGCGGTAACCCCGGAAGTGTTCGAGGCGGTCAAGACTCTGACGCAGGAATCGAGCGTGATTGTCGAAGGCAAAGTGCGCGCGGACAAGCGCGCGCCTGGCGGCTACGAGCTCGACGTGCTGAGCGTGCACGTGGTGCAGCGCGTGCCGGAATCGGACCCTTATCCCATCACGCCGAAAGAACACGGCACCGAGTTTTTGATGGAGCATCGGCATCTGTGGGTGCGGTCGCAGCGGCAGGCGTCGATTCTGCGGGTGCGGGCGGAGATTATTAAAGCGGTGCGCGATTTTTTCGACGAGCGCGGGTTCACACTCACCGATCCTCCGATCCTTACTCCGGCGGCATGCGAAGGGACCAGCACGCTTTTCCCAGTGGATTATTTCGACGAGCAGGCCTACCTCACGCAATCCGGCCAGCTTTACATCGAGGCCACCGCGATGGCGCTGGGCAAAGTGTATTCGTTTGGTCCGACGTTTCGCGCGGAGAAATCGAAGACGCGGCGGCACCTTACGGAGTTCTGGATGGTCGAGCCAGAAATCGCCTACGGTGAACTCGACGACCTGATGGATCTGGCGGAAGGGTTGATTACGTTCGTCGTGAAGCGCTGCCTGGAAAAGCGGCGCGTAGACCTGCTCGCAATTGGCCGCGATATTTCCAAGCTGGAAAAAATTGAGGCGCCTTTTCCGCGCATCAGTTACGACGATGCGGTGAAGAATTTGCAGGCAGGCCACGCCCAGGGTGCATTGGAAGCGAAGTTTGAGTGGGGCGGCGATCTGGGCTCGCCAGATGAAACTTATCTTTCCGCGCAATTCGACAAGCCGGTGATGGTGCATCGCTATCCGGCGAAGGTGAAGGCTTTTTATATGGAGCCCGATCCGCAGCGTCCCGAGTTGGCGCTGTGCGTGGATGTATTGGCGCCGGAAGGCTACGGCGAAATCATTGGCGGCTCGCAGCGTATGGCGTCGTACGAGTTGCTTGTGCAGCGGATCCGCGAACACGGATTGCCCGAGGAAGCGTTCAAGTGGTATTTGGATTTGCGCAAATATGGCAGCGTTCCGCATGGCGGATTCGGCATGGGCATTGAGCGGGCTGTGGCTTGGATCTGCGGCCTCGAACATGTGCGGGAGACCATTCCGTTCCCCAGGATGCTTAACCGGCTGTACCCGTAAAGAATTGAGTGATTTTGCGATTAAGTGATTGGGCGATTTCAGAACCCAGATTTCGGCTTCGGTTTTCAATCGCCCAATCACCCGATCGCAAAATCGCAAAATCTTATGACAACCATCAGCACCACCAACATTGCTCCCAAGAAGATCCGTGTGATCGGAGTGCCGCTCGATCTGGGCCAATCCCGTCGTGGCGTCGATATGGGACCATCGGCGGTGCGCGTGGCTGGACTGGAAGCGCGCCTGGAAGCGTTAGGACACGAAGTGGAAGATGGCGGCAACGTTGCCGTGGCCATTCCGGAGCAGAAAAAAGAAGGTGACACGCACGCCAAGTATTTGAAAGAGATTACTGCAACCTGTACCAAGCACGCGGAGCTGGTGGTGAAGACGCTTGAAGCGGGGAAGATTCCTCTGGCGCTGGGCGGAGATCACTCCATGGCCGCGGGCACGGTGTCGGGCGTGGCGGAATTTTACCGCCGGCAGAACCAGCGGGTCGGGCTTATCTGGATCGACGCTCACACTGACATCAATACGCCCGAGAGTTCGCCGAGCGGCAATGTGCATGGCATGCCGCTGGCGGCGCTGATGGGACTCGGTCCCGCGGAGTTGTCGAACATCTTCGATTTTTCTCCCAAGGTGAAGCCGGAGAACTGCGTGCTGGTAGGAGTACGCGACATCGACGCGGTTGAAAAGGAAAATGTCCGGCGCGCGGGTATCGGCGTATTTACCATGCGCGACATCGACGAGCGCGGCATGCGTACCGTGATGGAAGAAGCGTTGCGTATGGCCGGACGCGGCACCGCCGGCTATCATATTTCGCTCGATATGGACTGGATCGACCCCGAAGATGCGCCTGGCGTGGGCACTCCCGTGCGCGGTGGCGCTACCTATCGCGAGGCGCATCTTGCGATGGAAATTATTGCCGACCATGGGCGCATGCTGAGTTTCGAAATCGTCGAAGTGAATCCCGTGATCGATGAGCATAACCAGACCGCGGATCTGGCGGTGGAATTGGCGCTGTCGGCGTTTGGAAAAAAGATTTTGTAACGAATTATGAAAAAACTTCGAGTCGGAATTCTCTTTGGCGGTCGCAGTGGTGAGCATGAAGTTTCGCTGCTCTCGGCTGCGTCGGTTCTGCAAGCCATCGACAAAGATAAATATGAGGTTGTTCCCATCGGCATTACCAAGGATGGCCGCTGGTTGACGGCCGGTGAGGCGGAGAATCTGCTGCAGGGCAAACTGATTCTGGAGCCGCGGCACCTCCGCGCCGGAGATCCGGAAACGACTGAAGCGGCCGCGGTGCTCGCGCGCGGAGAATCGGTGGTCGTTCCTCCAGAGCCTGTGCATCGCCAAAGCGGGCTCGTGCCGTTTCAAACCGATGCAGCGCTCACGCGCCGCGCCAGTGATCGCGCCATCAATGTTGACGTGATCTTTCCTGTGCTGCATGGCACTTTCGGCGAGGATGGAACTATCCAGGGACTGTTCGAACTGGCTGACATCGCTTATGTGGGCGCGGGCGTGCTGGGTTCGGCCGCAGGCATGGACAAGGACATTATGAAATCCTTGTTCATCGCCGCTGGAATACCGATCGTGAAGCATGTCACAATTCTGCGCGGTGCGTGGCAGAAAGAGCCGAAGAAAACGGAGAAGTCGGTAGAGAGCAAGCTAAGGTATCCGGTGTTTGTAAAGCCGGCGAATTTAGGATCGTCGGTGGGGATCAGCAAGGCCCACGACCGCAAAGAACTCGGGCCGGCGATTGAGGAAGCCGCGAAATTCGACCGTAAGATTGTGATCGAGCAAGGAGTGGGCGGGAAGAAAAATAAAGCGCGCGAGATCGAATGCTCGGTGCTGGGCAACGATGAGCCTGTCGCGTCGATACCCGGCGAAATTGTTCCGGTCAAGGAATTTTACGACTACAACGCCAAGTATCTCGACGAAGGTTCTGAACTGATTATTCCAGCGAAGCTGAGCAAGGCGGAGACGAAGAGAGTTCAAGAGCTAGCGGTCCGCTCGTTCAAAGCGGTCGATTGCTCCGGCCTGGCGCGCGTGGATTTTCTGATGGACCCGAATACCCGGAAGATTTATTTGAACGAGATCAACACCATGCCCGGATTCACCGCGATCAGCATGTATCCCAAGCTGTGGGCGGCTTCGGGCCTCAAGTATGCGGACTTGATCGACAAGCTGATCCAGTTGGGGCTGGAGCGGCACGAAGACAAGAAGAGGAATCAGTACAGCCGGTAAGCTGAGGGCCGGTCTCGTTCTGTCATTCTCGCGAGACGATCGCGGCGTCCTACGGCGTGGTCACCATCGGCAGTTCAATAAAACTTGTCAGCCCGGGCGCGTGATACACGCGCTGCTTAGCTTTGAGGTAATCCTCCTGCTTCGCCCAGAAAATGTTCG
>PLUI01000254.1 GCA_003164855.1 Acidobacteriaceae bacterium
TGCGTGAGGTGTGCGGGCTGACCACCGAGGAGATCGCAAAGGCCTTCCTCACCACTCCGCGGACGCTGGCGCAGCGCATTGTGCGCGCCAAGGCAAAGATTCGAGAGGATCGAATTCCCTACGAGGTGCCGACGCCGCAGGAATTGCCGGAGCGNNCAGGTCATCTATCTCGTCTTTAACGAGGGTTATTCGGCTGCGGCGGGAGCGGAGGTAACGCGGGCCGAGCTAACCGGCGAGGCGATTCGACTAGGCCGGTTGCTGCTCGAACTTCAGCGGACCGAACCTCGTCTGCCCGAACTCCCGCCAGAGCCGGAAAACGTTTTTCCGGAAATCATGGGGGCAGAAGTGACGGGGCTGCTTGCCCTGATGTTGCTGCAGGAATCCCGTCATGCCGCGCGAACCTCTCCGACCGGAGAGCTGATTTTGCTGGAAAATCAAGACCGCGCGCTCTGGAACCGGGAGCAGATCGCGGAGGGAGTGGCATTGCTGGAGAAAGCTTTGAAGCATCAGCAGAAGTCCCGCCGCTTCGGCTCCTACNNGCGACCGACTGGCGGCAGATTGTTGCGCTTTACGACCAATTGCTACGAATTCAGCCTTCGCCAGTGGTACAGCTCAACCGTGCCGTGGCCATTGCGATGCGCGATGGTCCAGAGGCCGGCCTAGCGCATATCGACGCGGTGTTGGAATATGGCGAAATGGCAAACTATTACCTGGCGCATTCCGCCCGCGCAGATATGTACCGCAGGCTGAGCAGGACAGCTGAGGCTCGCGCATCTTATGAGAAAGCGCTGGCGCTGACCCAACAGGAACCAGAGCGGCAATTCCTCAAAGAGCGGATTCGGCAGCTGAAATAAATAATGTTCGGTGGCGCATCGTTAGCGAAAGGCGGGGTTTGTCACGTCTGTCCCGGCATTCCGCCACTGCCTGAAAACGGGGCCACGGACTTCTAGACGATAAGGGAGGGCAGGGCATCCAAACGCCATCCCCCTCCAGGACGAACCCGATATAATGCGTGCACTCTTTTCAATGGAGTAGCATTATGGGCGATCCAAATAAAAAGTCTGACAGCGACGACAAGAAGGATATCGAGAAAGACTCTTCCTCAAATCCCGACAAAGACATAGCGAAGTGGATTAAAGACCTCACCGCCTTGGCGGGCCTCGTTGCTGTGCTTGTGGGTGCGTGGGTTAGCGTTAGGAGTCTTCAAGACAAGGCTGAAACTGACAAGGCCACAGCCCAGTTTCAGTTTGAAACGGCGGAATTACAAGCGCGCCAGCAACAACGAAAATTCCACGACGCGAGACCTGCTCCATCAGGACGCCGCCGCGAAGTCGCAAGATGCAAGAGACAGAACGCAACGCCTCGAAAGTCTGATTACGCAGATGTTGCACGATAAAGAGAGCTCTGAAGGTAATATCGCCGTTTTATTCGAGTTCATTGATGGGCCGACAAACAGTAAAACAGGGAACGAGAATGACGACGTAGCGATTCAGAACGCGATTCTTGCTCGCCTTGAAAACCCACGTTCACGAGAAGAAGTCGACATGGGATTCAGGATCCTCGACCAGATAGGAGGGCTGAGTTCCCTCGCGCTGGTTGTCGAATTAAATCGCGACGCGAGGAAGAGATACGATGTTGCGCTAGAGCAAAGATTCGCTCATGCAGAAAAAGTACATGGAGCGGCAGCCCAAACACCGGAAGAGAGGTATAGGCAAACAACCGAAAACGAGAAGGAGGCATCGCGCGGAAATACACTCGACCCAGGATATGATTTCGCGACAATCAATAGGATGCTGGAGGAAGAAGGAAGACATGGCTCGGCTGTGATTGAAACTGATGCCGATGTTTCTGTCCAACAGGAGCTATCGGCGGATGTAATACGAATGTCAAATCGTTCTCTGGCAAACTATTCTCGCTTGCATTCCAGCTTGCCTCAACACCTGGACCTATCCGGAAGCTATTTACTGCCGACGACCATAATTTCAAGCCAATATATCGAAGGCGCATATTTGGCAGTGGTGCCGCGAGGCATTTCATTGGATTCTTTTTCTGATTCGCTCTCTAGCGAATTCGAAATTGTTGGAGCTCAAGGAAACTTTTCATTTCATAATCTTCGGCCTGGCCTTACTGAACCTCAAGGTGGCAACACGGCATTGGCGGGATTTCCAAATCTTAAGCATCCAAATGGCTTCCCGGAAATAGTCGAAGCGTCTCATTACGCGATGTGTAATGCTGGCATTCCGATGGCATGTCGTTTTCAAGTTGGTGTACGCATTTCACATTGAATTGGACGCCGAGGACAGACAGAACGTTCCCCAATATTTCGACGAATGGAAATTGGTGAACGTCCGTCTGTCCCCAACCTCATCCCCTAGTTTTTTCCGGAGGTTACTATTGGGCGGCATGGGCGGCGAGATTCGTGGGAAAACGAAGCTTGAAACCTACAAACGGTTCCGGGCTGAGGTGAATCGAAAGAAGATCGAGGAATCGACGGGGCTCTATATGGACGCTGGAATCGGCGAGAAACAGGACCTCTATAAAAGAATGGAGAAGGACGAAAAGACGGGCGAGTGGGTTTTGTTCTATCATTTTGGTAAGTAGTTGCCGGGCAGTTAGGCCGGTCTACTGGGAGGTGCACTGTGGCAAATTACATTGCTAAATTAGTGCGCCGTCCTGCCGGTGTCACGAGGCTCTCGCGGCAGTAGCCGATCGGGAGGCGAAAGTGTTGGGCTA
Organism: Acidobacteriaceae bacterium; assembly: GCA_003164855.1. Classification (GTDB taxonomy): domain Bacteria; phylum Acidobacteriota; class Terriglobia; order Terriglobales; family Acidobacteriaceae; genus Sulfotelmatobacter. The sequence continues at coordinate 2,734 of PLUI01000254.1, forward strand.
TTAGCAACAGCCATTGGAGGCAAGGATCGCTGTAGGCAAGGGAGAGGCCGGAACGATTCCGGGACGTGGCTTCAACCGAACCGAGGGGAACGACAAATGGAACCCCCACTGGAGCAATCCAGGTGCGACACGCCACCCGGCGTTTATGTGCTAGTCCCTAACCTGTCTTCAACGGTGGAGACAAGGGGGCGTGACATCTGTTCCCGAACGATCTCATCGGGTGGTTCCCGGAAGCTGCCCGGTGAGGTCGTTACGTAATATCTCGCGATGAAATTGGTTTTGATCCCACGCGTGGCCGATTTAACACATGGACTCAGGCTGCCAGGAGCCCTCCAACGGCCGCCGTCCCGATGTCCCCGATGATGCTAAGAACCGAGCCACGTACCATCTTTTGATGAACCATCTTATCCATAGAATCCTCCTGTACACCGTTCGCCCCTAACCAGTTTGAAGCTAGCTTTGCTGCGACCGTAATAGCGAGGCCTACGAGACAAGCGGCCACAGAAGGGTAAAGATTCCCGACAGTCCCTGCTACTGGCAGCCTCAATCCGTGTACCCTTTAATTTTACGTTTCTTTCTAAAGCGTGGAACAAGAAAAATTTCCTCGACGACTTGTCGAATTCCGGGTGGACCGTTCGACTATGTGTTGAAGGCCGGACAACCGGCCCGCCGGAAATGGAGGAAAGCGATGACCCGACATAGAATACACAGCATTTTCCTGAGCGCATTTGTACTCGTCTCCGCGCTGATCGCGGGGGCGTCCTTGCCCGCGGCTGCACAAGACCCGAACCAACCCTATCCAACGATGGCCC
>PLUI01000262.1 GCA_003164855.1 Acidobacteriaceae bacterium
TTGTAGTTGAAAGGAATCTGGCTCTGGACGCCGTCGGCGCTCAGTCGTAGAACGTAGATGGATTTCTGTTTGGCGAAATCGCGAAATCCGCCCGCCACTGCAATGGCGTCGAGCACGGTAGCGGAATCGGTGATGGCGTAGGTGCCAGGCCGATTTACTTGCCCCAGGATGTTGAACTTTTGACTGTTGATTTGCTGGACGATGACCGTGACTTCCGGCTCGCCAATATAGTTTTTCAGCTTTGCGGCGATATCCTGTTCCAGCCTGAGCGGCGTCCGGCCAGCGGCTTGCACTTCCCCGACCAGGGGCAGCGATATCCTGCCATCCGACCGCACCGGAACAGATCGCGAAATATCCGGCTCCTTCCAGACATTGATGGCGAGCACGTCGTCATTGCCAATGACGAAGTTGTCGTCGTGAGGTTTCGGCGCAGTCGGAACGCTGGTGCTTGACGGGGCAGTATTAGAGTTCGCATCAGCGGCAGCATCCGGCTTTGCCTGCGCCCAAAGCACGCTCGACGAGAGAAGACACATTGATGCCGCGATGATCCAACGTTTGACGCCTTCGGGTACTTCGGAATGACGCCCGGAATTCATGCTGCTCACCCCCATCTCAACTTGCTTCCCCTTCGTTTTGTCCCGTCCGCACCAGCCAACCTCGTTTCCGGGAAAGACGAAACGCAGGAGTCCGGTGCATGCATGCGATATTGCTCGATCTTATAGAGGATCGCGCGATAGCTTACTCCGAGCAGCCGGGCGGCGGCTTTCCGATTCCACCCGGTTTTCTCGAGTGCGCCCGCAATGGCATTTCTCTCCGTTTCCGATTTAACGCTCTGGATGAGCGACTTCAACGACTTCGGTGATGCGGCCGCTCTATCAGCTTCGACTTCTTCGGGCGCAAGCAGGGCCAGTTTCCGGGATGACTGAAATCCAGTTCGATCGCACGCAACGTCCGGATTGAACCCGCAGATGGTGAGCTCCTCGTCGCCGGCCACCAGGTAGCGCTTTGTGAAGTTCTGCAGTTCTGTTAAATTGCCTGGCCAGGAGTGACTCTGGCACATAGCCAGCGCCGAAGCGCTGAACGCGCGCGGAGGAAGGCCATAACACCGGGCCAACCGGTGCATCGAATAGCGCAAGAGAACCTCGATTTCCTCCTTGCGCTGGCGCAAAGGCGGCACCTGGACGCTGAATGCGCTGAGACGGTAGAACAGATCGTCGCGCAGCCGCTTATCGGCAACGGCGCGATTCAAGTCATGGCTGCTGGCGGCGAGAATACGCACTCCGGCATCGACTGGCTTGCCCCCGCGGGAACGGACAAAGCGCTTCTCCTGCAATGCTCGATCCTGCAATAACTGCACCAGTCTGGTTTGCAAGCCGAGGGGCATCTCCGTGATCTCATCCAGCAGAAGCGTGCCTTTTTCGCCAATTTCAAGCTTGCCCCTATTCGTGCTCCCAGAGCTGGTCGAAAATACATCTCGCGCTCTGCCGAACAGTTCGATCTCGAGCAGGTCGGCCGGCATGTCCGCGCAATTGACCCTGCGGAATTGGAATCCGGAATAGACCGAGAGTTCATGGATCAGACGGGCAACCGTGCCTTTTCCGCTCCCCGGCTCTCCCAGGATGAGGACGGGGAGGTCGGATTGCGCAAGCAAACCCACCTGTGCACGGAGGTTCTGCATCATCGGACTGATGCTGATGAAGAACTCGTCCTCGCCCACCGGCTCGATATTTTCACTTACCATCTCCGGTTCCACGGAGCTGTTGGGGGAAGCGAGATGCCTTTCGATGAGGCGGGCCAATTGGTCTTTGTCAAAGGGCCTGGCCAGTACATCGTTGGCGCCCAGGCGGATGGCTTCTGTCTGCATGTCCGCGTCCTCGGAATGGCAAAGTGCAATCACGGCGAGATCGGGGCAAAGCCGCCGTAGCCACGATAAGAGTTGCAGTTTATCCAGATCACCACGAGGAACATCCAGCAGCAGCACGTGGGACGCTGAGTCCGACTGAATCTGCTCCATGGCTTCCCAGTGTGTGGCTGCGGTTTGCAGATGCCAGGAACTGGATTCTGCCAGGGACCCAACCAGACGCAGAACATCCGGTTCCCGGCTGACGACCAGCAGGCGAGAGGTCTCGATTATGTGTCGCTGCATCTGTGCGTGGGCTTTCTGGCCAGATAGCGGAGAGATAAGACCGATTTAGGCTTTCAGACTGCTTCGACTTCGTAGCCTTCCAAGCGAACCGCTATTGATCGCTGGATGGCGTCGACGGAAATGACGAGAGTGCGGTCTCCGTTACGCGAAACGAGAATTCCTTCAAGATCATTGAGGGCTCCACTGCGAATTCGGACCCGTTGGCCGAGCTTTAGAAAGGGATGGGAAGACCAGGGCAACTGGCCTTCGACCAGGCTGCGAACCGCGTCGATTTGCGCGTCCGGAATGGGCGTGCCTTCACCGCGCGCGCCGACCAGCCCGAAGACTCCCTCCACCCGAAGAACGCTTAGGCGCTCGGTTCGGTTCGGCACAAATTTCGCGAAGACGTAGCAGCCGAAAAGTGGCACCTGCACGGACTTCTTGCGATCGCTCCAGCGGTGTACCTCGGTCACCAACGGCAGGAACGTGGTTACGCCTTTTTCTTCGAGCCGCTGAGCCACAATTTTTTCGTGCCGGGGACGAGTCAGCAGACTATACCAATTTTCAATGTTGGTTTCCTCAGGAGCTGCCGTAGCCAGTGGAGCACACTGCGGAACCGCTAACGATGCAATACTGGTAGACATAGCTTCGCCCTCTAAGTCACTCTTCCCAGAATGACCCCAAAAACGAACAGGAACTGGCGCTAAAGGATCTCCAAAATTGAGATCTAAGTGAAAGCCCAGGGGGATGTGACCGGACTTAAGAACTCCGTGTCATCGATCTATCAGGCAGAACCCAAGTTCGGCTATCACTTATTTTTCGCCCCACTTGGGTTTCCGGATGAAAGCCTACATTGCAAATTTGAAAAATGCGGTGATTGATGAATGCCATTCTTGTGCAATACATCACAGAAACAGTTTGCGACCTAATGTTGATGGGGGGGCGCTGACTACTAGCTTGCAGCTATCGGGCGGAGAGATGATGATCCGACATCCTGCGTGAATTCAGAGGTTATAGCGGGTCGCGTTTTGCTGCAATAGCACCAATGGGCTACTGTCACCGGATTACGCCCTTTGGGGGACTGAGAAAACCGCGACTGCGTTTCCGGTAGTCGACCCGCAATATCGGATAGCTCTTAGTCTATTAAAGACTTATTAAAGATCATTGACCGTGCCTGCTCCAAGGCTGGCTTTCCCGTTCGCATAGCCAGGATTTTGTCCAATGGAGATTGTTGCAAGAAGTTGCACCCTTTGGCACTTTTTTGCAACCTTTCTGGTCGCTTCATGATGGGAGAGTTGCAGTCAGTTGCATCTTGGAAGGGAGCATAATCGCAAAGAAACGTGGTCTATAAGGTTGAGGACAGCATCCGCTAGTCAACGAATTAGCCTGTGGAGCGATCGAGCCGAATCGAGAACCCTGACGCTTGTAACGGTGCATCTGTGCAATTTCCCGTACCCTGCAATTCTTGTTCGGGCTAGCTGAGATCAACTCCCGAGTCGTCGGCAAACAGGAAGCCATGCGGTTGTTGTCGCAAAACCACCTTCACGCTGCACCCCGTCGCTTGGGTCCATGAATGCCAGTCGAGCCTCACAGCGGGAGTAAGGTCTGCGAGGCGTTGGATCGGGACATCGGCAAATCCGGGGAGAACCAATCGCCGCCGGACGATGCCTGGCACCTGGTGCTTATTCAGTTGGATTTCTCTTGCCCGCAATTTTGCTTCTCTCGAATCCTTCGAGTACCCATCGCAAGAATAGCTTCTTCCCGGCCAGATTGAGTACTATCACGGTGGCGCCGTATTTCGTGGGGAACATCTTGGAGATTCCTCTCACAACCACGCAAGACTACGTTCTGTTTTACGTGCTCAACGATTATTCGTTCGATCTGTGGAAGGCCAAGACAAAACTGATTATGGAGAAGAACGGCCTGGTCAGTTTTATCGTCCATCCGGACTACGTCATCGAAAAGCGGCCACAAGGCATTTATCGGAATCTGTTGAGCTTCTTGCGCAAGCTGGGCCTGGAAAAAAATTTGGTTCGCTGTCGCAGGAGAAGTTGATCATTGGTGGCGGTCGCGGAGCAAACTGAGCGTGGTGGATCGCGATGGCAAGTGGATAATCGAAGGCCCTGGTGCTGAACGCGCCAAACTTGCTTTTGCCAAGGTCGTCGGAGACCATCTGGAGTACGAAGTTGAGGCTTAAGGGCATCTGGACCATGCGAGGCAGCCGTCGGAGTCCGAGATAGCTATGCATATTCTTCACGTCGTCGGGGCTCGACCAAACTTCATGAAGGCAGCGCCTGTATTGCATGCGCTCGGGAAGCAGCCAGCTATACAACAGACACTGGTGCACACCGGGCAACACTACGACGCCAACATGTCAGATGTTTTTTTCTCCCAACTTGAGATTCCATCGCCGGACTTCAACCTGGGTGTCGGCTCAGGTAGCCATGCGCAGCAAACCGCGGAGATCATGAGCCGTTTCGAGCCAGTTGTCCTGGAGCGTAAGCCGGATGTAGTGCTAGTTTATGGGGACGTAAACTCCACGGTAGCGGCTGCTCTTGTGTGTGCGAAGTTAGGCGTCCGGGTCGGCCATGTGGAAGCGGGACTCCGTTCCTTTGACTGGACGATGCCGGAGGAGATCAACCGGGTCGTCACGGACCGGCTCGCTGATTTCCTGTTCACTCCCTCCGAAGATGGCGACGTGAATCTAGAGCATGAAGGCATTCCAGCGGAGAAGATTTTCCGGGTCGGCAATGTCATGATTGACTCCTTGGTACGTCTCTTGGCCGCCGCTATGCAATGCTCCAAGGATGGGTTCCCCGAACGCTACGCTCTGGTCACACTTCATCGACCATCCAACGTTGACGACAGCGAGACCCTGAAAAGCATTCTCGAATCCCTTCTCGAAATAAACGAAGACTTGGATGTGGTTTTTCCTGTACACCCCCGGACACGGCAACGCATTGCGAAGTTCGGGCTCAAGGTTGAAAAGCTACACCTCTTGGAACCGTTGCCGTACATCGAATTCCTGGCTCTGCAGCGACGCGCCGTCGTGGTCATCACCGATTCGGGCGGCATCCAGGAGGAAACGACCTACCTCGGTGTGCCGTGCTTAACCCTGCGCAACAAAACGGAACGCCCGATCACGGTGAATTTGGGCACCAACGTTGTTGTTGGGAATGACAGGGTGAAGCTCAGTTCCGAGTTATCGCGGATTGTCGAGGGAAAATCGAAAAAGGGAACCATACCACCGTTGTGGGACGGGCATGCAGGTGAGCGCATCGCCGATGTTCTGCAGGGTCTCCAATCGCAATCCGACGATTCGGCAAGTGACCGTGCGGATCATACGGCTGTTAGAAGTGCGACATGATGAAGTCTTTGGGCATCTTGAACTTGGTTCGGCCCTGTGGGCTGTCCTTGATCTTTGGTGGCATCCTTAGCGGTGATGCGCAGTGGCGTGGCACTCAGTGCAAAGGGTGATGAGGTTCTGCTCGGAATCGTCGCCGGATTGACTGCGAAACTCTTGGTGATGAACTTCCAGGTTCGACATTGTTCCGCACGACTGACATCGCCAGCAATCACGACGCAGGACGCGCTGCTGTAGATCTTCGTACGACACAGCATCCAGCCGCAAGCGGGGAGGTTCCGAGCGCATGGAGTTCATAAAGCCTGCTCGCTCAGGCTTCCCAGGAACGGCAGGATCCGGGGAATCGCCTCTCCAGAAACGCGTCGAAGGATTTCAGGGTCTCCAACCGCCAGNNCTGCTCCCACGCCAGAATCTCGTCGATCTTACCTAGTACGAAGAGGGCACGGCGGCGATCGAATTTCGGTGGCATGGGCGGATTGTCAGTAACTAAGCTCGTCAAGCCAATCAAGATTTTCAGCTCCTGGACGCCGCACCAAAGCCGCGTC
>PLUI01000118.1 GCA_003164855.1 Acidobacteriaceae bacterium
CTGGGGAATGAAGAGGACTTCACCGCCGCTTTGGGTTTCGAGGTGAAGGGTCTCGATGAACACCACTCCAAGCTCGACCCGGCCGGCTTCAAAGTGATGATCGAAAAAGTAGTACAGGATTTTCCTCAACTTGCCGTCATCGCTACGACTTTACGGCATGCGAAGACTGCGACCCTGAATGACTGGGGAGCAATGTGCTACTACGATGGCGCCTTCTACGAAGCGCGGGTGCGCGAGAATCTGGAGATCTACGACCGCGTCGGCGGAGGCGACTCCTTTGCCTCGGGATTGATTTACGGATTCCTATCGGGGAAAGAGCCGCAGTGGTCGGTCGATTGTGGGGCGGCCCATGGCGCCCTGGCAATGACCACGCCCGGCGATACGACGATGGCCACGCTGGAAGAAGTGCTGCAAGCGATGAAGGCGCAAACGGCGCGCATTGCGCGCTGAACCAGCTACACCGGCCATTCTATGCTGAATAAGGCACGCGAGGGCGCAGGAATGTCGATGCAAGGAGACTAGACCTATGACCATCGAGGACGTGATTCGCCGGATCGGCGAGATTGGCATCGTACCCGTGGTGCGGGCTGCAACTGTCGAAGACGCAACCCGGGCCGTGGAAGCCATCTGCGCCGGGGGAATTCCGATTCTCGAAATAACTATGACTATTCCCAATGCAACGTCAGTGATCGCCCATGTTGTGCGAGAACACGGGAGCAAAGCGCTCATCGGGGCAGGCACGGTTACCACGCGCGAACAGGCCGACCAGTGCATTCGTGCCGGCGCCGAGTTTCTGGTGAGTCCGGGACTCTCGATCCAGGTGCTCGCTGTGGCGCAGGCGTGCGCCAAGCTGGCAATCCCCGGTGCGCTGACACCCACAGAACTCATGCATGCTCAGGACAATGGGGCAAAGCTGATCAAGATTTTTCCTTGCGGCAACGTTGGCGGTCCCAAGTATTTGCAGTCCTTGAAAGGTCCCTTCCCGCACGCTGCCCTGATTCCAACGGGCGGAGTAAACGTTGCAAACGCTGCCGACTACATAGCGGTCGGGGCGTTTGCTCTCGGAGTGGGTGGAGATCTGGTGAATGCGGCTGCTCTGCGCGATGGGAATCTCGCGAAGATCACGCAAGCGGCTCGCGAGCTGGTGCGGANNAGTTCATGCGGCTCGCGAGCTGCAGGAAGATTGCTGAGCGGTCTGCCATCTCGATCACTCTTTTTTCACCCGCCTTCAATCCGACAGTCGGAGTGTGTCAATCAGGGCGGACAGAGCAGCAGGTTGATTGCGACGGCTTGGGTAGTAAAGAAAATAGCCCTGGAATGTTGGACACCAATCTCTCAAGACTTGAATCAAGCGCCCCTCTGAAATCATGTCCCTGAGAGTTTCTTCCATCGCCGTTCCAATTCCTACGCCATTCAACACCGCTTGGATTACCAAGGCCGGATCGTCGAAAGACGCGGGCCCCTGGGGGCTGACGGTGAGTGCCTTACGGCCTTTCTCGAACTCCCACCGATAGAGACCGTTGCTAAAGCGAAAACCTATGCAGGAATGATCTTTGAGGTCTTGAGGTTTTCGAGGAACAGTGTGTGACTTGAAATACCGCGGTGATCCGACGACGGCGAGACGCATATCTCGGGTGACCCTGACGGCAATCATGTCCCGTTGGATGAACTCGCCGAGCTGAACGCCAGCATCGTACTCCCCGGCTACAAGGTCGACAGGGTCATTGGAAGAGGTGACCTCCAAGACGATTTCTGGGTAGGCGCGTGCGAACTGAGCTAGCTTCGGCAAAATCACCATTTGCGTAGCTGTTCGCGGGATGATGAGTCGAATTCGGCCTGTTGGACTCTCTCTTTGCTTTCTCGTTTCAGCTACAGCTCGCTCGATCCGTTCTAAGGCGGGCGCGAGATCCTGGAGCAGTGCGCTCCCGGCGGCTGTGGGGGAGACGCTTCGCGTGGTCCGCGCCAGCAACTGAAGACCTAGTCTCTTTTCGAGGCCCCGAATGGAATGGCTAAGCGCAGATTGCGAGATGCCGAGCCGTGCGGCGGCGCGGGTAAAGCTACGTTCCTCGGCAACAATTGCGAATCCCGAAAGTTCTCCTAAATCGTTCCTCATGATTCATGAATGCTACTCATAACTCTTTGCGATGGCAACGGTCTTGTGTCATGAACGATAGGAGCCTAGTCTTTGTCAGAGGCTTGACCTCGATCTGCGACGGCTGGTATTCGCGGCCACGTTTCGAGCGGGCATTTAATGAAACGTTCAACAGAATTTTAGGAGGATAGCAATGCAGAAACGCAAATTGGGAACGGGTGGACTGGAGGTATCAGCCTTGGGTTTTGGCTGCATGGGGATGAGCTTCGGCTACGGGCCTCCGAAAGACACGAAGGAAATGACCTCCCTGCTGCACGCGGCTGTCGAGCGCGGTGTCACATTCTTCGACACGGCCGAAGTCTATGGCCCTCTTCTGAATGAAGAGCTCGTCGGTGAAGCTCTTGCCCCGTTTCGCGACCGCGTGGTGATCGCAACGAAGTTTGGTTGGGAGGCGAATCCGGATGATGGCGGCAAATGGAGTGCTTTGAATAGCCGGCCCAAGCACATCAAGCAGGTCGCGGAGGCATCTCTGAAGCGGCTCAAAGTCGATGCCATCGATCTCTTCTATCAGCATCGCGTCGATCTCAACGTTCCGATTGAAGAGGTAGCTGGGGCGGTGAAGGAGCTCATCCAAGAAGGCAAGGTGAAGCACTTCGGCCTTTCAGAAGCCAGCGCGAAGACGATCCGTCGCGCCCACGCGGTGCAGCCCGTCGCGGCGCTCCAGAGCGAATACTCGTTGTTCTGGAGGGAACCGGAAAATACGGTGATGCCTACGCTTGAGGAACTCGGCATTGGCTTCGTTCCTTTCAGCCCGCTCGGTAAGGGCTTCTTGACGGGCAAGATTGATGCCGAGACCAAGTTCGACACTACCGACTTCCGCAACACCGTCCCGCGATTCAGTGAGGACAATCGCAAGAATAACCAGGCTCTGGTCGATGTGATTACCGCGTTCGCGAAACAGAAGAAGGCGACGCCCGCACAAATCGCGCTTGCCTGGCTGCTCGCGAAGAAGCCTTGGATTGTTCCCATTCCCGGCACGACGAAGCTTTCGCGTCTCGAAGAGAACCTCGGCGGAGCAAGCGTAGAGCTGACGCCAAAAGACGTGCAGGCGCTGGAAGATGCCTCTTCGCAGGTCAAGCTTGAAGGAGCTCGCTACTCGCCGTTCCATCAGCAGTTTGTGGGTCGGTGAGAGGCGGCCTAAGAACACTCCTTGACGGTCTGTGGAAGCGCGCGGAAATGCCCGCGCGAGACCGCAGCATTGTGACCGTGGCTGCTCTCATCGCCCGCATCCAAACGTTCGAAATGCCGTTTCATTTTGCGCTCACACTCGACAAGGCGTGAAGCCCAGCGAAGTCTCGGAGATCATTACTCACCTTGCAAACCGGAAAGAGCCTCTCGAACCGCTCCCCTCGCTCTCTAAACAGTGGCAGTTTCATCCCTTTCTGGCTTAAAGTAGTGTGCAAGGCGTGAAGTTGGCGCTATGAAATCGGCCTGCGAGAGACGTACCCTTGCTCGCCGCAGAAATGGCATAAGATTGTCGAGCGTCTCGCGGGCCGCCATCCGTGTTCCCGTTGTCTTGGCACCAAAACTCGGCTAACCGAATCTGATAACGCCGGGAAGGACAATTCATGGAGAGAGCAATCCAGTTTCCCGCAAGAGTCCTATCGCGGGACGCACCGTCGGAACACGAGTTGGGGCTATTTTCAACTGAGTCTGTCCTCAACCTGCAAAAATTGATTTTTGCGGGCTCTCCTCTATCCGAAGTTCTAACGAACATTGCTCAGTTGGTTGAATCGCAGGCCGAGGGCATGTCTTGCACGATTTGGCTTCCCGACGAAGACGGAAAAGAACTCCATTGTGCCGCTGCACCCAGCCTTCCTGGATTTATCGCGCACGTAGGGACCATGGCTGTTGGTCCGAAAGGTGGATCTTGCGGGACAGCCATTTATCGGAAGGAACCGGTGTATGTAACCGACGTCCTGACCGATCCTATCTGGGACAACTATCGAGACCGCATATTGCCTTATGGAATTCGTTCCGTTTGGTCGCGTCCGCTGTTCACAAGCGAAGGCAAGGCTCTCGGAACATTTTCTATCAACTATCGTGAACCACGCAGGCCCGGTGCCAACGAACTCCAGTTGATCGAGAATGCCAGCCACATCACCGGGATCGCAATTGAGCGGCACATGAACGAACAAGCGCTCAAGCGTGAACGGGATCGGCTGCGATTGCTCCTGGAAATCACAAGCAGCGTCACATCAAGGTTGGACCTCCGGCAAATGGTTGAAGCACTTTCGACGAATCTATTCAGGGTAATGCAATGTGACGTGTCCGCCTTGCTGCTACCCGACTCCGAGAGCGGCGCGTTGCGTGTCACTCTCTTGCACAATCCCGACATGAGAGGACCCTACCGCGAGGGATCGTTGGTGCCGATGAATAGCTCGATTTCGGGCCAGGTGTTGCGAAAAGCCAAGAGCATCCGGATCGACAGCTTCGAACAGGTCCGCGCGGACCCTGAAATTTACGGGAATCCTGATGGCCAGCTCATCTATAAGCACGTGCTCGAGGAAGGCCTGAGGACAGGGTGTTATCTTCCGCTCATAGGCCGCGATCGCGTGGTTGGCGTTCTGATGCTCTGCAGGCGTTCGGACAATCATTTTGCAAAAGACGATGTCATCTTGCTAGAGCAGGTGGCCTGTCAGGTGGCGATTGCCGTTGAGAACACATTGGAGTACGAACAAGCGACAAAGGATCGAGACAAGGAGACGAAACAGAGACGCTATCTGGAAGAGGAAATTCGCGCCGAGTTAGGAGAAATCGTCGGAGAGAGCCCGGCGTTGAAGACCGCGCTGAGCATGGTATCGGTCGTTGCCCCCACGGATTCCGGCGTGCTGATCCTAGGCGAGACGGGCACTGGCAAAGAACTGGTTGCGCGTGCAATCCATAAGCTGGGGAATCGCAGTGAAAAGGCATTCGTGAANNCTGAATTGCGCCGCAATACCCCTTGGACTTCTTGAGAGCGAGCTTTTCGGGCACGAAAAAGGAGCATTTACCGGCGCCATCGCCCAGAAAACCGGGCGCTTCGAACTCGCCGACAAAGGTACGCTTTTTCTCGACGAAGTTGGCGATATACCTCTGGAACTTCAGGCGAAACTGCTGCGCGTTTTACAAGAGCAAGAATTCGAGAGGCTCGGCAGCAACCGTACGCATAAGGTTGACGTCCGCCTGATCGCAGCCACGCATCGGGACTTGCCCGCCATGGTCAAACAAGGGACGTTTCGTGAAGACCTTTACTATCGTCTGAAAGTATTTCCGATCCAGGTCCCAGCCCTGCGACAACGTATTGAGGATATTCCGAGATTGGTGCGGCATTTCACAGCGCTCTACGCTCAACGCATGAACAAACGAATTGACGTAATCCCTCCGGATACGATGGATGCGTTGGTACGATACCCATGGCCGGGCAACGTCCGTGAATTGCAGAACTTTATTGAACGTGCGGTGATTCTCTCGCCACAGTCGGTATTACGCGCGCCAACCTCCGAACTGGAGCCATTCCAGCCCAATAAGAGATCCAATGTCCCGATAAATGGTCTCGCGGAGGTAGAGCGCGATCATATCCTTCGTGTGTTGGAAGCAAGCGATTGGGTGATCAGTGGCGCGGCCGCGCGTTTAGGTATGAAGCGAACCTCGTTGGCCTACAGGATGAAGAAGCTTAGTATTGGTCGGCCTGGCGCGGCGCCACAGAAGGGCAGCGTCAGCGGCGCAGCTCGCGACAACTGACTTTCCAAGCCGTTCAGCAAGCACCCTACCAGTAGCAGCGGATCCGACGGAAATCCGTCAGCGGCGGAAATCCGTCAGACATTTTGTCACTCTCCGCGATCTGCCCACCGGTTTGTCTTCCTAATGTGCTGCGCCTGCGGCAGATTGGGTGATTGCCCGAATCTCTGAGTTTGGCAATTCCAGTGCTCAACTCGGGCCGGCGGGCAAATTCATCGCCAGCGTACGAATGTCAACAAGAGGAGACTTATGACCATCCGCAAATTAGTGAAGATGGCAGCAACTGTCGCAGTGTTCGGCGCTTCTACCCTTCTGGCGCAAAGCGGCACGATTGTGGCTACAGGTACGTTCCACGGCGCAGCTCATAGCACCTCAGGCCGAGCAACCGTCTATTCGGATAACACATTGCGCTTGACACACTTCAAGACCTCGAACGGTCCCAACCTGCATGTGTTGCTGATTGCAGCAACGGATGCGCAGGACAATGACGACTTTATTAAGAAGGGTATCGAGCGCATCGATCTGGGCCCTCTTAAAGGAAATGAAGGTGACCAGAATTACACGATACCTGCAGGAACCGACCTGGATAAGTACAGAGCCGTCTCTATCTTCTGCGAGCGCTTCAGCGTTAACTTCGGGGCTGCGCCATTGGACAAGTAAGCGCAGCACGAGGGGTGTGATTACCGCTAGGACGCCTCAGGAGTCACGATGCCGGAAGATGCCCACAAATTCTCAAAGAGACGCATAGTCTGGACGGTGTTAGCACTGGTTGTTCTATTCAGCCTTTGGTATGCATTTCGTCCCGAAAAACTGTTCGTTAATAAAACGGTCGCGGAGTCGCCGCCTGCGGCACTTGGGCAGCTGACGCCCCTTTATACCGGCTCATTTCACAGCGCCGCACGTGACACAAGTGGACGCGCGACCGTCTATCAACACCCGAACGGTAGCCGCGTACTCACTCTATCCAACTTTTCGACTGCGCATGAACCAGTATTGAACGTGATTCTGCTAGATGGAAGCAGTATCGCCAACAACCAGAACTTTACGCCGGGCACCAACGGCCGGGATATTGGCGAGATAAAAAGCAGCCAACCCGAACAAAGCTACACCTTGCCAGCGGACGTTGACATTGATCGATTCAACATAGTTGCAATTTATTCCGCTGGTCTTCATGCCGTGTTCGGGACGGCAAAACTTGATGCCTTTTAGACACTATTCGCTGGTTGACGGCAACTGTCTCGGCCAGCAAGGCGCTTACCGGCGAACCTTCAGGCAGCAAATGACCCTAGGCACTGAGGAGCAATCTTATGAAAAAAGCAATGTCGCTAGAAACCACACGCCGCAGCACCGGGGAACCGGAACGAGCCGATAGCGTGTCTCCTACATCCATCCATAGGGTCGAAGCCGACGGCGTGCAGTTGTTTTATCGCGAGGCTGGCGACGTGACCGCGCCCGTCGTTCTTTTACTGCACGGATTCCCGTCCTCATCGTTCATGTTCCGCGAGCTCATTCCGCGCCTGGCTGATGACTACCACGTGATCGCGCCAGACCTTCCGGGCTTCGGATTCACCGAGGTTCCGTCTGAGCGGCAATATTCGTACACCTTCGATCAATTGGCGCTCACGATCGACGCCTTCACACGCGCACTCAAACTCGACCGCTATGCAATCTATGTGTTCGATTATGGAGCGCCAACTGGCTTCCGTTTAGCGATGGCTCACCCTGAGCGGACTACAGCGATTGTTTCGCAGAACGGGAACGCCTACGAAGAAGGCCTTGGCGATGCCTGGGGCCCGATCCGGAAGTATTGGGCATCACCTACGGCAGAGAATCGCGACATACTCCGCCAAAGCGTTTTGACCGCGGGAGGAACGCGCTGGCAGTATACCCACGGCGTGGCGAATCCGGAGGCTGTTCCGCCTGAGTCATACACCTTGGACACGGCTCTACTCGAACGGCCAGGAAACAAGGAGATTCAGCTCGATTTGTTTCTGGATTATGCGTCGAACGTAAAGCTTTATCCGAAATTCCAGGAATATTTTCGCAGGTCCAAACCGCCTTTGCTTGCGATCTGGGGCAAGAACGATCCTTTCTTCATTCCTGCGGGAGCAAAGGCCTTTCAAAAGGACCTGCCGAACGCGGAGGTGCAATTCCTCGATACCGGACACTTTGCGATTGAGACACACGTGGTGGAAATCGCGGCCACGATGAAAACCTTCTTCCCCGCGAATGGCGTCGGCCGGCTGAAGGCAGAACGAACGGCTTAACGACGAATACTTTGTGCTCATTTCCTGACAGAAAGTAATTGGGACGGGAGAATATGGAACGTCGAAGATTTCTTGGTGCGCTCACAGCTGCATCCCTAGGTGTGGCTCTCGATGGCTCTCTCACTCAATTTGCCCGCGGGCAAAACACCGCACCGGCTGCTACGACCTCGCCGGCTTCTAAGACAGGTGGGTTTCCTTCGAACTCAGCAATAATTTTGGTGCACGGGGCGTGGGCCGACGGCTCGTGTTGGCGCAACGTCATTCTGCCTTTAGAGCGCCACGGTCTTCACGTCATCTGCGCGCCGATCCCGATGACGTCGTTAACCAACGACGCTACCGCTTTGAGCCAGGTCCTGGAGCGGACCAGCGGCCCGGTGGTCCTGGTGGGGCACGCCTACTCTGGCGCCGTGATCGCTGCGGTGCGAGAGGACCGAGTCAAGTCTCTGGTCTATATCGCGGCGCTCGCGCCCGATGAGGGCGAGACCGTAGCCAAGGTTTTCTATCGTGACCCAAAGCCCCCGGAATCGCCGAAGTTGGCGCCGGATTCTCACGGCTTTATATGGATTCCGGACGGTGGTTTTCAACGTGCGGTTGCCCACAGGGCTTCTGCCGGACAGACAAGTATTGCGACTGCCGTGCAACGGCCGATCGCGGTTCAGTGCATTCAAGAACCAGCCCCAACGCCGAGTTGGAAAACAAAACCGTCGTGGTTCCTGATTGCCGAAGAGGATCGCATGATCAATCCGAAGACGCAGCATTTCATGGCCGATCGTATGCGGGCGAAGGTTCATTCGCATCATGTGGACCATAGCCCGATGTACACGGAGCCGAATCTTGTGATCAACATCATCCTGGAAGCGGCGCGGGAGACTCTGTCGTCTTAGGTTTTGCCGAAACAAACACTCAAACTTTTCTTGCAGGGAATATCTACAGTTAGGCGAACCCTTCAAGCCGAACAAAGAGAGAGGGAAGGAATTTCCTATGCCGATGTTTCAAAATGACTACTTCGCTGCTTACCGCAGCCTGAAACTGACGCGAGACGCCAGCGGTGTACTCATCGCGCAATTTCACACCAATGGTGGAGCGTTCACATTCACGGCACAAGACCATACCGAGTTCGTCGATGCCTTTTATCGTGTCGCGCAAGACCGAGCCAACACAGTTGTGATCCTTACCGGCGCAGGAGGGGATTTCATTCCAGCTATCGATTTTTCATCTTTCGGTAACGTTGCTGATCCCGGTGTTTGGAGCCAGGTCCACGATGAGGGCGTTCAGATCCTCGAAAACATAGCCAATATACGCGTGCCAGTGATCGCTGCCATCGAGGGCCGCGCACATGTGCATTCAGAATATGCCCTACTCGCTAGCGTGATTGTGGCGGCGGAGGGGGCGACCTTCCACGATGCACCCCACTTTGCAGGCGGCATTGTGCCGGGCGACGGAATTTTTACCGCCTGGAGTTATCGCGCAGGCGCAGGACGGGCGGAAGCATTCCTGCTCAACCCACAGCCGCTGACTTCGCGTATCGCACAGGAATGGGGAGTCGTCTCGGAAGTTGTCCCCAACGGCAAGGCGCTGAGCCGTGCACGGGAGCTGGCCGAGTTGTACTTAAAGGCCCCCGAAGTGACCCGCCGCAACACTCGCGTGCATTTCATTCATCCGTTAAAAGAGCGCATCGTGCGGGAAGTTGGCTATGGTCTGTCGCTTGAGGGGGCGTCGGCCGCCGATCTTGTCAAGTCGATGCAAGCGAATAGCGAACCTGCTGCTCCAAATAAATCCGCTTGAGATCGAGGGCATTTTGGGCGAGGTAGGAGAACAAACAATGGAGCGTCGTATGTTTCTTGGCGGCCTGACGGCCGCATCTTTCGGTGTAATGCTGGAGAATTCTTTCGCCGCCCCGGCAGAAACTGGAGGAAGCCCAGCGGGACGGGATTCTTTTAAGACCTCTCAAGTGGAGGTTTCAGGAAACACGATTTTCGTGCGCCGCTATGGAGATGGGCCGGCGATTCTGATGGTGCACGGCTTCCCGCGCACCAGCCTGATGTGGCGATTCCTCGCGCCCAAGCTGGCGGAAACTCACAGCGTGATTTGCGTGGACTTGCGCGCCTACGGCGGCAGCGGGATACCTGCTTCTACTGACGACCACTTCCCTTATTCCAAGCGCGCGATGGCGAAGGAACTGGTTGCGGTGATGGACAAGCTCGGATTTCCGACTTTCACGCTGATCGGCCATGACCGCGGAGGACGCGTCTCGTACCGCATGGCCTTGGATCATCCGAAGAACGTGGAGCGACTCGCTGTGTTCGACGTGATTCCCATCCTCGAAGCATGGAGCCGGTCCGATGCGCGCTTCGCTCAGACTTACTGGCCATGGATTTTGCTGTCACAGAAGGAGCCGCTACCGGAAAAGTATCTTCTCGGTGCGCCCGAGGCCGTCTTCCATAATCCCTTCGGCCAGGGTTCCTTCGGCCCGGAGATTCTCGAAGAATACGTTTCGACTTATCGCGACCCGGCTCGTGTTCATGGAATCTGCGAGGAGTATCGAGCGGCAGCGACGATTGATGTCGAACACGATCGTGCGGATAAGGAAGCGTCCAGGCGAATCGAGTGTCCCATGCTGCATCTGTGGGCGGAGGGTGGTCCGCTCGACACTTTCTATGCGAAAGACGGAGGCCCGCTGGGCATTTGGCGACAATGGGCGCCACGCGCGCACGGACAGGCGATGAAGGGCGGCCATTTCTTCCCGGAAGAGAACCCTGACGACACCGCAGTTCTCGTCAAGCAGTTCCTTTCGGCTTAATGCGATCGTCGAGTGTCGAGCTAAAACCCTGGGAGGAGAAAGACATGGTGGCATGGGATCGCGTGACCCGCAATGACGTGTTGCGCGCGATACACGAGTACGACCGACTGGGCCCGGAACAGTTCTTCTCTGAGCATGGTTTCGCCCCTACTACGACCTATGAGTTGGTCTGGGATAAGCGCCGCTACCCGCCTAAGGCAGTCCTGGGCGCAGCTTATGAGTTTGCCACGGGGCAGCAGCTTGGCTCTGGTGACTTCGAGGGTGGGAAGACCGGCGCCGTAAGAGTGCTTGGCAAACTAGGATTCAGCAGCGAGAAAAAGCGAAAGAAATAAAGGAGATGCAGAAATGAAAAAGTGGAAACTGGTGATTCCTATCGCCGCGGTCGCGGCTTTTCTCGCTTGGTATGCATTCCGGCCCGAACGCCTTGTAGTTAATCGGCGTGTCGATGAAGCCATGCCAGCCGCGCAAGGTAGCTCGTCGCCGCAGCGTCTTGTCTCCGGACAGTTCTACAGCATCTTGCACCCAACGGCAGGCACCGCAACCGTCTACCGGATGGGAGATGGCAGTCGTGTTCTTCGCTTTACGGGTTTTAGCACATCAAACGGTCCTGATGTGCACGTCTATATGGTTGCCGCCGACGATGCCAAAGACAGTGCCAGCGTGCTGCGCGCGGGTTTCATCGATTTAGGAACCATCAAGGGAAATATGGGCGACCAAAACTATACCCTTAATCCCGAAGTCGACTTATCGAAATATCGTGCGGTTTCAGTGTGGTGCAAACGGTTCAGCGTAAATTTTGGCGCTGCTCCGTTGATGCCCGATCAAGCGTCGGAGAAGTAGCACATCGATCTTTTGGCCGGTTTGGACATTGAGTGTCCTTGTCGCTCCGAAAGGAAAAGTCGCATGAAGACGATGGACTACGCCTCATCAGCCCAGTCAACTAAGCAGACGCCGACGGAAGAATACGATCTTATGTTTCGCGGTGGCGGCACGGGACCAATCTTCACGTGGACTTTCTGCAGCGGATGCATCTAATTTCAAATGGTCGATCCACCATTCATGACCGACGAATTGGTAGAGGTCTCAGGAAAATCAGGTCCTCATGTTGTATGGAGACCCGGAACAAATGGGGAACTGGTCGTCGCGGAACCGTGTGGAGGCCTTCCGTTCGAGGTGCCCTATCAAGATATCAAGAGGTGGAAGCCCGCAGGCG
The DNA here is from genome assembly GCA_003164855.1 of Acidobacteriaceae bacterium. Lineage (GTDB taxonomy): Bacteria > Acidobacteriota > Terriglobia > Terriglobales > Acidobacteriaceae > Sulfotelmatobacter. The sequence continues at coordinate 12,153 of PLUI01000118.1, forward strand.
ATAAGTTCCGAGAGCTCTGCCGAAAGGCATTTCGCGGCGTCACGAAATGATAATGGACAGGGCACATCCTATTCTGGAACTCGACGCAATCGCGGAAATGCCTGGACTGGGAGGCACACATCCCTACCCGCCGGTACTCGATCCCTTCCGCCGGGAAAAGGCAACTCTCTATGCGGTCGAGGTCCCCTGTGGTGTCCTGCATTGTGAGGAGACGCTAGGATTTACGCCGTGGCTGCAACAGCCCTAAGCGTTAGGTCGCTACTGGAACTCTGGAAGCATTGGGTGATAGATGCGCCTTGCCGAAGTCATTCCTTCAGGGCGCCGATGCTGGACATGGGGCGTGTACGGCATTCGTGAAGGCCAGCAACGAATTCTCCACCGAACCTAGCGGCAGTGTTCCCGAGCCCGCAGCGTCGCTACGAGATTGTCGGCAATTTGCCCGACATACTAAAACACGACGTTCAGCCACAATAACCGTGATGGTTGGCTTCGATGGTAGGGACTCGTACTTTCTGACGCAAGCTTCGGGGAGAGTGCTGAATTCGCGGAAGGGCGCTCAACATGTTGGCCACTAATGAAAAAGAGGTCAGGAACGTGTGATGGCCAAACAGGCGAGTATTGCCGTTGTCGACGACGACGAGTCTGTGCGTGAGTCTCTACTGCCCTTGCTGAAGCTGCTGGGCTTCACGGCTCGGGCGTTCCTGTCGCCAGAGGAGTTCCTCGCATCCGATTTCCTTCGCGAAACCGACTGTCTGATTCTCGACGTCACCATGAAAGGGATGAGTGGCCCACAGCTGCAGACAGAATTAGGACGTTTAGGCTCAAAAATTCCGATCATCTTCATCACCGCTGAATCGGACAAGTCTCTGCACCGGCGCCTGGTCGAGCAGGGTGCCGTGGCCTGCCTGTTAAAGCCATTCAGCGACACGGCTCTCACCGAGGCGCTGAATGTGGCGCTCCGAGTGAACTGAGCTGTCGGCAACGTTCTGCACGCTTGGAGGATATTCAAGATGGAGCATGCGCTGAGCAATGCAGTGAGGGCGCGGATTGTCGGTAAACAGCAGAATGCTACCACTTCGGATCACTAGCCCTCGTTTCCGTGGAACCACTTGCACTTAGGACCGCGTGAGTGGCATAAGAGCCAGCAAACCAAGGGGCCTTTGGTGTCCGACAGTTCGTCAGCCTTTCTGCTCGCCAGGGTTGGCGCAATGAGATGAAATCTGGCACACGGCTGGCGCACCGGACCGGCCGAATTCCTAGCAAAACCGCGAATTCCGACTGATTCACAGTCAGTCCACCTTGATCCATCAAACCGCGATCAGCGGCAAGAAACTGATCAAATCGAAGTAGTGCGAGAACCCCGTTACCTGGTTTGGGAGTAATCGATCACTTCCGACAAGCCGACTTCTCGGTACCGATCCGGCACACTGCCTCGAAGCCTGCCACGAACGGCTGCTAGCTATGAGGTTAGCCCCATGAAGGTTTAGCTAGAATCCTCGTACTGCACAGCCGTCGATCTTGCTTCCAATTAGTTCTGCGGGACATCCGAGCGGTTCCACCATCCACCGCCAAGAGCCTGAAACAAGGCAGCGCTGTCTGAGTACCGATTTGACTGAGCCTGCGCAAGGCTGATCACGGCCTGCTGATAACTCTGCTCGGCGTTCAACAGGGCCAGATAACTCAGATAGCCAACCTGCATTTGCCCCGTCGTAAGGTCGAGCGTCACTTTAGCCGCATCTCTTGCGGCTACCGCAGCTTTTAGTCCATTGGCGTCCTGTTCGAGGGCATGGAGCGTGTCGGCGACATTCTGAAATGCTGTCAGTACGGTGCTGCGGTATTGTTCATCGGCCTGAACGTAAGCTGCTCTGGCCGCGCGTTCCTTATGCAAGAGAGTTCCGCCTTGAAAGATAGGCTGAGTGACGCTGGCACCGACATCGCGAAAGCCGTTGCCCGCCGTGAAGATGTTGCCGAAAGCCAGCGCCATACTCCCTATATCCCCGGTCAGGTTGAAGCTCGGCAGGCGATTCGCGCGCGCGACTCCAATTAGCGCACTGGCTGAATGCAGATTCTCTTCGGCCTGAAGCACATCTGGGCGCTGCTCCACGAGCTTGGAGGGAAGGCTCAAGGGAAGTTCCTGCGGAAGCTGCAGGCTGGACAATTCAAACTTCTCAACTAGATCTTCGTTGGGATAGCCGCCCGACAACACTGCCAGCAGGTCGCGCTGTTGCGCTAGTTGCTTGAGCAGCGGCGGCAAGGTGGCGGCTACCTGTGCAAGCTGTGCTTCCTGTGCTGCAACGTCGAGGCGTCCGACATAGCCTTTGTCAAATTGCTTGCGCAATATGTCGAGCATGTTGGTGTTGATCTTGATGAGTTCGTTGGTGGCGTCAATCTGGGCGCGCAAGGAAGCTTCTTGAATTGCAGCGGCGGCAACGTTGGAACTCAACGTGATATTCGTCGCCGCCACGACATAACGCGCTTGCTCCTGCTGCGCCTTCAGCGATTCCACAGTCCGACGGTTCAAGCCGAAGACATCGGGCGTGTAAGAGACGCTAACCTCTGGCGTGAACAGGCTGTATTGAAAAGTAGTGAAGCCGGGCACGGGTGAAATTTCTTCCGAGGTCTTTGCGCGAGTGGCGGAAAAGCTTCCAGACACCTGGGGATAGTAAGCGCCGCGCTGGGCGAGAACATTTTCTCTTGCTACCAACAGCGCAGCTTGCGCCGATTTGAGGTCGGGATTGTTCTTGAGAGAGCGCTCAATCAGGTCGTTGAGCGGCTTCGAGTGAAATAGCGTCCACCAGTCTCCGGGGATGTCGCGTTCTTGGGCGAAGGTTTGCGCTTCTCCGCCCGTGACGTTCGGACTGCTGCTCGTAGTCGCAGACAAAGAGGGCGTGTAACCGGGGACGTTGGGCGCCGCCGGTCGCTTATAGTTCGGACCAACGACGCACCCGGCGGTAATCAGCAAGGCTGACATCGCAACAAGGCGTGAGATAGCTTCAATGACGCGTGTTTTGCGAATAAGAGTCATAACATCAATTTAAGGCTTGCGCTTCATGTCATTTCCATTGATTACTGCCGTGCCCCGCGTCGAGTTGGCTGGTCCTCCGCTGGTTGCCATGTGCGCTCCTGGGTCGCGGGAATTCTTAAACTGCTGCCCGTTTAGAGCCACGGTTGACGGATGTACCGCCAGACTGAAATGCCCGATAGTTTTGCCTGGACCTTTAGAAGACAAACTCGGGTTAGTCTGATGGGAACCCGGAACATTCTGGAGCGCTTCCGTTTGAAGATCCTTCGCAGCCGGCGTCTTAGCTGAACGTAGCTGCCGGTTCTGAGGTGGTTTCGCCCGGCTCACGACTGGGTGATGTTTGCGTGTGCCTATCTTTGCGATTGCGAAACTCTTCCCGTTTCGATCCGGATATTCGCCCATCAGATCCTTTTCGCCACGAGCTTGAGTACCGTTACTTCCTGCCCGTGAGCTGTTGGCCCCTTTTTCGGCGCTCTGCGAGGTTGTTTGTTGCTGTGCCTGGCCCGACTGGATTTCGAAACTTGCCCCATGTACCAGGACAGCCCAGAAAATCAGTGGCAAAAGAACCCTTGCCTTGCTCATTTAAGTTCCTCTGGTTTGGAGTCGCCCGTCGGCGGCTGATGCAAATGCAGGCTCAGGTGGTGCTCGCCGCCTAGGAAAATGAGTCGTAGCGCCGGCACCGCAAGAAGAAGCATGACGGGGCCTACCAACATGCCACCGACGATCACGGTTGCCAGCGGACGTTGCACCTGGCTGCCGATGCCGGTAGAGACCGCGGCGGGAAGCAGACCAATGCAAGCCGAAAGTGCCGTCATGAGCAGAGGACGCATACGAGTCGAGGCGGCGCGGTACATTGCGTCTACGGGCTTGAAGCCGTGATGTAGTTCCTGATTGTAGAAAGTGATCATCAGGATGCCATCCATCACAGAAACGCC
>PLUI01000095.1 GCA_003164855.1 Acidobacteriaceae bacterium
TTTAGTTTCGAAGCCCGAGGAGCGGTTGTGGAGCAGCTTCCGCCATTACGCCTACGAAGAACGCGGCCCAGTTCTGGTCAATGAGACCCGGAAAGCCGAGCTTCGCATTCGCAAAATTTCCCGAATCCCATCGGCATCGTGGCCCACCCGTGAAACCGCCACGGGTGGGGCATCCAGCCGGTGCCTTAAAAGAAAAGGCGGACGGAACACCTTCAACGATGTCCCGCGTGCCTTTTGACAACTTTCCAGCGTCAGAATCCGAAAGCCGATTCGATCCCAATTCGGGCTTGCATGGATCGTGCCCATCCCTTATTATCATCTCCGCCTCCCTAAGGTGCCCTCAGTTCCCCGGCCCCATTATTCACTCGTTCGTAAGAAGGAGAATCCTCGTGAGACGTGCACCTCTCAGCCCACACTTTGTTTCTATCGCCACAACTCTGCTCATCCTGAGCGCCACTTTCGCGGCAGCACAGCAGTCCGTCGTTCTCCACACTTTCGGAAAGACCACCGGAGACGGCATCTCCCCATGGTCAGCTCTCGTGTCCGACAAAAGCGGCAACCTCTACGGCACAACAACCGCGGGCGGCGCCTTCAACCACGGCACCGTGTTTGAACTGATCAAGCCCACCACCGGACCATGGACCGAAGAAGTTCTCTACAGCTTCGGCGCCAACAGCAACGATGGAACCTTCCCGCAAGCCGGCGTCATATTCGACGACAAAGGCAACCTGTACGGCACCAACTTCGGCGGCTCCAGCGACGGCTCCAACACCGGAACCATCTTTGAACTCAGCCCGCCCACAAGCTCCGGCGAACCCTGGACCGAAACCTTGCTGTACGAATTCCCTAACACGCACGGCAACTACGGTTCTCCAGCCGGACTCGTCTTCGGCCCGCACGGCGTGCTCTACGGGGTCACAACCTATGGTGGAAACGGAGACGGAAGCGCCTTCGAATTGCACCCGCCTACCTCGCCGGGTGGCACGTGGACCGAAAAAACCTTTTTCGAGTTCAACGTCGCCAACGGACAGGAACCCGAATATCAGGGCGGCGGCCTCACCGTGGATTCCTCCGGCAACCTGTATGGCACTGCCCCGTTCGGCGGACTCTATGGCAGCGGCGTCGCCTATGAATTCTCACCCCCGGTCGCCGGAGGACCGTGGACTCAGACCATCCTCTATTCCTTCGGCTCCAATCCCCTCGACGCTTTCGGCCCGCTCTGCAAGGTGGTGTTCGATAGCGCCGGAAACATGTATGGAACCTCCTCTGTCGGCGGCGCTTACGGCTACGGCACCGTCTGGGAACTCTCACCCCCCACGACCACCGGCGCGCCGTGGACCGAGACCATCCTCGATAGCTTGACCGGCACCAATGGCCTCAATTCTCGGGCCGGCGTGGTATTCGACAAAGCCGGAAATCTTTACGGCACCACTTTCGGCGGTGGCACCGGCAACCCCGAAGACGGCATAGTTTTCGAATTGTCTCCGCCTGCAGGCTCCGGAGATCCCTGGACCGAAACCGTGCTCGAGAATTTCACCAACGGCGCCGGCGGCGGCCAGCTCTACAGCGGCGTCCTGGTTAATGCGCAGGGAACAATCTACGGCACCACCTCAGTCGGAGGCCTCCGCAACTGCGGCCCAGACTCCGACGGCTGCGGCGTAGCCTTCGAAATCAAACCCTAAGCGCCAAATTCCAGCCGGGTGCCCCATCCTAGTCGCGTTCTCCGCGACTAGGGTGGGGATTTTGGATTGCACGGCTAACTAACGATTGTCATGGGGACCCGGCCCGGCCGTATCCCAACACGGCACGGGATGCTCCGACCCATGGCAGTTTCACGGGTAGGCTGCTGCGAACTTTCCCTGGCATGTTCATCGGTCACGCCACTACCCCGCCGCTTCCACGGCCGGCAGTTCTTCGCCGACAGTTTTCTCTTTCACCTTCGCACTCGTAACCAGAATTACCGACAAGACCACGATCACACTCCCCATCACAATAAATCGATCCACCCGCTCGTGCAGAATCAGCCATCCCAGAAACACCGCGACCACCGGATTCACATACGCGTAGGTAGACACCTTCGAGGTTGGCACATGTTCCAGCAACCAAATATAGGCCGTGTATCCGATCCACGATCCGCACACCACCAGATAAAGCACCGCGCTTACTCCGCGCGTCGTCCACGCAACCCGGGAAAAATCTCCCACCGCTGCCGCAAACAAAAAGTTTGCCACGCCCGCCGCCGTCACCTGCCATCCGGTTGCGCTGAACACGTCCATGCCTGACTGCCAGCGCTTCGACAGCACCGATCCCAGAGCCCAGGAAAATGATCCACCAAGCAGCCCAAGAGAAGAAAACAATTCGCGGCGTCCCAGCGGCGAAGTTGAGTGCAACTCCGGCCAGAATAAAACCAGCAATCCCACCAACCCCAACGCCAGTCCGGCTTTGCCTCGCCATGAAATGCGATGGTGGCCGAGCAGCAGTGAATCCAGAACCAGAAACCACAACGGCGTGATCGCAATGATCAGCGCCGCCAGTCCCGATGGTACCGTCAACTCCGCCCACGAAAGCGTCAGATTTCCGCCCATCAAGAGCAGGATTCCCACCACCGACGCCAGCGCAATCTGCCGCGCCGAGTACCGGACCCGGCGCCCCGTAGCCGCGCACACCACGAGCATGACCACTCCGGCAATCGAAAAGCGCACCGCGCACATCAATGCCGGAGGTATACTCTGCACCGCAATATCGATGGCCAGATACGTCGAGCCCCAAAACAGATACACCAGCCCGAAGGCAAGTATCACCGCAAACCGGCTTGGGCTCTGCGCTTTAGACATGTGGGTGGAAAACAAGGAAGCTAAAAGATATCAGACGTTCCATCCCCACATTCGATTCTCAGATTCCTGCGGTGGGCCCGCCGTTACCAAAGTAAACAGGGGGTTACGCCACGCGCCTCCGCCACGTATAATGTTTAAGAAGTCATGAACATTGATGCTGCGCAACGCTTCCAATTCGCATCTGCCCGAGTGCTGGCTCCGCTCACTGGTTTGCCCGCGGCGCTATCGTGCGAATCTGCCTTCCCGTCTTCGTCCCAGCCTCTTCGGTAGCGACTAGTAAATCCTCCTGCCTGATTCGCCTCAGTCTGCGCACGCCCGAACCAGGGCCGCGTATTTCGAGGTTGCACTCACCCAAACTGGCAGCTGACTACTGACAGCTGCTGACGGAGGATCCCATGACCACGAAAACCATGACCGCACCAACGCCCACTGCTGGACCCGCCATTAACGGACCCAAGATCAAGACCGCGCTCCCCGGCCCCAACGCCAGGCGCGTCCTGGCCAACGACCAGAAATATATTTCGCCGTCGTATACCCGTTCCTATCCGCTGGTGGCCAAGAGTGGCCGCGGCATCGTCATCACTGACGTTGACGGCAACGAGTTTTACGATTTTTCCGCCGGCATCGCCGTGACCTCAACCGGCCACTGCCATCCCGAAGTGGTGGCCGCCATGCAGAAGCAGGCGGGCGAACTGATCCACATGTCGGGCACAGATTTTTATTACGAGAATATGCTCACCCTGGCGGAGCGACTTTCGAAGATCGCACCCATGCCCGGACCGCACAAATTCTACTACGGCAACTCCGGCGCGGAAGCGATCGAGTGCGCCCTCAAACTCGCCCGATATCACACGAAGAGGCAGAATATTATTGCGTTCTTCGGAGCGTTTCATGGACGCACCATGGGCGCACTTTCCCTGACCGCGTCGAAACCGCAGCAGCGCCGGCGTTTCGCTCCGCTCATGCCGGGAGTCACGCACATCCAGTATCCCGACCTGTATCGCGGACGTAAAGACGCTACGCAAGATCCGGATGCTTTCGCGCTCGGCTGCGCCCGCTTCATCGAGGAGAAATTATTCAAGACCACGCTTCCTCCCGAAGAAGTGGCCGCGATCTTTGTGGAGCCAGTGCAGGGCGAAGGCGGCTACGTGGTCGCGCCGACTATTTTTATGCAAGAGTTGCGGCGCATCTGCGATCGTCATGGAATTCTGCTGGTGGTGGATGAAGTGCAGAGCGGCATCGGGCGCACCGGCAAGTGGTGGGCGGTCGAGCATACGGGCGTTGAGCCGGACATGGTCTGCATCGCGAAGGGAATCGCGTCCGGCATGCCCCTGGGTATTACGATGACGCGCTCTGAAATCATGGACTGGGTGCCGGGTTCGCACGCCTCGACATTCGGCGGCAATCCGGTTTGTGTTGCGGCTGCGCTGGCCACGCTCGACGTCATCGAAAAAGAAAATCTGCTGGAGCACTCTGCGGAAGTGGGCGCGCACATGATGAAGCGGATGGCGGACTGGCCCGCGAAACTGAAGCTGGTCGGCGATGTGCGCGGCCGTGGCCGCGGGCTGATGATCGGCGTCGACATCGTGAAGGACAAGACGACGAAAGAGTACGGCGCCGCCGAGCGTGACCTGATTGTCGAGAAGGCATTCGAGCATGGCGTGCTCTTCCTGGGCTGCGGGCCGAGCACGATCCGTATTTGTCCGCCGCTGGTCGTGACGAAAGAGGAAGCCGATGTTGCCATGGATGTGCTTGAAGAGTGCATCGTGCAGGTGGGAAAGTAGTTCGGCTCGCCGGGTGTCAAGGTAAGATCGAGAAATGAAAGCGGCTTGGTACGAAAAGCAGGGCGCTGCGCGTGATGTCCTCACCATCGGCGAGACGGATGATCCTCATCCACTCGCAGGCGAAGTTCGCATTCGCGTTGCCTTCTCCGGCGTAAATCCGGGCGATGTCAAGAAACGCCAGGACGCTTTCGGCATCGGCATGCCTTATCCGCGCGTCATTCCCCACAGCGATGGTTCGGGCACGGTGGATGCGGTCGGCGGAGGTGTCTCGCAGGACTGGATTGGCCGGCGCGTGTGGTGCTACGGCGCTCAATCTTATCGGCCTTTCGGAACCGCCGCCGAGTACACCGTGGTTCCCGTGCGGCAGGTGGTGCAACTCCCCGAGCGCGCGCCTCTGGAACAGGGTGCCTGTCTCGGCATTCCCGGGATAACCGCTCATCGAGCTGTTCACGTCGCGGGCTCGGTCGAAGGACGCACTGTTCTGGTGCAAGGCGGCGCCGGTGCGGTCGGAGCTTGCGCCGTTCAACTGGCGCGTCGAGCGGGAGCGCGAGTCATCGCCACCTGCCGCGCCGAAAGCGACAAGCAGATCGCATCGCGCGCCGGCGCAGACGAGGTTTTGCTCACGGATGGCAACCTGGCGGAACGAATCCGGGCGCTGGCTCCCGCTGGAGTCCATCACGTCGTCGAAGTGGCTTTCGCAGCCAACGTCAAAACCGACATGGAGGTATTGGCACAGGAGGGCTCAATCGCGACCTACGCCACCAGTGCTCCGACCCCTCAGATTCCTTTCTGGGAGTTAGTGTTTGTAAACGCAAGAATCTTCTTTGTCGGAAGTGACGACGTTCCCGTCGATGCAAAAGTCGACGCCGCTCGAGCCCTCAGTCAGGCGCTTGAGGCGGGATGGCAGGGACTGGATGTTGCCGAAATTGTCCCCTTGGATCAAATAGCACGCGCCCACGAGTTGGTGGAGCGTCCGACCAAACCGGGCCGCGTGCTCGTGGGGATTTGAGCAGTCTGCCCGCGCGGACGGGGTGGCCCGCTCAAGCCGTCCTTTGGCTTGAGTGGAGCAGTTCCTGAAGCCTGAAACTGCGCCGCACCCGCTCCAAGGCCGACTCGAAGATTCGTAGGCTTGCGTCCGTGGTAAACAACCGACGGCGATGGTAACAGCAGAATGTGACGAAATGACTCTGCCCGCTGTGGTGAAAGCGCGCCAGTCCCCAAGGCATGAGGACAATCTAGTTTTGTTCGCCGGACGAAGTCTGTGACGTGTAAACATCCCCACTCTAAATTTCGCAACGAACGCGAAATTTAGAATCGCCACCGGCCAGGTACTGCTTGGGAATCTCGATCGTGTAAGGTGTTCGCCCGACAACGTCTCCATCGATCTCGACCTTGGCGCCAGGTGGATCGCTAGTGATTACGAGATAGTCCTTCGCAAGACAGCTTGCAGACAGGATTGTGGAAAGCAAGATCCAAAATACAGGATTGGCCGATTTTGCGGACATGAGAACCCCTCCAAAGTGGCATCGACACGCGAACGGGGCCCGGTTCGGCTACCTTGCGGGGACGGCTCGGTAGCCANNCAGGAAAGCGCAATTGTCGGCCCTGCTGCCGGGTCGCGTCAACGACACGATCGTGCCATTAGGCGAGGTTTGTTCTCGGCGGCTTCCGCGGAAGGCGGCCAGCTCTCCTGTTGCGAGGTCCAAAATATTCTTCTGTCGTCCCTACGGGACTCGGTTCC
>PLUI01000244.1:0-3044 GCA_003164855.1 Acidobacteriaceae bacterium
CGACCCCCACTCGCTTCCGCCATTTTTCAACAACTTGCAGACCAACAAATCACTTGCAAATCAGTTGGGCTTTGGCAAGGCCATCTGTACCACTGGGCTCAGAGCGAGGTCTCGCCCGGCGCTGATTGACTCCCCGAAGACGTTGCTACCGGTAGGTCTTTGCGCTCTGTGAATGCCGCCAGCGCATCGTGCAGGCGGTCGAAAAACCGCGCCGGACCGATGATCTCCGTCAAGAGGTGCCGGTCTAAGTCCGCCTTCAGAGAGACAGGGACGCGTGCGAATGCCAACACGACGCCCCCGTGAACCAGTTCCTTCTGAAGCTGTCGCACTATCCGGGCCGCCGTGTAATCCACATTCGTGATCGCTTCGGCATCGACAACCAGCCAGCGCGTGGGCGAAGGAGCTGGCCCAATCAAGCCGAGAATCTGCTCCGCAAACAGGCTGGCATTGGCATAGAAGAGCGCTGCTCCGAAGCGATAGATCACCAAACCAGGCTTCGTTGTCGCGCCGGGAACGGCCGGCACCACCTGCCAGGGATCACGTTCGCTTGCCACTAAGACTCCGGTGTGAGGGCGATAGCTGTGCCGCACAACGCGGAGCAGCGACAGCACCATGGCCAGCAGGATGCCCTGCTCAACGCCTACCAGAATCACAACGGCCGCAGTAAACACAGCCAGAGCGTATTCTCCGGGACTCTCGCGTCGAATCTCACGCAAGCCGCGCACGTCGATTAGGCGGACAGCAATGAAAAATACGATGGCGCCCAGAACGCAACGTGGCAGGTATTGCAGCGGCTTGGTCAGAAAGAGCAGAACGGACGCAACCGCGATGGCGGTGCCCACCTGGGCAAGCTGGCTGCGACCGCCGGAGCTTTCGACCATCGCGGTTTGAGTAGGGCTTCCATCCACCACAAATGTCCCGCTCAACGCCGCCGCCGCGTTGGCCGCCGACAGACCGACCAGGTCTGCGCTTTCGTCCAGGTGCTGACCGTGGCGTCCCGCGTAGAAACGTGCGGTAGCCGCGCTCTGAGCAACGATCATCACAAAGCAGGAGCCGGACACGCCGAGCAGCGGCACGACGTCCTTCCAGTGCACATGCTGCAAACCTAAATGCGGAAGCCCGCCAACTACCGGCCCGACGATCGCGATGCCGCGCCCAGCGAAATTCCATGCTGCGCTCGCGGCTATTGCGCCGGCGACCGCGATCAGTGGGCCCGGTACCTTGGGAGCAAACCGGCTGAAGACAAAGACGCCGGTCACAACTACTACCGAGATTGTCACGGTCGGCAGCTGAACCTGGTGCAGGCTGCGGAACACTTCGAAGAGCTGACCAACTGTCCGGTTGGAGTGCACTTCCAGGCCGACCATCTCGCCCAGCACGGCGATGCCAACCTGAAATCCCACTCCGGTGAGAAACCCTACCAGCACAGTCTGCGATAAGAAGTCGGCCAGGAAGCCAAGCTTGAGCACTCGCGCCAGCAACAGAAATCCGGCGGTGAGCAGAGCCACCATCGATGCCAGCGCCACATATCTCGCGCTGGCGACGGGCGCCATACCCTCCAGCTTCCCAGCAAGAATGGCAGCGGTCGCCGAATCTGCTCCGACCACCAGGTAACGCGAAGAACCGAATACCGCAAAGGCCAGCAGCGGAAGCAACAGCGTGTAAAATCCCGTGACCACTGGCATGCCGGCAATCTTGGTATAGCCCAGCGCCTGCGGGATGTTCATCGCTGCCAGTTGGAATCCGGCCAAGGCATCGCGGATTGCTCCGGCGCGAGTAACCGGCCTTATGCCTTGAAACAGAGGCAGCCAGCCACCACTCCGCGCTTGCGGTGCGCGTTGGCCGGATTGCGGGCGATCTGGTTCGGCCGGTGGCGTGGCTTGGATGTTCATGGTCAACCGCGAAATCGTCTTTTCTCTCCGCACTGGTAAGTCACGGTGCTCAGCCGATCCAGCGCGTCGTAAGTATAGGTATCAGAAATCCCGTTCGTGTTGGAGGATTTCAGCGCCAGCAGATTGCCGCCGGAATCATAGGTGTAACTCAGGGTGGAGCTGGACGAGTTTGAGCAGTGAATCGGTATCTGATGCCCTAGCGAACGTCTCCTCACTAGCCCGTTCCGTAGCGCAATCGCCAGCACGCTCGTTTCCGCGGCTATCGTGGTCGCCGGCTTGGGTTGACAGGCGCGGCTCCGCCGTGCTCTTATCGTTGGCGAATTGTGGCGCCGCTGCTGTTTCTTATTAAGACAATCGTTTGTCTCTTCGAAAAAGGTCGTAACCCTTCGCAGGGCTGGAGTCCTCATGAAGCTGAGACTGGTCTTTTTTTTGTCTTGCGCCGTGCTGTTCTCTTCCTTGTCGTCGAACGCGCAGCAGGAACGGGAGGCGCGGCTGTGGCTGACCACACCTGACCGGGTTGCCGTAGTGGCACCGCAGGCAACCTCGCTGCACTTTTCCTCAGAAGCGGGAGAGCTGCCGGTGCTTACGGTGGACGACGCGCAGCACTTCCAGATAATGGACGGCTTTGGCTTCGCGCTGACGGGAGGAAGTTCGCAGTTGCTGATGCGCATGGGCGCGGCGCAACGGGCGGCGCTGCTGAAGAAGCTATTTACGACGGGCGACGACGGGATCGGAGTGAGTTACCTGCGGGTGAGCATCGGGGCGTCCGATATGAATGAGCGCGTGTACTCGTACGATGACCTGCCGCCTGGCGAGACCGATGTGGAGATGGCGAAATTCAGCCTGGGGCCGGACCGCGCGGATGTGATTCCGGTGCTGAAGGAGATTCTGGCGCTTCGGCCGGGGATCAAGATCCTGGGATCGCCGTGGTCTGCTCCGGCATGGATGAAGACGAACGACGATGTGAAGGGCGGCGAGCTCAAGCCGGAGTATTACGGCGCGTTCGCAAAGTATTTCGTAAAGTACATCGAGGCGATGCGAGCCGAAGGGATCGCGATTGACGCGATCACGATCGAGAATGAGCCTCTGAATCCGAAGAATACGCCCAGCATGGTGATGTTTGCGCAGGAACAAGACAGGTTCATTGCGAAA
>PLUI01000244.1:3050-10693 GCA_003164855.1 Acidobacteriaceae bacterium
GGCGAAGCGAGCTTGCTGACAAAGGTGCATGATGCGTACCCGAACAAAAACCTGTATTTGACGGAGCAGTCGGTTACGCAACACCGTGGCGAAGGGCCGCTGGGGATTGCCGAGCCGGTAAGGTCGGTGATGATTGGCGCGACGCGGAACTGGAGCCGCAATGTGCTGTTGTGGAATTTGGCGGCCGATCCGCAAAACGGGCCGCACACCAACAACGGAGGGTGCACAGGATGTTCCGGGGCGCTCACGCTGGAGGGCGATTCTGTAACCAGGAATGTTGCTTATTATGTCGTCCAGCATTTCTCGCAGTTCGTGCCGCCGGGCTCGGTGCGGGTGGCTTCGAGCGAAATGGAGCAGTTGGCCAGCGTAGCCTTCCTGACGCCGGAGGACAAGGTGGTGCTGGTAGTTTCAAACACAGGAAATTTTCCCAAGCCCTTCGCCGTGAAATACCACGGAAAGTTCTTCCAGACCGTGCTGCCCGCGGAATCTGTGGGGACCTATGTCTGGTAGGAATGCATTTCGGCTTCCGGGCTGGCTTCGTGGCGATGCAGCCGGCTTCCTCTTTCGCACGAAGACCGACCCAAGACCGTGCAGCCTCTGCTCCGTCACTTGAACGTCAATACAACGCTGCAGCTTTACGCTCACAGCGTGTCGGAGGATCGAACGGCAGCTCAGGGGTTGGCGCTGGCGGCTTTCTTGCGACCCGCCGACTGCAGAAGCAGTGAGCTGAATCATGGGCGGAGGCTGGGTGGAGAAAAACTCGTGATTACCGCTGAGGCTAAAAGAAGAATGGTAGGCACGACTGGACTCGAACCAGCGACCTCTACCGTGTCAAGGTAGCGCTCTAACCAACTGAGCTNNGAGCCGTTTCAATAGTTTAGCAAACTTTTGCTGACGGCCGACGACGGAAATCACCTGTAAAACGTCACCTGTAAAACTCAGTTTACCGCGTCGGAACCGTTTCGCAAAATCGCTTTGAGTATGCGAGATGAAATTTTCTCCACATCGTCGGCGCTTCTCCCGGCGGCCTCTCTCTCGCGGCACACCGCGTGCGGTGGTTACGCGTCCTGCCGGTGATGAACGTGCCTCTCGTTCGAGTGCGCATGATTGAGGGCTGGCCGGAAAAGATTCAAGCAGCCCAGAGCGTCTTGTCATACACGCTCAATGGGCAGTCCGTCCCTCGCGTTCGATGCGTGAATTTCGCGTTCCAACAGACGAGATTCCACTCAAGCTGAACACAAAATTTTGATTTTCCTATACTTCGAGAGGCCGGAAACCAGGAAGGATGAACCAGGAGTAGTCGCGACCAGTGTTCCCGCGCCTGTCATGCTCTGAACCCAAATTCCTGCTATTATGGCCTCCCCCAACCTTTTTGATCTGAGGAGAATCCACATGCGTAGCAAAAAATCCTTCTCTATCTCCACGCTCGTTTCGGCGCTGACCATGTTTGCTCTGACGGTGCTCCTCACGGCAAGCGCTGCCGCCCAGGCAGAAAAAGTTCTTCATTCCTTCAACGACAACGGCACGGATGGAGTCGATCTCGTTTCCGCGCTCATCTTCGACAAAACGGGCAATCTCTACGGCACGACAATATTCGGGGGCACTCACGCCAGCGGCACAGCCTTCGAAATCCTAGCTGCGGCTGGAGGCGGCACAACGGAAAAAATCCTATACAACTTTGGAGCTAGTGGGAGCGATGGAACCGCCCCAAACCCCGGACTCATTGCAGGCCCGGGCGGACGCCTGTACGGTGTAACCACCAGCGGCGGCACGCACAATGTCGGAACCGTCTTCGCGCTGATCCCGCATAGTGGCGGAAGCTGGACCGAAGCAGTTCTCTACAATTTCGCCGGCGGCTTGACGGACGGCGCAGCACCCGTGGGAGGCCTTGTCATCGACGCCAGTGGCAATCTCTATGGCACGACGGCCAACGGCGGCAGCGTGGGTGCCGGGACGGTATTCGAACTTTCGCCGCCGGTTTCGGGAGGGAAATGGACGGAGACGCTTCTCCACATCTTCCTCGACAATAGTACTGATGGAGGCTATCCCCAGGGGAGTTTGGCCTTTGATGCCGCAGGCAACCTCTATGGCACGACCAACGTTGGCGGCAATAGTGGAAATTGCAGCCCTGGTTGTGGGACGGTTTTCCAGTTGACTCCCGCCAGCGGTGAGTGGACGGAGACTGTGATTTATAACTTCACCACGGCAAATGACGGATTTTTCCCGATCAGTGGTTTGACGTTCGACACTAAAGGAAATCTCTACGGCGCCACTACGCAAGGAGCTTTCGCCGGAATTTTCACCACCGGGGCGGTGTTCGAGTTGTCTCCCGCAGGTGGCGACGTTTGGAATGAGTCGATCATCTATCCATTTGGAAATAATGCGGATGGCGCATCGCCCGCTTACGGCGCGCCGGTCTTCGATGCGGACGGCAATCTTTATCTGACAACTACCGCTGGCGGCACAGACAATGTGGGAACGGTGTTTGAGTTGTCTCCACGGGCGGGCGGCACTTGGGAGCAACGTGTTCTGCACAGCTTCACCAACACTGGCACGGACGGCCAGAATCCCTGGAGCAGCCTGGTTCTGGATACTCATGGCAAGCTCTACGGCACAACGCTAAACGGCGGCGCGAATTGCAACTGCGGAACTGTGTTTGTGGTCAAACCTTAGTGTTTGCGGGTTAGAGGGCCGGATTTCGCGAGTGTTCGGCGCCGGTAGACCCGCCGGCGCCTTTTTTACGCATACAATGCTTTGACTCCCACGGAAGAAATTCCCTTGCAGTGTCTTGGCGCGTAGCGGACAACACTCCAACCTATGAGGACGGAAATCAAATAGCTTAGGCGAAACCTCACTGTCCTGCCTCATCAACTGTCGTAATATCGCCATAGCGCTCATTGACCTGCGGTCGAAACGTGTAATGGCCTGTTTACATCAGTTAACAATTCGCCCCCGCTTCCGATCCATTTCAACGCGAGCCCCCGGCAATCGGATAGCGTTTACACTTTTGTGTCGGGTGTCAAACATTCAGATGGCGTCGAAGACTTCTATACTGGCATGTCCGACGCGAGACCGAGCGCGGCCTTACCGCTTTGTACCAGTGAGTGCCGCAAGAATGGCGCAGAAAGAAGTTCGTTGTCCATACTGCGTAGTCGGTGACAAGTTCCGCCCAATGACCGTCCTTCCCAACGGGCGGTTGATCTGCAAAAACTGCGGCCACACTGGGCGTGACCGCCAGCAAGTTCTACGACCGTGTTCAGCAACTCCCGATATTTCATAGGATTAACAACTCACCTGCGACTCATCAACATTTCACAATCAGTGCATTTGCTCTTATTACATTTATGGTAGACTGTCGCATTTGTAATTTGTGTCTTGTATCACCTTGATCTGTGATCCACGACCAAAGATTCGCAAAGTTTCAACGCGGTTGAGGGAAGAAGTTGAAACGCTCTCTCACAATCTCGCACTATGGAAAGGAATGAGCATCGGGCGGGCCGGAAATTACACCAGAAATCGGCGCACGGTGCAACTTAAAGGTTTTGAAGAAAAATCCCGGCCCATGAGCCGATTGTCCTCGCTTTTGCGCTTTATACGGACATGGATTCGGGAACTCACAAACGCCGGAAAGAATGAAAAAAAACGCTCCAAGGGGCGCAGGTGAAATGGGAGTGAATTTGCCCGATCCGTTGGTCAATCGCGCGGTCTCGCACTATCGCATTTTAGAAAAGCTGGGCGGCGGCGGGATGGGTGTCGTCTACAAGGCAGAGGATACCGAGCTCGGCCGATTCGTCGCCCTGAAATTCCTGCCNNCGCCATGGAATTTCTGGACGGACTGGCCCTGAACCACCGCATCGCAGGGCGTCCTCTGGAAACCGAGGTTATTCTCGCGCTCGCCACCGAAATCGCCGACGCGCTGGACGCCGCTCATGCCTCTGGAATCGTGCATCGCGACATCAAGCCCGCGAACATCTTCGTCACCAAGCGGGGTCACGCCAAGATTCTGGACTTCGGGCTGGCGAAACTGACACCCGCTACCAGTGGAGTTGCCGAAGGAGCGGCAGGCGTCACGCAGAGCGCACTGAGCGATGAACATCTGACCAGTCCAGGAGCCACGCTGGGCACCGTTGCCTACATGTCTCCCGAACAGGCGCGCGGCACGGATTTGGACGCCCGCTCCGACCTGTTCTCCCTGGGCGCTGTGCTCTACGAAATGTGCAGCGGCCATCTCGCGTTTTCCGGCAATACCATCGCGGTTATCTTCGACCGGATTTTAAATCAAGAGCCGGTCCCTCTTGCGAGCCTCCGTCCCGGCTTGCCTCCCAAGCTGATAGAAATCGTCAGCAAGGCACTGGAAAAAGATCGTGAGATTCGCTACCAGCATGCATCCGAGCTCCGCGCCGATTTGAAACGGGTAAGGCGCGACTCAGATTTCATAATCCACCTGGCGGGCAGTGAAAACGGGCCCGGTGCGCCATCTCGCCTCCGGTCTGGCAAGGAAGGATCCCCTCTCCGGATTGCCGTTTTGCCCTTTGAAAACGCCGCGGATGATCCTGAATCAGAATTCTTAAGCGATGGAATTACCGAAAGCCTGATGTCCGCCCTGGCCATGTTGCCCAATCTGCGCGTGATCTCGCGAACCTCTGTCTTTCGCTACAAGGGAGCGGCCATCGACCCTCATGTTGTTGGCCGGGAGCTCAATGTGAACGCGATCTTGGCCGGACGGGTCGTGCGCCGTGGGAACTCGGTTTCGATCAGCCCGGAACTCATTGACGCCGTAGACAATAGCTTCATCTGGGGCGCGCGGTTCAACCGGGACGTTGCCGACCTCACGGCAGTCGAGGAGGAAATTGCGAGAGGCATCGCCGAGAAGTTACAGCTCAAGCTGACCGGGACCCAAGAGATATCCTTGACGAAGCGCCCCACTCAAAATCCGGAAGCCTATCAGTTCTATCTCAAAGGCCGATATTACTGGAACAAGAGAACGGAAGAAGCGCTGAAAAAGGGGTTGCAGTATTTCAATTTAGCCATCGACCAGGACCCTGGGTACGCTCGGGCCTATGCCGGAGTGGCAGATTCCTATGAAATGCTGGTTTGGAACATGGTGCTTGCGCCACGGGAAGGCCTCCCCAAGGCCAGAGCGGCAGCGATGAAGGCGCTGGAGATCGACGATCGGCTGGCCGAAGCCCGTTCGTCGCTGGCTTTTGTGAAATCGTTTTACGATTGGGATTGGTGCGGTGCTGAGCAGGAATTCCAGCATATCCTGGGGCTCAGTTCAGATTATCCGTTGGCTCGCCAATGGTATGCGATGGAGCTTGCGGCTCTGGGTCGGCATGAGGAGGCTGTTCGGGAGGCGGAACGAGCTTTGCAGCTTGATCCCCTTTCCATGTCCATCAGTGCGACCACAGCTTTGGCGTTTTACTTCGTGCGCCAATTCGACGTGGCGTTGGAACAGGCTCTGAAAACCATTGATCTGGATTCCAGCTTCTATCCGGGGCACTTCGTCTGCGGTTGTGCGTACGAGCAGATGGGAAGATGGGAAGAGGCTTTGCAGGAATTCCAGGCGGCCGTGGAGCTTTCCCATCGGTTACCCCGTTTCTTGGCCGCGCTGGGCCATGGCTGGGCGATGTCGGGAAACCCTGTGGAAGCCAGGAAGATTATCGACGAACTCCTGGCTGCGCCCAGGCAGCAATACCATTCGGCGTACTGTGTAGCGGAAATCCATGCTGGTTTAAACGAGAGTCATCTCGCGCTGGAATGGCTTCAAAAGGCGTGCGACCAGCGGGATACCTGGACGATTTTCTTGCGAGTACATCCTCACTTCGATCGGCTTCGCGTTGATTCGGAATTTCAGGGCTTGTTGCAGCGGCTCGGGTACGAACATCAGGGTTTTCAGAGCGCCCCGTCACAGGTCGCACGCTCGGGCTGACGCATTGATCGTCGAGCGATCCCGATGCGGCCTGAGAAACGAGGATAGGCCTCGACAGTCATACGCGGTGAGAAAGGGCCGAAGAGGAACCGTTTTCAGCCTTTCCGCCCGGCTATGCCCCCAAGCGATTCGCCTGATCTTGTTTAAGCGTGCGTCTCAAGAAAGAAGGATCGACTGCACCACTCGTCTTCATGTCGAAAAACCGAGCATAGGTTCGTCAGGGTTTCGCGGTGTCTTTCCTGTGTAGCGGTTATCACATTCATCATCGGAGTCGCCCAGGCAACGGAAAATGGGGCAAGTGTCTATCCAGTCGGAATCGAAACCGTGCTGCCCGGACTCACTCCGAGTCCGGACGGAACCATGCTGTATGGATATGTCGCTTATTACAGCGCGAATCAATTGGACAATGCGGTAGGCGAAAGCGCAGTCCCTAGATTCAAACTTGATGTATTCGCCACTGCTTTCAAGGTCGTGCATAACTGGAACGTTCATGTTCTGGGTGGGACGTTGAACAGCAATATAGCTGTTCCGTTTCTCCACGAACGACTGAGCCTTCCCAATGGCCAGTTCAGCAAGTTCGGCGTAGGAAATGCGAGCATCGGGGTGCTGGAGCTGGGATATGAGAAAGGAGATTGGCACTGGTTGTACGAAGCTGACGTTTTACTTCCTGGTGCCTCGTATTCGAAGGCCGCCATCATCAATGTGGGGCAGCATAATCTTGCCGTTGCACCGGTCGCGGCGTTCACGTATCTGCCCTTCCAGGGCAAAACCGAAATCAGCTCTAAACTGCAGTACATCGTCAATTCCGAGGACGTCGCCACTCGCTACCACAGCGGAAACGAGTTTGCGTTGGAATACGTAGCCATGCAGGAAATGTCCAGGCGGGTCGCGCTCGGCCTGAATGGTTACTTTTACAAGCAAACCACCGATGATCAACAGAACGGCGCCGTTGTTGGCGGTGGATTGCGCGGGCGTGATTTTGCGATCGGCCCTGAACTTCGCTTCAAGCTCGGCCCCCACAGTGGTTTCGCCCTCAAGTATCAGCGCGACACATTGGTCCAGAACAGACCACGCGGGAATGCGTTCTGGTTTCAGGTCGGGATTCCGCTCAGCCTGGGGAGACCGAATAGATAGAAAATAATGGCATGCCGGGCCCTGAACGCAAGCATCTGAGTCGTCTCCACCAGCGCCCCCCGGAATTCCACCTGACACAAGCTTCTCAGACTGGAGCAGATTCAATTCTTGCTGGGGCATGCATCCGTGCAGACGACGGAACGCTATCTCGGTTGCAAACAGAATCTCGGACATCCGGTCAACGATCTTTTTGACCTCGGAACGGACGGGCGGCCGCATGAAAACAATCGTGAATCTGCCCCTGTGAAATCCTCCGACCCTGTAGAAAAGGCATCTCGCGAAGGGATAGAATGCCGCCACGGAGGATCGAACCATGACCGACCCGTTTGCGACTCCAGACCGTTATCCCTACCAGAACGAACCGATCTGGTCGAGGTCGGAAAAGACCATCGCACGCAAAGCCTTCGACGCTGCCCTGGGGCGAGAGTTTCACGAGGTAATTCAGGAAGCAAAGAAGATGGCCAGCCAGATCCAGCAGTCGTCGGATCTGTGGGACCTGGAACACCACCTGACCCAACGTCGTAAAGAGATCGACAGCAAGTACGACTATCGATATTCGCAACTCACGCAGGTGTTCGGG
>PLUI01000244.1:10714-10839 GCA_003164855.1 Acidobacteriaceae bacterium
ATCCAGGAGTTTCTGGAATCGATTCACACAAGCCCGGCTTACTGTTATCGATGCGCCAGCAGAAGCGACAGTCATCAGGGTTACAAAATATTTGACTTTACACCCCAGAGTTCGCTCAATGCTTC